>NZ_JCBDGG010000028.1:0-2241 GCF_059833835.1 Vibrio sp. R15-SG3-ISO1B | reverse complement strand
TTTGCCATAGCCTTTCTCGACAAACTTCGCCATTGCTTGCCTTAATACCACTTGACGGTCAAATTCTGCGCTGCGCATAACATCACTCTTAAGGTTGGAATACCCACATAGTAACTGATGTTGAATGTGCATTCAAAAAATACTTGAATGAGCATTCAAAATATTCTAACTTGAATAGGCATTCAAATACTCTCGAAGGACACGTCGATGAATACCCTATTTCAACCGTTCAAGCTCAATGAGACGCTAACGCTCAACAACCGCATTGTGATGGCTCCCCTAACTCGCTGCATGTCTGACGAGGATCTGGTGCCAACGGATGCAATGGTGGAATACTATGGCCGCCGCGCCGACACAGGCTTAATCATTACCGAAGCGACCTTGATCAGTGCTGACGGTCAAGGCTACCCTAACACCCCTGGGCTCTTTACTGATAAGCAGATTGAGGGCTGGAAAAAAGTCACTCAGCGTGTGCATCAAAATGGCGGAAAGATCTTCGCTCAGCTATGGCACACCGGCCGCGTTGCGCACCCGTCGTTTTTTGGTGGCGATAAAGTGATTGCCCCTTCTGCGATTGGTGTCGAAGGCACCGTGCCACGCATGCGCCACCTCACCTATCTAACGCCAACCCCAGCCAGCAAAGAAGAGATTCAGCGCTTAGTCGCCGATTTTGCCAAGGCCTCTCAAAACGCCATCGAAGCAGGCTTTGATGGTGTCGAGATCCACGGTGCAAACGGCTATCTCATCGACCAATTCCTTCACTACAGCAGCAACCAACGTGATGATGAGTATGGCCAAACAGCGGAAAATATGTCTCGTTTTGCGCTAGAAGTGATGGACGCTGTCGTGGAAGCGATCGGCGCGGATCGCGTTGGTCTGCGTCTCTCCCCTGGCGCTTACTTTAACGTCGAGGCCGACCCACGTGATCGTGACGTATTCGATTACTTGCTAAAGCAACTCGAAGTACGTGATTTGGCCTACTTACATGTGGGCATTTTCGATGACGCTATGGCATTTGAGCACCTAGGCGGTACCGCCTCGCAATACATGCGCGCTCAATACTCGAAAACCTTGATCGGCGTGGGTGGTTTTGATGCTCAAACCGGCAATGAGGCGATTGAAGCAGGCAAGTTTGATTTACTTGCGATTGGCCGTCCTCTGATTGCCAACCCAGATTACGTTGAAAAAGTGAAATCGGGCCAAGCGCTCACTCCGTACAGTGAAGAGATGCTGACCTCACTAGTATAAGGTGCGCATCAGCAGCCTTTAGATTACTGAGAATAAGACAAAAGCGCCGATACTCTCGGCGCTTTTTCCATTTATCTGTTTGAGAGAACGTTACGATTAACACGTCGCTCGATAAGAGTATGTCACTCAAAAATCAATCACAAAGAAAAATATTGGAAAATAGAGTCGCAACAAGCCGATTTTTGCGCCAACTTTAGAAGAGAGTTTCTGATAGAGAAAGAATGGAGGCGCGTCCCGGAGTCGAACCGAGGTCCACGGATTTGCAATCCGCTGCATAGCCACTCTGCCAACGCGCCTTTGTATCTACAACTTGATAAGCCTGCTCTACTTGAGTTAATGGTGCCCCGGGCCGGACTTGAACCGGCACAGCGCGAACGCCGAGGGATTTTAAATCCCTTGTGTCTACCAATTCCACCACCAGGGCAACGCAATAGATGCGAAGGTTACACCATTTCTCTTCGGCGATTGCCGTGAGAACGAGGTGTACTTTAACGAATTGAGAGAAGCGGTCAACAAAAAACTGTAACTCGCTGAACCGTTTAGATAAAAAGCCATCAATCCGTGCAAATATTCATCGTCACAACCCTTTTGCGTCTAGCACATATTCATGGTACTGATAGACGCTCTTATAATAAATCAGTGGCAAATCACTTCACTGCACACTGGGCTAGGAAAAGTCATGCTTACTCAAACTCAACAAGTGGACAGCACTGAGCTGCACCATTTTACTCGTCATGATGTTTGGAACGGTTTTCGAGAGCTGGTTCCGCTGTCATTCTTTGTGATTATCTTCGGTATTGCGTTTGGTGTCGCTGCGGTCCAAGTCGGCTTGGAACCGTTATCCATTATGCTGATGAGTGGATTAGTCTTCGCAGGGGCGTCACAGTTCGCGACGTTAGAGATGTGGGGACAAGAGGTCGCGTTGATTCCCGTTTTAGTGACCGTCTTTGCCATTAATGCGCGTCATTTGTTAATGGGGGCGACCCTTTACCC
>NZ_JCBDGG010000027.1:0-26954 GCF_059833835.1 Vibrio sp. R15-SG3-ISO1B | reverse complement strand
AATCACGTACTTCGAGTTGCTTTAGCAAGTAATCGAATACGTCACGATCACGTGGGTCGGCCTCGACGTTAAAGTAAGCGCCAGGGGAGAGACGCAGACCAACGCGATCCGCGCCGATCGCTTCCACGACAGCGTCCATCACTTCTAGCGCAAAACGAGACATATTTTCCGCTGTTTGGCCATACTCATCATCACGTTGGTTGCTGCTGTAGTGAAGGAATTGGTCGATGAGATAGCCGTTTGCACCGTGGATCTCGACACCATCAAAGCCTGCTTCGATGGCGTTTTGAGAGGCCTTGGCAAAATCGGCGACTAAGCGCTGAATCTCTTCTTTGCTGGCTGGGGTTGGCGTTAGATAGGTGAGGTGGCGCATGCGTGGCACGGTGCCTTCGACACCAATCGCAGAAGGGGCAATCACTTTATCGCCACCAAAAAACGACGGGTGCGCAACGCGGCCGGTGTGCCATAGCTGAGCGAAGATCTTTCCGCCATTTTGATGCACACGCTGAGTGACTTTTTTCCAGCCCTCAATCTGCTTATCAGTAAAGAGCCCAGGGGTGTTAGGGTAGCCTTGACCGTCAGCACTGATCAAGGTCGCTTCGGTAATGATTAAGCCTGTGTCGGCGCGGCGGCCATAGTATTCCACCATTGCATCCGTTGGCACCAGATCCTCGTCAGACATGCAGCGAGTTAGGGGAGCCATCACAATGCGGTTGTTGAGCGTTAGCGTCTCATTGAGCTTGAACGGTTGAAATAGGGTATTCATCGACGTGTCCTTCGAGAGTATTTGAATGCCTATTCAAGTTAGAATATTTTGAATGCTCATTCAAGTATTTTTTGAATGCACATTCAACATCAGTTACTATGTGGGTATTCCAACCTTAAGAGTGATGTTATGCGCAGCGCAGAATTTGACCGTCAAGTGGTATTAAGGCAAGCAATGGCGAAGTTTGTCGAGAAAGGCTATGGCAAAACCAGTATGCAAGATCTTAAGTTGGCAACCGGGCTACATCCCGGGTCGATTTATTGTGCGTTTGACAACAAGCGTGGTCTACTGATCGCCGCATTGGAGCAGTATCAACTCGATAGACACCAAGCGATGGAAGCGCTGTTTGCGTCTTACCCAACGGTGTTTGAAGGGATTGAAGCCTACATGGAGTCGGTGCTCGAAGAGTGCGAGCAAGAGCAGATTAAAGATTGCTTGCTGCAAAAAGCGCTGAGCGAGCTGGCTCATCAAGATGAACAAGTTGAGGCTTTGATCAGCGACATGTTGCGCCGTTGGCAGCAATGGCTGGTGGATAAGATAGCCGTTATGATGGAGCTTGGGGAAATTGCCAATCATCGCTCGCCTGAGCTGGTGGCACAGTTTTTAGTGATGGGGATTTATGGCATGCGTACCTTGTCTCACACTCAGCCCGATTCTGGTGTACTTCGCGCACTGAACGACGAGCTATTGCGCTACATCAAGGGCTAGTTGCTAAACAAACCCGCACAACATTAATACGCGCGGCGTCTCGGCCGCGCAATGGTTAAATGTCGAAGACGTCAGTCAGTTTACTCAAACAGACTCTTTTCAATCTTGATCACGACTTTACGCACCGGCGCTGGCTGGTTGTTGACAGCAACCAATGGACGGTGAGGTTGGCCCGGGTAGAACACCACAAATTCACCGGCTTTAATGGTGACAAATTGCTCTTGTTGTAGCTGTTCACTGAACGCCAAATCTTTATCCGCTAGGTAATCTTCATCCAACCCAGTATACGGCAGTAGGCTGTAGCCAAACGTCTCTTCACCTTCGAGCAGCAATTGCACGTCAAGGTAGCGTTGGTGGCACTCTGACTTACGCTGTTCAAGTGGTTGAGTGTTGTCATCCATCACCAAGAAAAAGGCGCTGTCACCTTCCAGATCATGACGGCCATTTTCGATAGGTTGAGCAGTTTGTTCCATTACGCGTTCAATCAGCTCGATGAGTTTAGGCTGTAAGAAGCGGGCAAAGGAGAGCTCTGCAGTGCTAGCAGTAAACATAGTGAATCCTTAATATTTGTATGACAATAACACCTGAAATATAAAATAGCTTTTCAAAAACAACAATCACTATTTATGAGAGTGTGATTGAGTGCGCGTTCGTCAACCGTTCAGTGAGCGAAGTAGAGACGCGCACTGTGAGGATCCTGCTCCGCACATAATTGGTGCAATTTAGGGTGTTGAAAATATTTAATCGTCTGATTTTATTAATTTTTCTATTTGGCATCTTCATTGCTTTACCCTAAGTGACCTAAGTAAATTCGTGCTCAGTCACACAATACAATAACAACGTCAACGGCAAAGGAGCCTCTTCCCAACAGGAAGAGGCTTTGTTGTTTTTAGAGGAAGGAATCATGGCAAAGGAATGTATCAAATCGGCCTGTCCGTACTGCGGCGTCGGCTGCGGAGTCGAAATTGGCCCACTCGGTATTGTTGGAGACAAAGCCCACCCAGCCAACCAAGGCGCACTGTGCGTTAAAGGCGCCGCGCTTGCAGAGAGCATGAAAATGCCGTCGCGCCTGCTCTACCCCAAATTTCAGGGCAAGGAAGTGAGCTGGGATGAAGCGGCAGAGCGCATTGCCGGTGCGATGGCGGAGGCGATCCACACGCAAGGCGCGGATTCGGTCGCCATGTACGTTTCAGGGCAACTGTTGACAGAAGATTATTACGTTGCCAATAAGCTGATGAAAGGCTTTGTTGGCAGTGCCAACATCGATACTAATTCACGTTTGTGCATGTCTTCGGCGGTGGTGGCACACAATCGCGCGTTTGGAGAAGATGTAGTGCCGGTCAATTATGATGACCTTAATCATGCCAATCTGATTGTCATTTGTGGAGCGAATACGGCGTGGACACACCCTGTGCTGTTTCGTCGAATCCAACAAGCACGCGATAAGAATCCAGAGATGAAATTGGTCGTGATTGATCCACGCGAAACCGTCACCGCGAGCCAAGCAGACTTGCATATTCCTATTGCCAATGACGGCGATGTGGCGCTGTTTCACGGACTGATTCGCTATCTACATCAACATGACGCGTTGGACCATGACTTTATTACCAACCACACAGAAGGCTTTGAGGCATTGTTGACTGAAGTGAACGCTAGCCAATATCAGTTGGATGCGATTGCGGAACGTATCAACGTCGAGTCGGCGAAAATTGCGACCTTCTATGGCTGGTTTGCGCAAGAGCGCAAGGCGATCACGCTGTTTTGCCAAGGCGTTAACCAATCGCAAAGTGGTGCAGACAAAGGCAATGCCATCATCAACGCGCATTTAGCTAAAGGGGCGATCGGTTGTCAGGGCGCAGGGCCGTTTTCTATCACCGGGCAACCGAATGCGATGGGCGGACGCGAAGTCGGCGGGCTCGCCAATCAGTTGGCTGTGCATCGCGGCTTCGATGATGACTCCATCGCACTGGTCGAAGACTTTTGGCAAGCGCCTAATATCGCCAGAAAGCCTGGTTTAAAAGCGATCGAGATGTTTGAAGCGGTTGAGCGCAACGAGATCAAAGTGATTTGGATCATGGCAACCAATCCGGTGGTCTCGATGCCAGATAACCACTATGTGCGCCGCGCACTTGAAGCCTGTCCTTTGGTTATCGTGTCAGACATCACCGTCGATTCAGACATCGCTCAATACGCAGATCTGCTGTTACCCGCCGCAGGTTGGGGAGAAAAGCAGGGCATGGTGACCAACTCAGAGCGCACCATGTCGCGCCAAAGACAGTTCACGCCACCACCGGGGCAGGCTTTACCCGATTGGCGTGCGATTAGCGTTGTTGGCGCGCTTTTGTGTGAAAAACTCGGTGTGAGCAACGGATTTGATTTTCAAAGCGAAGCGGACGTGTTTCGTGAGTATGCAGCCATGACGGGCATCAATGCAACGTCTCCACGTTTACTGGATATCAGCCAATATGCTGAGCTAACGGATGAGGAGTATCGTCAATGGCAACCTAAACAATGGGGCGGGGAGAGACCTTACGCCGAGCTGCGTTTTAGTTTCGCCGACGGTAAAGCGCGTTTCATTGCCGCGAAAGAGGGCGCATTGCAACGAGGCTGGTGGCTCAATACCGGCCGTCAGCGCGATCAATGGCACACCATGACGCGCACAGGGCATGTGGTTCATCTTGCCGCCTCAGAAACGGAGCCGACGGTGTACATGAACGCGCTATCGGCAAGCCATTTGGGTATTGAGGCCGGCCAACTTATACGTATCTCACCTGTCAAACTTGCATCGGCGCAAGGGCCGCACACCACTATTGTGGCGAAAGTGGGCTTGGATGAGACCTTGAGTTACAAACAGCTCTTTATGTCGATGCACTGGGCGGCGGCGTATGGCGGAAAGTCACAAGTGAACGCCGTCGTGAGTCGAGATGCCGACCCACACTCTGGTCAGCCCGCGTTTAAGTCAAGCGAGGTCGAACTTCTGCCAGTATCGGTTAAGACCTATGGCCTCTACATTGGCAGCCAATTTGACCCTGACGATTGCCTATATCACTCCTTTCAAGTGGAGAATCGTGTCGGAATTTGGCGCTTTGCCCATGATAAGCCCGCAGATAAGCAGACGTTGTGTGTGGGTGACAGACCTAGCCGCCTCAACCATATCAAAACCCGCCGAGTTGTCCTTGATACCTCTTCTGGATGGTTAGCGGTGGATTTTGATGAGGTTGGAGATGAGCGCATTGTCCGCTCTTTATTGGTCACATCAGAGCAACCTATTCACTCCGATTACACAAAATTAGTGGAGTTGGTTGGCAAGGCGCTCAATTTCAGCCGTCTTATTTCTCTTGCAGCGCAAGAAGGGCAGAGCGAGCTTATTTGCAGTTGCTTTAGAGTGACCGATGAGCAGATTTTGCAATCGCTCAGCGAAGGGGAGTGTTCGAGCGTAGCGCAGTTGCAAACCAGATTGAAGTGCGGCACCAACTGCGGCTCTTGTTTACCACAAGTCGCACGTTTGGTGGAAGAGTTCGAGCAAACGCGGGTTTCGCCTGGCACAACGACACAAAGCATCACAGTAGTAGATACGTCGCCGAACGCGACAATGAGGTAAGTGCTATGGATAAGTTACAGCATCAACACAATGACACATACCGACTTCGAGAAGGGGCTGGCAAAAGCCTATCCAGCGCTGGATTTATCGACCACGATGCCCAGCGTGGCGCATCGCTGAAATTGGCGACCCCAAAACCCGGCACGGGTCGCGTCTTTTTGACGGGCGCAGGGCCCAATGATCCGGAATTGCTGACCGTCAAAGCGATGAAGGCTATTCAGAATGCAGACGCGATCGTCTACGACCGATTAGTGAACGTCGATATCTTAGATTTGGCTAAACCGAGCGCGACACTCATCTACGTGGGAAAACGCTGCGGAAAACCGAGTCTAAAACAGGAAGAGATCAGTCAAATCTTAGTGGATTTGGCGATGCAGGGATTAGAGGTTGTGCGCTTGAAAGGGGGAGACCCTTTTATCTTCGGCCGTGGCGGTGAAGAAGGGTTGCGACTTGCCGAGCAAGGCATTGAGTATGAGGTGATCCCAGGCATCACCGCCGCCATTGGTTGCGCAGCGAGCAGTTTTATTCCCCTCACGCACCGAGAGGTCGCGCGCAGTGTAACCTTCGTGACGGGGCAAGTGGTGTCGGGCGCACTGCCGACCTGGGCACATTTGGTCGGACAGGGGCAGACATTAGTGTTTTATATGGGGCTTGAGAAATCCGCCGACATACAACAAGGGCTGATGGCCAATGGGTTGGCGGCAGATTTCCCGCTTGCGATCGTGACGCACGGTTGCAGTCGTCAGCAGCAAGTCCATATCTCAACACTCGGGGCGCTGTGCGAGATGGCTCAAGCGTTAAAAGGCGTGAGTCCAACGTTGATTATCTTAGGTGAAGTGGTCAAACTACGAGAACAATTAACGAAGACCATAGCGTCTGTGGCTTATGAGGCTGTATGAGCACAATAAAGGAATGTATTCGCACGGTTGGGCGTGGGGAGAGGGGGCGCAAACCTCTGAGTTTTGAGCAAGCCTATCAGGTAATGGATGAATATCTCGATGGGCAGGGCGCGGACGATCAAATGGCCATGCTGCTGATGCTGATTCGCGTGCAAAATGAGACCAAGCAAGAGATTGCCGGTTTCGTCAAAGCGTTTCAGTCACGCATGCCACAGCTTGGTGCCGACATCGATTGGCCTTGTTACGCCGGTAAACGCCCAGCCAGTGGTAAGCCGTGGCATGGACTAGCGGCCAAAATTCTTGCCAACGCTGGGCACAAGGTGCTGCTGCATGGCTATCATGACCTTGCCGCGGGGCGAGAGCATGTTGAGGATTATTTGACCGTGCTTGGTATCGAGATAGCGCAAACGCCAGAACACGCCAAAACAATGCTCGAGCAGCATGGTATCGCTTACTTGCCACTGCGCCATTTTGCGCCCAAAGCGCAAGAGATGATCGGTTGGAAAAATCGCTATGGGCTCAGAACGCCGATCAACACGGTGGTTCGCGCCCTGAACCCAAGTGGCGCAGCGATTGGTATTCGTGGCAGTTTCCACCCAGGTTTTCAGCAGTTGCATGCAGAGGTAGAGCATGAAATTGGCTTGACCAAACATGCGGTGGTCTCTTTCAAAGGCCAATCGGGAGAATCAGAATATAACCCCAAGGTAAGCCAAACGGTCTGGATGAGCTCAGAAAACGGCGTGACCTCCCACTACCAGGCAGAGCAGCTGCTCACCGATGTGCCACTACCGAAGGCGTGCCCTTTAGAGACGCCGCAAAGTGATTGGAACATGATGGCGAACACCATTATCGCGACCATGGCGACTGTGTTGTTCCCGCGGCACAACGATTACAGTCAAGCGTTTGCGTCGGCCTATCAGCTTTGGGAGGACTACTGCGCCACTGCTTGAACCTGAAGCATCTAAAAAAATCGAATCTATTCAAATAGATAGGGTCTCATTTCTTTCTGTCTGACAACCTTGGCACATTCCTTGTTTTGAAAAGCTTAGCTGGAGCAATAAAACAAGGAATGTCTATGTACCAAGCCATGTCGAAAATTCCGATCATCGTCTGTTGCGATTCACTCAAAGAGCAAAGCCGAATCAGTGCAATACTCGCCCAAGATTTTGATGCAATTTTAGGCTGCCAACTGGCGCAATTTGACGCGCTCATCACGCAGCACCCCAACTCATTTGTGGTGGTCGGATGGCGACAACCGTGCGCTGAGCTCACCTTGCTGATCGAACGTTGCCGCGAGAAAAAATTGCCACTACTGGTGATTGTTCAGTCATTGAGTTCTATGGATATCAATCGCTTACCTAAAAAAATGGATTATGTGCTACTCCCAAGCGATAGTGGTTGTTCGCTGGCGCCTTGGGCACTGCACGCCGCTTCCGTTCGCCAGTCGATGTTAGATATGGAACAGGAAATGGCCGAACTTGCCAGCAAATTGGAAGAGCGGAAATGGATAGAAAAAGCCAAAGGGTTATTGATGAAGCACCACGGTGTGGACGAGTCTGCCGCCTATAAAGCGATGCGCCAATCGGCGATGCAATCGAGTCAATCTATGGTTCAAGTCGCGAAAAACGTACTGATCACCTTAGAGACGTTAAAAGGTTAGGCTACCACTTTGGGGTTACAAGAAAAATTCCAACTCGGTGCGAAGTGCACTAAGGCAAAGCAGAACCAATAGGAATAGTCAGTGATATTGGGTTAAGCCATTGAATTTTAAGTATTAAATAAGTTGGCATGCTACTTGGAATAGGAATAACTAAGGTTAGAAGCGTGATTCATTACGACTTTGCGCAACCACACAATTTGTTCAATTGTACTTAAGGTTTATCAACGGCGGTAAATCGTTAAGTCAGCATCGGCGCTACTGCTCATCACGAGCAGTAGCGCTTTTTTATTGGAGAAAGAGTATGAAATGGAAATCAACCCTGAACACCGCTGGATTGCTTAAAAGCACGGCGTTAGCTGTCACGCTATCACTGTCTGCCTACGTGCCAATGAGTGCTGCCGAGGTCGGTGAGCCTGAACTGGAAGATCTCAAGTTCGGTTTCATCAAACTGACCGATATGGCACCGCTCGCGATTGCGTATGAAAAAGGCTTTTTTGAAGACGAAGGCTTATACGTCACGCTTGAGGCGCAGGCCAACTGGAAAGTGCTTCTCGACCGAGTGATAGATGGTGAGTTAGATGGCGCGCACATGCTATCAGGTCAGCCGCTCGGTGCCACCATTGGTATAGGTACACAGGCGGAAGTGATCACCGCATTCAGTATGGATCTCAATGGCAACGCGATTACTGTCTCCAACGATACATGGGCAGAGATGAAACAGTACGTGCCTAAGCAAGAGGATGGCCTCCCTGTTCACCCGATCAAGGCGGATGCGCTCAAGCCTGTGGTTGAGGGTTACCTTGACCAAGGCAAGCCATTCAATATGGGCATGGTATTCCCTGTGTCCACTCACAACTATGAACTGCGCTATTGGCTTGCCGCAGGGGGCATTCACCCTGGCTATTACGCGCCAGAAGCAGGAGATAACAGTGGCCAGCAAAGCGCGGATGTGTTGTTGAGCGTGACTCCGCCACCGCAAATGCCCGCCACAATGGAAGCCGGCACGATCAAAGGTTATTGCGTCGGCGAACCGTGGAACCAACAAGCGGTGTTTAAAGGGATCGGCGTGCCTGTGGTCACCGATTACGAAATCTGGAAAAACAACCCAGAAAAAGTATTTGGCGTCTCAAAAGAGTGGGCAGAGAAGTACCCGAATACGCACATTCGTGTGGTGAAAGCGCTGATTCGCGCGGCCCATTGGCTTGATGAGAACAACAACGCCAACCGTGAGGAAGCGGTTAAGTTGCTGGCGAAAAGTGAATACGTCGGTGCTGACTACGAAGTGATCGCCAACTCCATGACTGGCACATTCGAGTATGAAAAGGGTGACAAACGTGAAGTGCCTGATTTCAACGTTTTCTTCCGCTACAACGCGACTTACCCCTACTACAGTGATGCGATCTGGTATTTAACCCAGATGCGCCGCTGGGGACAAATCGCCGAAGGTAAGTCAGATGACTGGTACATGGACGTAGCGAAGAAAGTCTACCGCCCTGATATCTACCAACAAGCGGCACAAGCCCTCGTCGAAGATGGTGTTCTGACGCAAGGTGACTTCCCTGATTTTGGTCAAGAAGATGGTTTCCGTGCGCCGCAGACGCATTTCATCGATGACATCGTTTACGACGGTCGTCAGCCTAATGCCTACCTAGAAAAATTCAATATTGGTCTAAAAGGCAGCGACAAAGTCTAACGCCCAAGATTGGGTCAAATCGGGGGGAGGTGGCTCCCCCCCACATTAGGAAAGCCCGATTGAGCGCTGCGCTCAATCACACAGTCAACAAGACGTAACAAGGATGTAATAGGAGTGCTTATGTCGAGTAATGTCATTTCCCTCATACCGAGTAAATCGGTGGTAGCGAACAAAAGCAAAATCGTTCTGCTACCGCTTATCGGCATATTGATGTTTTTGATGATGTGGCATTTAAGTGCACGTCAGGTCGAAACGTCATTAGGCACCTTGCCTGGCCCGGTGCAAACGTTCGAGCAATTTAGCAATTTAGTGGACGATCATTGGAATGAGCGCCAAAAAGAACAAGCCTTCATTGAACGCCAAGAAAAGCGCAATGCGAAGAAGCTCGCCAAAGATCCCAACGCCGAGGTCAAAATTCGCCCCTACACAGGCAAACCGACATTTTTTGATCAGATTGTCACCAGTTTAGTGACGGTGGCAAGTGGCTTTATTCTCGCTACGGTGATTGCTGTACCTCTGGGTATTGTCCTTGGGCTAAACCACGGTTTGTATCAAGCCTTTAACCCAATTATTCAACTGCTTAAGCCCGTTTCGCCCCTTGCTTGGTTGCCTATTGTGACCATGGTGGTGAGTGCAACCTACGTCAGTGATGACCCGCTTTTTGCTAAATCTTTTGTCAACTCACTGCTTACCGTTGCGCTATGTAGCTTGTGGCCCACCTTGATCAACACGGCGGTTGGCGTGACAAGTGTGGACAAAGACCTGATTAACGTCAGTAAAGTGCTGCAGCTTTCTTGGTGGCAACACATTCGTATTATTGTCCTGCCGTCGGCGATCCCGATGATCTTTACAGGGCTTCGTTTGTCGCTCGGTATTGCGTGGATGGTCCTGATTGCCGCTGAAATGCTGGCGCAAAACCCCGGTCTTGGCAAGTTCGTTTGGGATGAGTTTCAAAATGGCAGTTCCGCCTCACTTGGGCGCATTATGGTCGCCGTTATTGCCATCGGTTTTATTGGTTTGTTGCTCGATCGCGGCATGTTGCAGCTACAGAAGTGGCTCTCATGGAACAAACAGCAAGCATTGCGTTAATAGGAGTTCATCATGTCTAAACCGTTACTCGATCTTACTCAACTTGGCATGCGATTTCCGACGCCCAACGGCGAATTTATCGCGCTCAAGAATGTTAATTTACAAATCCAACGTGGCGAGTTTATCTCCCTGATTGGTCACTCGGGCTGTGGTAAATCGACCGTGCTCAATTTGGTTGCGGGTTTGCATATGCCCACCGATGGCGGCGTGATTGTCGATGGGCGAGAAGTCAGTGGCCCTGGCCCCGAGCGCGCAGTGGTATTCCAAAATCACTCGTTGCTGCCTTGGCTAACCGTGCACGAAAACGTGGAAATTGCGGTCAAACAGGTGGCCGCAGGGCAGAGCAAAGCATGGATCAAACAGCAAACCGAGCACTATTTGGAATTGATCCACATGTCTCACGCTGCAGACAAAAAGCCAGATGAAATTTCCGGCGGCATGAAGCAGCGTGTCGGTATTGCGAGGGCGCTGGCGTTGCAACCGAAAGTGCTGTTGATGGATGAGCCGTTCGGCGCGCTCGATGCGTTAACCCGCGCGCACTTGCAAGACTCCTTGATGGAAATCCAAGCTGACTTGAACAACACCGTCATCATGATCACGCACGATGTGGACGAAGCGGTGTTGCTCTCAGACAAAATCGTCATGATGACTAACGGACCGGCGGCCACGATCGGCGAAGTGCTTCAGATTGATTTGCCAAGACCCCGTGACCGAGTGGCGTTGGCGGATAACCCGCAGTATCAAAAATATCGCCAGTCAGTGTTGAGATTCCTCTATGAAAAGCAGGCCAAACCTGAGCCTACGGCATCAAAAACCAAGACAGCGTTAAGAGCAAGCGCGAGCTCGTCCACCCAAGACGATGCGAAATCAGCGGCAAAGACCGCCTAAGGAAGTGAACATGGAACGGATAGTAATTGTTGGCAATGGCATGGTCGGCCACCATCTGGTGGCTCAATTGGTCGAGCGCGGCGCGCATCTCGAAAAACGCATTACCGTGATTGGCGAAGAGCGCTTTATCGCTTATGACCGAGTTCAGCTCTCGGCACTGTTTTCGGGCAAATCCCATCAAGATTTGATGCTGAGCAGCGAAGAGTGGTATCAAAAACATGGCATCGAGTTGGTGCTCGGTGCCAAGGTGACTGCCCTGATGCCAGAGCTCAAACGCATAGAGCTCGATGGAGAAACCGTGATGGGGTATGACCAATTAGTGCTCGCCACCGGTTCTTACCCATTTGTGCCACCGATTGAGGGGCATGATCGTGAGCAAATTTTTGTCTATCGCACCCTTGATGATCTCTCTGAAATCAAAACCGCCTGCCAAGGGGCGAAAACCGGCGCGGTGATCGGCGGTGGTCTGCTCGGGCTTGAAGCCGCGAACGCTCTGCGTTTGCTCGGGGTGGAAACTCACGTAGTCGAATTCGCCCCAAGGCTCATGCCAGTGCAGCTCGATGACGGTGCAGGCACTGTACTGAAAGAGAAAATAGAACAGCTTGGCCTATCAGTGCATACCTCGACCGCAACGGAGCGCATTTGTGATGGTGAGAGCGCAAAGCATCGCATGGTCTTCAAAGATGAGGACCCGCTTGAAGTAGACGTGATCGTCTTTTCCGCGGGGATACGTCCACAAGATGCCTTAGCGCGCGGAGCCGGGCTGACCATTGGTGAGCGCGGCGGGATTGTGATTGATGATCGCTGCGTGACCAGTGACGACTCCATTTTTGCCATTGGCGAATGCGCCCTTTGGCAAGAACGCATTTTTGGCCTGGTTGCGCCTGGCTATACGATGGCGCGTGTCGTCGCTGACGTTCTGACCCATCGTGACACCCAAGGGTTCACCGGTGCAGACATGAGCACCAAACTGAAACTGCTTGGTGTGGATGTCGCATCAATCGGTGATGCGCACAAAGCGACCCCGGGCGCGCAAGAGATGGTTTTGCAAGACGCGGTCACAGGCGTCTACAAAAAGCTGGTGGTCGATGCGACGGGCACCCAACTGCTTGGCGCTATCTTGGTTGGCGACAACAGTGACTACGACGCCTTACTGCAATGTTACTTAAACCAAACTATGCTGCCCGATCACGCTGCAAATCTTCTGTTTGATACCAGTATGCTCGATGGTGAAATGAACGACACCGCGGTGATTTGTTCCTGTCACAATGTCACCAAGGGCGATTTGGTGGCGGCGATTCAAGCGGGCGCGCAAGATTTGGACTCTCTTAAAGCGCAGACGAAAGCGGGCACCGGCTGTGGTGGTTGTAGCAACATGGTCAAATCGGTGCTCGATGCTGAATTGGTAGCGATGGGCGTTGAAGTCAACAACCATGTCTGTGAACACTTTGCGCTGTCACGCCAAGAGTTGTTCCATATTTGCCAAGTCGAAGCAATCAAGGATTTTGACACCTTAATCGCTCGCCACGGCCAAGGGTTGGGGTGCGATCTGTGTAAACCGACCGCCAGTTCGATCTTCGCCTCGCTGTGGAATGAACACATCATGGAGCCTCAACACAGCCGTTTACAAGATTCCAATGATGCCTTTATGGCGAATCTGCAAAAAGATGGCTCTTATTCGGTCGTACCTCGTGTTGCCGGCGGCGAGATCACACCAGATAAGCTGATTGTCTTAGGAGAAGTGGCCAAGAAATACGATCTCTACACCAAAATTACGGGTGGGCAGCGAGTCGATCTGTTTGGCGCACAAGTTGAGCAGTTACCGGATATCTGGCGCACGCTGATCGACGCGGGCTTTGAAACCGGCCATGCTTACGGAAAATCGGTCCGAACAGTGAAATCTTGCGTGGGCTCAACCTGGTGCCGCTACGGTGTCGATGATTCGGTTGGCCTCGCCATCGAACTTGAAAACCGCTACAAAGGGCTACGTTCGCCACACAAACTGAAGTTTGCGGTGTCAGGCTGTACCCGAGAGTGCGCTGAAGCGCAAAGTAAAGACATCGGCGTCATCGCCACGGAAAACGGCTGGAACCTCTACGTGTGTGGGAATGGTGGCATGCGCCCGCGTCACGCGGATCTGTTTGCCTCCGATCTCAGCAAACATGAATTGATCACTCTGATTGACCGCGTGTTGATGTTCTACGTTCGCACCGCAGACAAATTGCAACGCACCTCAGTGTGGATGGATAACCTGGAAGGTGGGTTAGCGTACCTAAAACAAGTGGTGATAGAGGACTCTCTCGGCCTTTGCGAGTCATTGGAGACGCAAATGCAGCACGTGGTGGATACCTACCAGTGTGAATGGAAGAGCACGTTGGATAACCCTGCCAAGCTCACTAAGTTCCGTCCATTCATTAATTCAGGAGAACCGAGTCAAGCATTGCCTTACCAACGCATTCGTGGCCAACGTATTCCAGTCAAGGAGGAGAATTGATGGACGTACTCGAGAAAATCAAGGTGTGCGACTTAAGCGCACTGTGCGCCTACGAAGGGCGAGTCGCCTTGGTGGATGGCCAACAAGTTGCGCTGTTTCTCATCCCTAATCAAGGTGTGTTTGCGGTGCAGAACTGGGATCCTATCGGCAAAGCTTTTGTGCTTAGCCGCGGCATTGTCGGAGATGTTAAGGGCAAATTATGTGTCGCTTCCCCTTTGTACAAACAGCATTTTTGCCTGCGCTCAGGCGAGTGCTTAGAAAACAGCGACGTGCGTTTAGCTCATTGGCCCGTGTTGCTGGAAAACGATGAAGTGTTTCTTGAATGGCACGCGAAGGCGTAACAAGGTTTTCGCGAGTGACTCGTGTTTCACCCTAGCCCTATCCTTCCAGGGGGCAAATACCAACCTGTTGATCAGGTTGGTATTTTTTTGTGCGATGTTTTAATTAACGCGGTACTAATTTATTCACCGATCGCTGCTTTGCGTTTACCCCGTATCGAGGCAAGCAACATATAGATGCTAGTAGCAAGCAGCGCCGCGAACAAATAGCCCATCAATCCTTGAGGGCCAGAAAGAAACCCATCTGCTACCACAGGTCCCACTACAGAACCGACACTGTAACTGAACAGCATCACTTGTGTTGCGCAGACGATGTATTGGGCGTTCAAGCCATCACAGCCTAAGTTGATCGCAATGGGGTAGAGTGCGAAGGTCGCCATACCAAGTACAAATAGCCCTGCACCCAGTGCTCGCAGACCCGGCACCATAGAGGTAAAGGCAATCGCAGCCACGCCCACCAAGCACAAGAGTGCCATTAATGGTGTGCGACCGAACACTTTCGCCAATGCTGGCACTAATGGCTGAATCGCCATACCGCCCAAAACGATCAGAGCCATTAAGCCGCCAATGTCATCATGGGCAATGCCACGTTGACTCAACTCGACAGGCATCAGGCCGTACACTGCGCCGAGGGTGAGACCAGACACAACACAGCCAATGATTGCGGCATGGCTTAATTTGCTCATCTGCTTAAAAGAGAGTGAGGTACTCTCTCCGTGCTCGGGTTGATCAGAGTCACCAAACATCAGCACGATGATGGCGAGCAATAAAAGGGTAGTGATAGTAATAAAAGGCACACCACCCGATACGCCAATGACGCCAATACCTAATTGGCCTAGCGCCGCGCCGCCATACAACGCGCCCATGTAAAGGCCAAGGCGTTTAGCGCGTGACTGTTCGTCACCGTGCAGCAACCAAGATTCGACCACAACAAAGACGCCTGCAACTGCCGCGCCCGCGACAAAGCGAGCGATCAACCAGCTACTTGCATACGGCATTAATGGCAAGGCCACAATCGTGAGTAGAAATAGTGCTAAACACCAGACAAACGCGGCTTTGTGCCCTGATCGGCGCACCAAAGGCTCTACACCCATCGCGCCAATCAATAAACCTGCGTAAAATACGCTCGCAAGCCAACTGGCGAGTGAGGTATCCAGATCGTAGTGAGGCAGCATCAGCGGAATCAAACTCATCAAATAGCCCGATGCAACGGCGTACAGCGCCAATGCAATCACAGGAACCGTGACACGGATAGTGCGGGTAGGAATAAGAGTGTTGTCCAACGTCGTCGCCTCAAAACGGGCAATCCTTGGCCATAAGGGACCAAGGATTGAGAAATTAACCAGTGAGTTTTCGCGCGAATATGGACTGAATAGTGGTGTGGGTAAAACGAAAAGAATTAATCGACTCGACAAGAGATTTTTGTCGAGTCGTTAGTGGGAACTCAAGGTTATTTATTGATGGCTTGAGTTAGCCATTGGCTAAATTGCGAGCGAGGAAGCGCACCGTTAATCACATCCACGCGCTGGCCGTTTTTGAATACCATCACAGTTGGAATACTGCGGATCTGAAACTGAGCGGCCAACGCTTGCTCAACTTCGGTGTTGATTTTGACAAATCGTACTTCGCCCTGTCTGGCGGCGGCTTCGTCTTCAAAGACAGGTGCAAAGCCCACACAAGGGTTGCACCAAGGCGCCCAAAAATCGACCACCACAGGTTGGCTGCTTTGCAACAGGGCATTAAAGTTCAGCGACGTGCCTTCTATCGGTTGGCCATCGAGTAACGCCGATTGGCATTTACCACATTTAGGGTTTTCCGATACGCGCTCGAGCGGCACGCGGTTGACACCAGAACATGATGGGCATCGTGTATTGAAGGTAGACATGACTTTTCTCTTTATTAATTATTTCAACTCAATGACACACTAGTTATACTCTGAAAACGCCAAGTGACTCAAATAAGAATGTAAAAAGGCACATAATGACCAGCTATTACGCAGAAATTACCGGTTGGGGTAAATGCCTACCGCCAGCCACGCTCTCCAACGATGACCTCAGCACTTTTCTAGATACTTCCGATGAATGGATTAAGACGCGCACTGGTATCGAGCAGCGCCGCATCAGCCATGTGAATACGTCAGATCTTGCAACCGTTGCCGCCAAACACGCACTCGCGTGTGCCAATGTCAGTGTTGATGAGGTGGATCTGATTATTGTTGCGACCTGCTCACCCGACTCACTGATTCCCAACACCGCGTCTAAAGTCGCCCAAAACCTCGGCGTTCAAGCCGCCGCAGCGTTTGACTTGAACGCAGCGTGTACTGGCTTTGTTTACGGATTAGAAACGGCGACTCGTCTTATTCAATCAGGCAATTACCGCCATGCAATCGTGATCGGCGCAGAGCGTCTCTCTTTCTTTATCGATTGGACCCAGCGTGATACGGCGGTGTTATTTGGTGATGGCGCAGGCGCAGCGGTGTTGAGCTGCACAACGGAAAAAGTGGGCTTGCAACAGGCGCAGCTTGGCTGTGATTCGGCTGGGCGTGATATTTTGGCGGTGCCCAAGTTCGGTACCTCAATGGATCGTTTCGCTGCGGACAACGGCTACTGGGCGTTTGATTTTGTCGGCAAAGAGATCTTTAAGCGTGCGGTGAAAGGCATGGGCGCAGCCGCTCAATCGGTGCTGGCGCGCAGCGAACTGTCGACTGACGATGTTGATGTGGTGATCCCGCACCAAGCTAACATCCGCATCATTCAAACCTTGTGTGATCTTTCCGGGATTGCTCAAGACAAAGCGTTTGTTAACATCCAGAACTATGGCAACACCTCTGCGGCCACTGTGCCGATTGCCTTGTGTGAAGCGCTTGAACAAGGCTTTATTAAGCCTGGTGACAACCTACTGCTCGCCGCCTTTGGCGCAGGTTTAACTTGGGGCGCAGGCCACATAAAATGGGGTGAGCGAGTTACTCCACTAGGCCAAAGCGATGCCACACTTCCTCCAGTAGAAGCGTCTGCACTTGAGTTATTGGAACAAGCGATCGCGTTTTGTAAAACACACGCAGAGTAAACAGGCCTAAATTTACAAGGCAACGCAGCCTCAACAAATACGCTTAGGGCAATACAATGAGAAGTCGCGAATTGTCGCGACTTTTTTCATGATGGCCGATGGCTGGTTGGCAGTATCACATAAGGACAACGACGTAAGATGAAATTTCTTCACACCTCGGATTGGCATTTAGGACGACAGTTTCACAATGTGTCGCTGATTGACGATCAGCGTGTGGTGCTCGACCAGATGGTGGAGTACATGGCGCAGCATCCCGTCGATGCATTGGTGATCGCTGGTGACATTTATGATCGCTCGGTGCCGCCGACCGCGGCGATTGAACTGCTCAATGAAACGCTAAATCGTGTTTGCCAGGAGTTAAACACGCCCGTCATTTTGATTCCGGGTAATCACGATGGCGCGCAGCGCCTCGGGTTTGGCTCTGCGCACATGAAAGGCGCTGGGCTACACATTATCAGTGATTTTCAGCAGATGCTCGAGCCTGTTGTGTTGAGCAGTGACCAAGCTGGAGAGGTGGCATTTTATGGCATGCCGTTTAACGATCCGGAGACAGTGCGCCACTACTTTAATCACACCTTTCAACAGCAAGATGAAGCAACGCCTGAGGCGCAAAAGCCGATTGCTACTCACGATGACGCTCATGCTGCGTTGGTTGGTTTGATCACGCCTCATCTTAATTCGTCACAACGTCATGTGTTGATCAGCCACTGCTTTGTTGATGGTGCGATCAGCTCAGAGTCGGAGCGTCCACTCTCGATTGGTGGCTCCGAATGTGTCAGTCATGAGCATTTCGTCCATTTTGACTATGTCGCCCTCGGCCATCTTCACCAGCCGCAATACAAAGGCGAAGCTCATATTCGCTATAGTGGCTCATTGATGAAATACAGCTTTTCAGAGCAGCACCATAAAAAAGGCATGACTTTAGTGGAGCTTGATCACAACGGTTTGGTTGCGACCACGCACATCCCGCTGCAAGCGCCACATGAAATGCGAATCATTGAAGGGGAGCTGGAAGCGATCCTCACGGCGGGTAAAACCGATCCTCGCGCCCACGACTATTTGTTGGTGCGATTAACCGACCAACACGCCATTCTCAATCCGATGGAGAAGCTGCGTACTGTCTACCCAAATGTGTTGCATTTGGAGAAGCCCGGCATGTTAGTGGGGGTAGAGCAGTCGATGGCGCAAGCGACGCTATCGCGCAGCGAAGTCGATATGTTCCGCGACTTTTTCAAAGAAGCGCAAGGCAATGAGCTGACTCAAGCGCAAGAGAGCGCGGTTTCGGCCATTATCAAACAACTGAGCCAGCAGTAAGGGACGCTCATGAAACCCATCACCTTAGTTATGCAGGCCTTTGGGCCGTTTTCGGGCACCGAATCGATTGATTTTCGTCAACTGGGCAGCAATCCGCTGTTTTTGATCAATGGCCCTACGGGTTCAGGAAAAACGACCCTGCTAGATGCGATCTGTTTTGCGCTTTATGGCGAAACCACCAGTAATGAGCGACTCGGCGCCCAGATGCGCAGTGATAACACTAAGTTGGATGTGCCGACAGAGGTGACGTTCGAATTCAGCTTGCACGACAAACGCTTTCGCGTAACGCGTTCCCCAGAGCAAGAAGCGCCAAAAGCGCGCGGGGAAGGCACAACGACACGTAAACACAGCGCTGCGCTCTATCAGTTGGGTGACGAAGAGGTGCTTTTGACCAGCAAAACGGCGCAGGTCAAAACGTTGGTCACCGAATTGATTGGTCTCAATGAGACCCAATTTCGTCAAGTCATGGTACTGCCACAGGGTAAGTTTCGTGAATTGCTACTCGCTAGTTCGAAAGAGCGCGAAGAGATTTTCGGCCAACTGTTCCAAACCGATATCTACAAAAAAATTGAGTACGCGCTCAAAGACAAAGCCGCCTCGATCAGCAAAAGCAAAGATGAGTTTGACAACCAAATTCGCGGCGCGCTTGAGGTGGGCAATGTCTCTAGCATCGAAGAGCTTAATACCCGCTACGAGTCCGCGTGTGTCGCTCTTGAACAGCGAAAACGGGAAGAAGCCGCAGCGCAAGCAGCGCTTAGTGCATCGACCTTAGCGCTTCAGCAAGGGCAGAAAATACGCGATGATTTCGCCAAGTTGTCTCAGGCCAAGCAATCTTTCACGCAGCATCAAGCGGCAAAGTCTCAGATAGCGGAGACTCAAGTTCGTTTGCAGCGTGCAAAGCAGGCGGCGAGTATTGAACTGCCTTATCAAAATCAATGGCAGAGCGCACAAGACGTCACTCGTTTTGAAACCAAGTTGACCGAACTGCAGCAGAGCAAACAGGCGCTAGATAACGACTTAGCAGCAGCGAAAATCGCGCATGAAGAGGCAGAAAAAGCAGCGGCACAGCTACCGGCACTCAATGATGAGCGTTACAAGCTCGAGGCCATCAAACAAAAATGGTTGGAAAGACAAGCGCTCATCTCACGCCAGAAAGAGGCGCAGCAGCACAGTGCGGTACTTGACGAGAAGCTCGCTCAGTACCTCTCTCATAAAGAGAAACTCCAGCGTGATTTAACGCGTGCGAAAAACGATCACAAGCAAGCCATTGAGCAGCGACTAGAGCAATCTAAGCTTCTGCAACAAAAGTCGGAATTGACGCGCGCGGTAAGCGATCTGCGCAAACTGACCCAAATGGAGCAAGACGCGGTCAATCAGGCCGAAGAGCTTAAGTCGGCAGAGGCGGCATTGGTCAACGTCACTCAAGTGTTTGAAGAACAACAGCAGGCGGCGAACCGCGTCGAACTGCGCTGGCACCAAGCGCAAGCGGCCATTTTGGCGCAAACACTCCTAGAGGGAGAGCCTTGTCCGGTTTGTGGCAGCGAGGCGCACCCGAATATTGCGCAAATTGATGGCGAGTCGGTCAGTAAAGAGCAGGTGACTCAGGCGCGCAGTGAAGAGACGCAGGCGCACGCACAGAGGGTGAAAGCTCAGGCGCACGTTTCACATCTTAAGCAGGCGTTAAGCCAAAGCCAGCAAGCGGTGGAAGCGTTTAAAGACGAGTTAGGTGAGGTCGCCGTTCAGGGGCTGTCGGCAACACAAGTGAGTCTAAGTGAGGTTGAGGCTCGCTTAATGGTGCTGATGTCATTGGATGTAACGGCGCTTGAAGCGCAGGTGAATGAACTGACGCAGCGCTGTGAAACCGGCGAGCAAAAAATCAATGAGATCAAACAGCAGATAGCGGCCAATCACAATACCGTCAGCTCCATCGCGGCGAGCATCGAAGAGATGACGCAACAACTTGGCGGCGCAACACAAGACATTGAAGAAATTGAGGCCGCGCGCTCGGCGCTATCAAGCCAAATCGAAGCGATAGAGAAAGAGCAGCAACGGGCAAACCAGCACTATCAAGCTAGCACGCTCAAGCAATCTCAGTGCGCCTCTGAAGTTGGCACCCACCAATCGCTGTTGCAAGAGGCCAAAGTGCGATCCGAGCAAGCGAACGCACAGTGGCAGCGGGCCTTAGAGCAAAGTGAGCTGGCAACGCTTGACGCTTTTGTCAGCGCGAAAGCCACAGCCGAGCAAATGGCGCAGTGGCAAAGTGAATTTGACGACTATAACCAAGCCACGATTCGTCTTGAGCAAACCATTCAAGACATCACCACCGCATTGGAAGGGCAGTCGACGCCGGATCTTGAAGCGCTGCAAAACGAACTCAATTACCATCAGCAACATCATGCGCAGGTGAGAGAGCAACTCGATGGCGAACGAGCGACAGTTGAGACGTTGCAAAACGTACAGCGCAAGCTCGAGCGTCTAAAAGAGAAAAACGCCGAATTGGAAAAAGAGTATCAGGTGTTTGGCACCTTGTACGATGTCGCCAGCGGTAAAACCGGCAGCCGCGTCAGTTTGCATCGCTTTGTGCTCGGCGTCTTACTTGATGATGTCCTGATTCAAGCGTCACAACGTCTGGCACTGATGAGTAAAGGGCGTTACATACTCACGCGTAAAACGCACGGCTTTCGCGGCGCCGCCGGTAGGGGCTTGGATTTGATGGTTGAAGATGGCTACACAGGCAAAGCGCGCGATGTCGCGACCTTATCCGGCGGGGAGTCTTTTATGGCTGCGCTCTCGTTGGCGCTTGGATTATCCGATGTGGTGCAGTCCTACAGCGGTGGGGTTCGACTCGACACCTTATTTATTGATGAAGGCTTTGGCAGCCTTGATCCTGAATCGTTGGATTTGGCGGTGCAAACGTTAATCGACTTGCAACAAACGGGTCGCACAGTGGGGGTGATTTCACACGTCAGTGAGTTAAAAGAGCAAATGTCTCACAGAATAGACGTGGTCAGTGCAAAAACGGGGAGCACGATTCGCGTTGTTGGCCCAATGTTGAGCTAAACTTAAGTTGTGCAATTGGTTTCTTCTTTCACTGTAGTAGGATGTTTTGTATGATCATTGTACTCGTTGATGGTTTCATAGTGACCAATTGAGTAAGTAGCACGATAGTTGAAGAGTGAAGACAACACGACATTGGATGTGACGACACGATATGGATGCGGTTAAAAAGGTCTACCAGTATGCAGAGCCCAATCTCTCCCTTGTTGGGTGGATGGGGGCGATTGGTTTTCCTCTCTACTATCTGATTTGGCAATACATTTATCCTCAGCCTTATGAAGACCTGTTGCTGAGAAGTGTCTGCTCCGTGATGCTGCTCGTACTCGCTTTGCGCGAGTTTCTTCCGGCCACATTGCAGCGCTATATGCCCTATTACTATTTAGGCTGTGTGGCGGTCTGTTTACCGTTTTTCTTCTCCTACATGCTGTTTAAGAACCACTGGTCAACGGTGTGGGCGATGTCGTTTATGGCCTCGATCTTTTTGCATGTCTTACTAGTGCACGAAACAAGGGTCATGTTGGCGCAAGCGTTTGTCGCTGTCGGCTTTGCCTATTTGTTCGCCGGCGACTTGAACATGGTTAACTACAACCCCGCACCGGATGTGGTTTGGCCATACACTCCCATCTTTTTGTTCACTTATGTCTTCGGCAACCTGTTCTATTTTCGTAATCAGGTCGAACATGAAGCAAAAGTGGCGATTGCGAAGTCGTTTGGTGCCGGGATTGCTCATGAGATGCGTAATCCGCTCAGTGCGCTGAAAGCCTCAGTGGATGTGGTGAACTCCTCTTTACCGGATGTCAGTCATCAAGATGAAGAGGTCAAGATGTCAAAACAGAATGTTCAAGTTATCAAAGAGATCCTGAACAACGCAGACGTCATCATCAATAACGGTAATGAAGCGATCGATCTGTTGCTCACTTCCATTGATCAAAATCGTGTCTCTCGCTCTACGTTCGTGCGCCATAGCGCCGCAGAAGTGGTAGAGGACACATTGGAGAGTTTCTCTTACCCCGGCGTGCACTCCAAAAATCTCGTCTCGCTCCATATTGAGCACGATTTTGACTACTTTGGTAGTGACGTATTGCTCAAGTATGCCTTGTATAACCTATTGAAAAACGCCTTTTATTATCAAAATAGCGAAGATTTTTCGATCACCGTGACGCTCGCGGTTCATCACGATGTCAACACCATTACCGTGAGAGACACCGGGGTCGGGATAGAGCCGAAGAAGCTTCAGCATATTTTTAAAGACTTTTACACCTCAGGGAAGAGCTCCAGTCATGGGCTAGGCTTGCCGTTTTGTAAACGGGTAATGCACTCATTTGGTGGCAGCATCAGTTGCCAATCCGAGTATGGCGAATGGACGGAATTCACGCTGTTTTTCCCGAACTACGTCTCTGAGCAAGTCAGTCATATCAAACACGATTTGATGAAAGACAAAGCGATTGTCTACATTGGCGAAGACGCTAAAATCATGCGCAAACTGAACGAGGACGCCTTCTATTCCGGTTTCAAAATGATCCGGTGGTCGTACAGTGAAGCCAGCGCACGTGAAGAATTTGAATTTGAGTATGATCTGATTTTCGTCGATCTGGATGGTTTAAATGAAGCGCAGTTTAAGCACTTGGAATCCAAGTTGCACTTTACCGAAGCCAAACTGGTGTATCTGTTTGAACCTAATCGCGTCTATCATGACGCGTTTAATCGTTACCTCACTTTCTATCCTCTGGAAAAGCAGCGGGTGATCTCAGAGGGCATCGCGCTCATCGATGAAGTGATTTTTGATTCAAGAGAAGGGAATCGCAACCTTATTCCTCGCAAGCGACCTACGGCAGTGAAGCGCATTATGATTGCTGATGACAACAGTTCGCTACGCTCGCTCACCGCGATTTTGTTGAGCAAACAAGGTTATCAAGTCATTGAAGCGCAAGACGGTAATGATGTGTTGGAGAAACTCGACCAGGAGCCGGTTGATTTGGTCATCATGGATATTGAAATGCCCAAGTTAGATGGCTTTGATACCACGCAGAAGATTCGTCACTCTCAGGAGTCTTACGCCAATGTGCCGATCGTCGGCCATACCGGTGATAATCGTAAAGAAACCATGGCGCGCATAAAAGAGGTGGGTATGAATGACTACCTCATTAAACCGGCCGATAAAGAACACTTATTTGATAAAATATCTGAGTACCTATAAGAATAAAAATAGGGCGAATTTATCGCCCTATTTTTATTCGAAATGACACCTTTCCTCGTTTAATTTGAATAAATACTGTTTAGATTAAACGTAATTTTTGATCGTGAAATGCCGATTCAGCCACTAACGCAATTTTGTGCAACTCCTCTGCTGTTAATGCACTGTGCAGCGACAGGCGAAAAATATTTTTATTGTCGGGCGTTGCTGGCGTACAGAATACCGATCCGAACACGCCACGTTGCTCAAAATAATCACGAACTTTGCGGGTATTGGTCTTATCTCCGGTTTCTAAGCCGATGATCTGTGATTCGCTACGAATATCAAATCCGATATCTGCCAGCGCTCGGCGCATCCAGGCCGCATTTTGATGCAACTGTTTACGCGCTGGATCACTTGCCTTGATCACCGCGAGGGTTGCATCTATTCTGTCGAGTTCACACGCCATCATCGCCGAACTAAATATCGATGGGAACGAGACATAGGGCATCACTTCGCCTGTGTCGTTGTTACACCAAACGGCTCCAGCGCGGTAGGCAAAGGTTTTGGCAAGGCTGGCAGTGAGAAAGTCAACCTGCTGCGTTAAACCGAGTGAAGCCACCAACCCTGCGCCTTTCGGGCCATGTGTACCCAATGAATGGGATTCATCGACAACAATGGCGCAACCCAGACTTTTCGCGGCCTCAACCAGTTCTGTAAGTGGGGCAATAGTGCCAAGGGTGCTGTAAATGGAGTCTATCAGGACGATGCCTGGACCGTGTCGTTTGATTAAGCGCTTAAGGTGTCTCACATTGTTGTGCATGAAAGGATGGATATCAGCACCGGCGATTCTCGCGCCCTCCCAAAGCGACATATGGGCGAAAAAGTCGATATAGACCTTGGTATCTGAATCACATAGGGTCTGTAATAGACCGATATTCGCGATCCAGCCAGAAGGGGCGATGGTGCAGTGTTCAAAACCGGTATAATCCGCCATTCTCTGCTGCACCGTTTTGTCGAGGGCATCACTATGAAGAAAGACGTTCGACATAAACGCACTCTCTTGCCCCTGTCTGAGGGAATTAACTTGCGCGTCAATAATCTTAGGGTGATTGGCGAGTGATAAATAATCGTTGGATTGGAGAAGAATATCTCCTTGTTTAGGCTTCTTACCCAACACTAAATTACGACCATTATCTTTTGTTTTAATTAGGTCATCAACATAGTGCGAAATACGTTCATTAACGAACGTCGGAAGTGGCGAACACTTATCAAGTGTAAACATAATCATATCCTTTTCTCAAAACAAGTGAATGGCCAGCTGACAAGGATATGTATGAACCTAATAGATTATTCCGTCTAGTAAAATAGTTTATTTTTTGAGCGTATTAGCAAACAAAAAAAGTGTGTAATGACTATTAATTAATATTTATTACCCTTTTGGGGTCTAACTCATGCAAAATCATTAAACGTTAGCGTATCTCAGTCTCTATATTTAGGTGACGCTTGAGGGTAAATTCAAGATTGTGAGGTGTGATTGCGATCCAGTTCTGGCCAATACATCTTGATGTAGCCAATGCAAACCCAAATCACCAATACGGTCGCAATGGTGAGCTCAAACAGACCAAAGTTATGCAGCCAGTGCCAGTGTGGGTGAGCTTGTTCAAAGAATGACGTCAAGCGGTGCATAGCGATAGCGCTGATAACCGAAGGAAAAGTCACCGCAGCAATGGACGGTTGGAACTTGAGCCTGAGCAAACGGATGTAGCACAGGTAGATAAGCAGGGTCATGGTGATAGCAATCCCCGCTAGCGCGCCGGTGAGGATCGGGTCTGGCTCGCTGAAATTGACCAAATAGGTGGCTAAGGTGAGGTTGATAGGCGCAGCCATAATTGCCAAGGTGGGCCTGGCTCGGCGCGGTAACATCCCCTCGAACACTAGGCGATAGAGTACGAGCGGCAGCATAAAAAAGTAGATGGTGATACAGATGGCAACAATGGTTTCAGAAAATAGCGTTAAACCAAATTGGGAACCTGCGAGCGAGCTACTGATCACGCCAACAGGATAGAGAAACCAACTCGGCACAATGTTGGACATCTTAAAGTTGCGAAGTTGAAAGCCAAAGAACAGCACCATCATGGTTAAGTGCAGCATTAACGCTGCGAACCAAAGCGGGTAGGCGATAATAGGAGAGATGATCGCCAGATAGTCACACAAGATGAGCAACGCCATACTCATCGGTGCCATTAGACTGCCACTAAGAGGGTGGCGAATGTCATTCATGAAGGTATGGTAGTTCGAATACTTGATCAGAACGGGAGTCAGCAGCAGTGCGCCGGCAAACGCAAAATAGGGCCTAAGTATGTCACCAACGTCGGGCATATAGAGTGCCCATGCTTGCCCAAGGCCTATCATGCCAAGTGCCAAAGAAGACTGAGAAGGGGGGACGTTGTGAAATTGTGTTAGGCGTTTCCAGTTCACCGGATTTCCGTTTCTATTGTGCGTGAGTATTGCGGATTGATTGAGGGCGAATGGTATCAAGCCAAACGGTTGCCAAGCAAGTGTTGACGAACGTTAGCGTGATTTCGCCGCACAAGTGGTCATTATACCTGTGGTTAGCGTTAGCCCAATCGATAATCGTGCAAAGTTGAATTGCAATTTTGTGAGAAAAGTTCAACTTTTAATCGATACACGAGAAAATAGTGCCGCAGAAAACTTGCGAACTGGCCGAAATCGACCATAGTTAAAGTGTAAGGCAAATGACCCGACCCGCATGGAGGAAAATACCGCCTTACCTACAATTTGGATGGATTCAACAAGTCAATTCAGTAGCCTCGTTTTTAGATCTCGAAGCAGACATAGACTTCAAGATTCGCAGACTCACGATTGAGTAACGAGGGATAGGGCGCACAACCAAGTGCGCCTTTTGTCGTTTAGGAACCCGCTAAACGAATGTTCTCGTCAATGGCGATATGGTAACGCAAGTGCGCCAATTTGTGACCACTGTGCTTGTGTAACCCTCCCCAAAAAACTGGTCACTATCTTTTTTCACTAAATGTTCTCTCTTGCGAATCATTTTTTAATCCGCGTATACAAACGGGGCTTTTTAGTTACTTTGGGTTTTGGCGGCAGTTTAAGGACGCCTTTTTGCAAAATCAGGTTGTTGGGGTAGGTGATGATGTGGCCCTTTTCGTGTTTGATGTGAACA
>NZ_JCBDGG010000026.1:0-9836 GCF_059833835.1 Vibrio sp. R15-SG3-ISO1B | reverse complement strand
AGGTTAATACAAGCATCCCAACACTTCCACTCAGCACCTGATTCTAATCCAGCGCGCCAAATCACCTTGTCGCCAGACACAAGAGATTCGATACCACGACGAAGGTTGCAGCGGTGCACCTCTAGTGTTTCACTATCTTCAATATCTGCATGTTGACCAAAGCGTGTAATGACCAGGCCTTTCTTGGTCGCACCCAGCATGGTTTCGTCCCATTGCACGGACTCTTCACTTTTTAGCTTACGCTTTTGGTTGCTGCGTACTCGCCTAACTTGACCTTTGGTGAGCTTTTTCTTTTTTGCCACAGTGTTTACTTAACCATTTCTCTGCATTGTCGATCCGCTCGATTGCTATCTTGAGGATCAGAATTTGGGTATAGTACCCTTTTTAGAGATAAACCAATAGGCAACACTTTATGTCCTTTAGCGATCAAAATTTAATTTGGATTGATCTTGAGATGACGGGGCTTGACCCGGAGACTCACAAAATCATCGAAATCGCGACCATTGTCACCGATGCTCAGCTCAACATTTTAGCTGAAGGGCCCGTACTTGCCATCCATCAACCAGAATCTGAATTGGCAAAAATGGATGAGTGGTGCACGACCACGCATACCGCCAGTGGTTTGGTGGAGAGAGTTCGCCAGAGCCAAGTGAGCGAGCAGCAAGCGGTAGAGCAGACCTTAGCCTTTTTAGAGCAATGGGTAGCGAAAGGCCAATCACCGATTTGTGGCAATAGTATTGGTCAAGATCGTCGATTCTTGTACCAACATATGCCAGAGCTCGAAGCCTATTTCCATTACCGGTACATCGACGTCAGCACGCTGAAAGAGTTGACGCGTCGTTGGAAGCCGGAAGTGTTGACGCAGTTTTCGAAAAAGGGCAGCCATTTGGCGATGGACGACATCAAAGAGTCGATCGCAGAGCTCAAGTTCTATCGCGAAACCATCATGACCATATAGTCTCGATGGCGATGAGTCCATCTCGCGAAAAACAAACAACCCCGCACTCATACTGCGGGGTTGTCTGTTTTAGGTCCGTATTGATATAACAAAGAGTATTAAGGGATCGGTAAGAAGACAAACTGCGCCACACCTTGGACGACCTTGGTGATACTGCGATTGGTTTTGTCTGCGACGATGAGCGCCATCATATCTTGAATCATCACCATCTTGGCGAACAGCCGATCAAAGCTGATGTCATAGTCGTCCCCCTCAAGTTGGTTTGAGAGGAGAAACAACTCGCCCGTATCATCTCTGCGCTTATATAAGCGCCAGACAAACACTTCTATATTGCGTGCGCTGTTATAGAGTGCCTGCTCATCCAGAGAATCGAGGATGAAGAACTCTTGCTGGTGGTTGTACGATCGCCTGAGCATCTCTGTCAGTCCGACCATTGCCGCGAACACGCGATCTCCTTGGAAGTCATCATTGAAACTGAGCAGTATCGCATCAATGCTGGTTAGACCGCCGAGTTCCTCGAACACTAAGCTCGGGAGTTCAATGGTGTCCTCGTCGCCAAAGATTTGCGTGAGTCGCTGATCTAACGTCATGTCGGGCGCTTTTTTGAGTTGCCAAGGATTTCTTACGTAAAGCTTGCGTGTCAGTTCTATTGAGAGCGCTTTTTGTTCCCTAGCGTGAACGTCCATGACAAAATCGACATCACTTTTGCCAAGGTTCCTCACGGGCTTAGGCAGTGCACCACACCCAGATAAGAGCAGGGTGCTCAGCACAAGCCCAACAAGCCATCGATATGGCTGAGAGGTGGGAAACGTCATCCTGAATTCCTTGGTTCTTCGTCTCGCAGTGAGTGAGGCATCAATACGAGATCATCCATCAATCCACTCTATCGTTCACTTTACTCTCCAGCAATTAATTCAGTAAAACGAATGACTTGTTTGGTAGCTGGCTCTAATTTATCCGCCCTTACCGCCAAAGGGTTTGAGCGCTTTTCAAGCAAAAGTTGGCGCTTATGTGTGGTTTTTATCCAAACAGAAAAAAAAATCAGATTTTTTCTTCCAAGGACTTGCATCACAAAAAAATGCTCTTATAATTCGCAGCCCTGAACAGCGTAAACGTTGTTGAAAAGCGACACTAGCTCAGTTGGTAGAGCGCAACCTTGCCAAGGTTGAGGTCACGAGTTCGAACCTCGTGTGTCGCTCCAGTTTGATAGCTTTCATTGTGCTTAACGGTGACAAAATGCGACACTAGCTCAGTTGGTAGAGCGCAACCTTGCCAAGGTTGAGGTCACGAGTTCGAACCTCGTGTGTCGCTCCATTTGGATAGCCTTCATCGTGCTTAACGGTGATACAATACGGACGCGGGGTGGAGCAGCTTGGTAGCTCGTCGGGCTCATAACCCGAAGGTCGTCGGTTCAAATCCGGCCCCCGCAACCAAATTTCATCAATAGCAAATGCTGTTGATATGCGACACTAGCTCAGTTGGTAGAGCGCAACCTTGCCAAGGTTGAGGTCACGAGTTCGAACCTCGTGTGTCGCTCCACTTTCTTTTAAGTGGACAGGATAGTCTTCATCGTGCTCAACGGTGACAAAATGCGACACTAGCTCAGTTGGTAGAGCGCAACCTTGCCAAGGTTGAGGTCACGAGTTCGAACCTCGTGTGTCGCTCCACTTTCTTTTAAGTGGATAGGATAGCCTTCATCGTGCTCAACGGTGACAAAATGCGACACTAGCTCAGTTGGTAGAGCGCAACCTTGCCAAGGTTGAGGTCACGAGTTCGAACCTCGTGTGTCGCTCCATTTTGATAGCCTTCATCGTGCTTAACGGTGACACAATACGGACGCGGGGTGGAGCAGCTTGGTAGCTCGTCGGGCTCATAACCCGAAGGTCGTCGGTTCAAATCCGGCCCCCGCAACCAAATTCAATCAATAGCAAGCGCTGTTGATATGAGACACTAGCTCAGTTGGTAGAGCGCAACCTTGCCAAGGTTGAGGTCACGAGTTCGAACCTCGTGTGTCGCTCCATTTTGATAGCCTTCATCGTGCTTAACGGTGACACAATACGGACGCGGGGTGGAGCAGCTTGGTAGCTCGTCGGGCTCATAACCCGAAGGTCGTCGGTTCAAATCCGGCCCCCGCAACCAATTTTAAAGGTGTTATGATTCGCTAGCTCGTCGAGCTCAGCCATTCACAAAACCCAGCGAAGGTCATCGGTTCAAATCCGGCCCCCGCAACCCAATGAAGCGTGTTGTGGTTCGCTATACCTGCTCTTTCTAATGCTGAGAAGCATCATCCCCCAAATTAGAACCTCTAAGCGTCATTTGTGACGTTTTTTTGTTTGTCTCCAAGATTACACAGCAATGGCGATGGGCCTTGCGCGTGTTTTCAATTCAACGCCCCAGATCTAACTAACAGAGTTATCCACATTTTTCATTCTGTGGATAAGTTCGTGGGTAACCTGAATTTAGTCTTTGTATAAGCGCTATGTAGGAGGATCTTTCTTGATGTTTTATCAGGTTATGGGTGTTTGGTTTTTTATTAAGTTATTGATTTTTATTGATTTAAAGTGAATTCCAATAGGCAGGGTAAACCGGTTTTTTGATCATTAAGTGCTTGTTTTTTGATCTTAATCATTGGTGGCCAGTGTGATTAACTTTTTCAACTTTCAGTAAATTTGCCGCACATCTCATTTTTTTCCACATTGCCGTTTTTAGAACAACCTCAAACTCTGCGTTGATGAATTCGGCAAGCATTATGCATCTCTAGGCATTCCTTTTTCTATTATTCGAATCAGTCTTTGCTGTTTGTTGGAGATGTAGTGGCTTTGTGAGCGTTGTTGTTCCAGCGCCCACTCAATGTGCACATCTAATGTACTGCAAAGTCCAAGGCGTTGTGTGAGTGCATCCACAATCGCTTGGCGATAAGGGGCATTACCTAAGGCGATGGCAATATTGCGGAGCCATTGTTTGTGCCCAATGCGACGAATGGCTGAGCCTTGCATATTGGTGAGAAAAGTCTCCTCGTCCCACAGAAACAGCGACAACAACTCTGGGTCTTTCAGTGCAGCTCTTCGATGGAAGTCAGACTCTTTGGTGAGTGGCGAGTAGCGACTCCAAGGGCATACAAGTTGGCAGTCATCGCAGCCGTATATTCGGTTGCCCATCGGGCGGCGAAACTCTTCCGGTATGATACCGTCGAACTCTATGGTCAAGTAGGAGATACAACGTCTTGCGTCGACCACACCGTCATCAACGATCGCCTGCGTTGGGCAAGAGGTCATGCAAGCGGTACACTTGCCGCAATCACCTTGGTGAGGCGCGTCAACAGGCAGCGGCAAGTCAATGAGAAGCTCACCTAAGAAAAACCAAGAGCCGCAGGACTCGTCAATGATAAGCGAATGTTTACCCGTCCAACCAAGTCCGGCCTTTTCAGCGAGAGGCCGTTCTAAAATCGGTGCAGAATCGACAAAAGGTCGATAGCCGAAGGCGCCAACCTCTTGCTCAATACGTTGACCGAGTTTTTTTAACTGGTTGCGCACCAATTTGTGGTAATCGCGTCCTAGCGCATAGCGGCTCACATAGGCGTGCTCTGGATTGGCGAGGTTAGAGGCAAATTCCGCTTCTGGGGGTAAGTAATCCATTCGCGCACTGATCACTCTTACTGTCCCTGGCAATAGCTCATCCGGTCTCGCGCGCATCATGCCATGTCTTGCCATCCAATCCATGTCACCATGATAGCCAGCATCCAGCCAGGCTTGCAGAGCGCTCTCATGGCGAGCCAAATCGACATCACAGATACCGATTTTTTGAAATCCGAGCTCTTTAGCCCAAACTTTGATCTTGTCTGCAAGCTGTTGGTAGTCCATGCTGGGATCTCTTGGTTCAATGGGGCGGGGATCTTAACGGATCTTAACGATCGGATCTAGCAACCTTCAGGCGGCCAAACGCGAGAATTCGCGCTTTTTTGACGAATACTCACACAACAGATCTTGTCTCCCAATTCCAACCCAGTTTACTATTCCTGTTCTTTTGATTTTTATATAGTCCCGAGTTAGAGACCTTTGTCCATGATGACCAAACAATTTTCCCTAAAAGATGAAACTGCCACCATTCAACTAGGGACACGATTAGCGCAGCTTTGCTCACAGCAAACCACTCTTTATTTGCACGGAGATCTGGGAGCAGGGAAAACGACGCTGAGCCGAGGGTTTGTTCGTGCGCTTGGTCATCAAGGGAATGTGAAGAGCCCAACTTACACCTTAGTTGAGCCTTATCAATTACAAGAGTGGCAGGTGTATCACTTTGATCTTTATCGCTTGGCTGATCCAGAAGAGCTAGAATTCATGGGAATTCGTGACTATTTCACCCCTGATGCGATTTGTTTGGTGGAATGGCCGGAAAAAGGCGAAGGGTTGTTACCTCAAGCGGATTTGGATATTGAACTACGCTATCACGGTGAAGAGCGCATTGCGTCACTCGGTGCGAACAGTGATTACGGACGTCATTTATTAGAACAGTTGGAGTTATGTTGAAGCGTCGATTTTTCAAAGCGGTATTGATCCCTTTTCTCTCTATTCTTGCGCTGTTCCCTAACGTCACATTCGCGAACGCATTGGAAGGCATACGTGTTTGGCCTTCACCGGATGAGACTCGGGTTGTCATTGATCTTCAGTCTGAGGTGGAATACAGCTACTTCACTTTGACCACGCCGGAACGTTTGGTGGTCGACCTTAAGCAGACAACGCTGAAAACGAAACTGCCGATTAACGTTTCAGATAGCCCGGTGCTAAGCAAAATCCGCAACAGTTCACCGCCGGAAAAATCAACCTATCGCTTGGTGTTTGAGTTGAAGCGTAAGTCGGCGCCACAACTGTTCAAACTGGCCCCAACGCCTGGGGGACAATACGGTCACCGCTTAGTGATTGATCTGCCTCACGCTGAGCGAGCGACCTCGACCGCGCCGATTACCTCTGCGCCTAAAGTAAGTCGAGATGCCTCCCAATTACTGGGCAACGCCGATATCGTCGTGGCGATAGATGCGGGCCATGGTGGTGAAGACCCGGGCTCTATCGGACCAACACGAAAATATGAAAAGCACGCAACGTTAGCGATCTCGCAAAAAATAGCGGCGCAAATTAACGCGGTACCTGGTATGAAAGCCGTGCTCACCCGTCGCGGCGACTATTACGTGAACCTTAACAAGCGCTCGGAGATCGCTCGCGAAAATCAAGCTCACTTGTTGGTCTCCGTGCACGCCGATGCGTTTAACTCACCTAAGCCTCGGGGTGGCTCGGTGTTTGTGCTCAATACAAAGCGCGCGAACTCTGAAATTGCTCGTTGGGTTGAAAACCACGAAGAGCAGTCGCAGTTGCTAGGGGGAGCCGGCGAAGTGTTGGCAAAGAACAACAGCGATCGTAATGTCAGCCAAACCTTGCTTGATCTTCAGTTTAGCCACTCCCAGAAAGAGGGCTATAAGGTCGCGACCAATATTCTGTCTGAAATGACCAAGGCGGGCGTGCACTTGCACAAGAAAGATCCCGTCAATGCGAGCTTGGCAGTATTGAAATCCCCCGACATTCCTTCTGTATTGGTCGAGACGGGCTTTATCTCAAACCCGACAGAAGAAAAATTGCTGTTCCAACGCAGCCACCAAGACAAACTGGCCCGAGCACTGGCGAAAGCGATCGTCCAATATTTTGAATCGAACCCTCCAGAAGGAACGTTATTTGCCAATCGCGGGAAAGCGATTAAGCATAAGGTCTCGCGCGGTGAGTCCTTGTCGGTGATAGCGAAACGTTATGGCACTACCACTCAAGCCATCATGCAGGCCAACAAGCTAAAGAGCACCAGTTTGGCGGTGGGGCAGAGTTTAACCATCCCTGGCGCGACATCGGCGGTGGCAGTGCCGAAGATCAGTAATCCGGTCGAGACGGAAACCCTGATACATGAAGTTCAGCGGGGCGAATATCTGGGTAAGATTGCAGAGCATTACAAAGTCTCGGTAGCGGATATCCGACGCGAGAACAATCTGACATCGGACGTGCTTAAGCTGGGACAAAAACTCAAAATTACTGTGACGATGAAAGATAAGCCACTGCGTAAACACACCGTCAAGCGCGGCGAATTTTTGGGTAAAATCGCCAGCCAGTATGACGTCAGTGTGAGCAGTATTCGCAGCGCCAATAACTTGCGCTCCGATCAGCTTGCGATTGGTCAGGTACTGATCATCCCCAATAAATAAACGTGGGTAGCCTGAATGACGATTAAAATTCTTCCCGCGCGTTTAGCCAACCAAATTGCTGCCGGAGAGGTGGTGGAACGCCCTGCGTCCGTGGTGAAAGAGTTGGTGGAAAATAGCCTCGACTCGGGCGCTAGCCGCATTGATATTGATATCGAAAAGGGCGGCGCTAAACTGATCCGTGTTCGTGACAATGGTAGCGGGATTGAAAAAGACGAGTTGGGTCTCGCGCTCAGTCGCCATGCGACCTCGAAAATTCACACCTTGGACGATTTGGAAGCCATCATGAGCTTGGGCTTTCGCGGTGAAGCGTTAGCGAGTATTAGCTCTGTTGCTCGTTTGACATTGACATCGCGTACAGCGACGCAAGATGCTGCGTGGTCAGCGTACAGCGAAGGGCGTGATATGGCCGTTAAGATTCAACCGGCTGCGCACCCGATTGGCACGACAGTCGAAGTCTTAGATCTGTTTTTCAATACCCCCGCGCGTCGCAAGTTTCTTCGTACCGAGAAAACGGAGTTTACCCATATCGATGAGCTGCTCAAACGCATCGCGCTGAGCCGTTTTGATGTCTCGATCAACTTGCGCCACAACGGAAAGTTGGTTAAACAATACCGAGCCGCGAAAACAGAGTCGCAAGCGGAAAAGCGTATTGCAGCGGTCTGTGGTAGCGGTTTTGTCCGCCACATGCTGAAAATTGAGCTGGAGCACCAAGGACTCAAACTGCATGGCTGGGTCACGACGCCACAAGGCGCGCGTGCACAAAGCGATCTGCAATATTGCTACGTCAATGGGCGTATGATGCGCGATAAACTCATCAATCATGCGATTCGTCAAAGCTACGAAACCAGCTTGAAGCCTGAACAATTTGCGGCGTATGTGCTCTTTATCGAGCTCGATCCGCATCATGTCGACGTCAATGTTCATCCTGCTAAGCATGAAGTGCGCTTTCATCAAGCGCGCTTGGTGCATGACTTTATCTATCAAGCCCTCACGGATGCCCTTGCTCAGGGAGCGCACATTGATAAGCCTGAACAGAGCCAGTCGGCGTTTCATGATGATCACACTCCACCTATTGACGCTGCCGAGCACGTCCCTGCCTATCCAGGTCGCGCTGACTATGTGAAAGCCGAGCCTACCGCTCGCAATGAGAGCCGCGTTAATGAGCGAGAGGTTTCTCACTCTTGGGTACAAAGTCGCAGCGAACCCGCTCGCAGTGGTCAGGCGCGCGGCGCGAAGATGGAGTCCGCGCCTTCTCAGGCGGAGCTCAGGGTTTATCAAACCTTACTCTCTGCAACAGAGGATGAATCTGCGACAACAGAAAAGGCGACCAAAGAAACCCAGAACTCTCACGCGCGCTCAACGTCATTTAGTGAGGAACCACCGAGCGATGAAGCGCTGACCCACGAGGAGTCAGCCCCGATCGTACAAGCCACATCGATAGTCGCTTTAGGGAAAGCCATCAGCATTGTTGCAGGGCAGTACGTGTTAATGGCAGATAAGTCGCACTCTCAGTTGGTCTCTTTGGCGAGAGCTGAGTGGTGGCGAATCAATGGTCAGTTGAATACCAAGCTAGGTCCACTGACCAGTCAGCCGTTGTTGGTCCCCCTCTCGCTTAAGCTCGAAAGCCCATTGTTGGAAAGTGCTGAGCGATATAACGAACTTTTGCTGCGTCTGGGTATCCAACTTAAGCCAAGAGGTCAGCAAGGGCTCTTGGTAATGGGCGTACCGCAACCGCTTCGTCAGCAAAATCTGCAACAATTGCTGTCAGATCTGTTATCTTACGCGGCCACTTATTCCGCGCAGGCGTTAGATGAGCCGGCACTGGTGAGATGGTTAACCAATAAGATTACTCAAACAAAAAGCGACTACACTTTATCGGAAGCGATACACATCATCGCAGAACTCGAGCAGTTATGGCACGGTCAGTTGCCACTCGATGATCGACAATTTGTTCGTCCCGTAGACTACTCTGCTACCATTGCAGCAATGACATTATGAATGACCAATTACCCCTTGCTCTGTTTTTGATGGGCCCAACCGCTTCAGGCAAAACAGAGCTCGCGATTCGATTACGCCAGCGATTTCCCGTTGAGATCATTTCGGTCGACTCCGCACTGATCTATCGAGGCATGGACATAGGCACCGCCAAGCCCGACGCGCGCGAGCAAAGCCTTGCTCCTCATCGTTTGATCGATATTTTGGACCCAAGTGAATCCTATTCGGCCGCTGATTTTCGGCGAGATGCGCTTAACGAGATGCACAAGATTGTCGCCGATGGCAAGATCCCTTTGCTGGTGGGCGGTACCATGCTGTATTACAAAGCACTACTGGAAGGTTTGTCGCCTTTGCCAGCAGCGGATCCGGATATTCGGCGCACTATTGAGCAGGAAGCGCAAACGCAAGGGTGGGAGGCGCTGCACGATCAACTTAAGGCCATTGATCCTGTTTCGGCTGAGAGAATCCACCCAAATGATCCACAAAGATTGTCGCGGGCATTGGAAGTTTTTCGAATTTCAGGTAAAACTCTTACTGAGCTGACTCAAACGAAAGGAGAAGCACTCCCATTTCGTGTGAAGCAGTTCGCAATCGCACCCAAGGAAAGGGCTGAAGGTGCTGAGTGGGAAGTGTTGGGATGCTTGTATT
>NZ_JCBDGG010000025.1:0-41122 GCF_059833835.1 Vibrio sp. R15-SG3-ISO1B | reverse complement strand
CAGTAAGGAACTTTGACAATGTAGACACGGTCTAAGAACGCCTCATTGTTTTTGTTATTGCGGAAGGTCTGCCATTCGGATTCGTTGGAGTGCGCGAGAATCATGCCATCAAACGGCAGCGCAGATAGCCCCTCAGTACCGTTATAGTTGCCTTCTTGCGTTGCGGTAAGCAGCGGGTGAAGCACTTTGATTGGCGCTTTAAACATCTCAACGAATTCCATTAAGCCTTGGTTTGCACGACACAAGGCACCGGAATAGCTGTAAGCATCGGGATCGTCTTGGGAGAAGTGTTCTAACTGACGAATATCGACTTTACCGACCAGTGATGAAATGTCTTGGTTGTTTTCATCGCCGGGCTCAGTTTTGGCAATCGCACGTTGGTCCAAAATGGATGGGCGCACTTTCACAACTTTAAATTTGGAGATGTCACCGCCGAATTCATGTAGGCGCTTGGCTGCCCAAGGCGACATGATGGAGCGTAGGTAGCGGTTTTCGATGCCATACTCTTTTTTCAGAAGCTCACCATCTTCATTGACGTCAAACAGACAGAATGGATGGTCGTTGACTGGGCTACGGACACCGTTGGCAGAGAGCACGTAAATGGGCATCTGTTGCATCAAGGCTTTAAGTTTCTCCGCGAGTGACGATTTACCACCGCCCACAGGGCCGAGTAGGTAAAGAATCTGTTTGCGCTCTTCGAGACCTTGCGCCGCATGCTTGAGGTAGGAGACGATTTGCTCGATGGCTTCCTCCATACCGTAAAAATCTTTGAATGTTTCATAACGAGAAATCATCCGGTTGGAGAAAATACGGCTGAGACGGGGGTCTTTCGCTGTATCGATTACTTGTGGCTCACCAATAGCCATCAATAGACGTTCAGCCGCGTTTGCGTAAGCACTTTTGTCGTCCTTACACAGGCTAAGGAATTCTTGCAGTGATAACTCCTCATCCTTGGAGGCTTCGTAGCGTGCTTGGAAATGGTCGAAAATACTCATAATGAAATCCCCTCTGAACCTGTCAAAATGACATTAAACCCGCATTGAAAAGCGTTTCCTCTCTTCCTATAAGACTAGCCCGTATTTGGAATTCTGCTTAAAAAATATGTGTTTAATTGCAAATTGTGATTTTGGGCAGATTCAGCCGCTCTCTTTTCCGACAAGTCCAAAGTGGTGAAATAATCAAGGCGTGAATCATTAATATTTACGACCTATCGATGAGGGGAATGCGTCAGGAAAAGCGCTGGTAAAACTCACCATCTAAACAGAGCGTTAGCCGCTCTTGAGTGTCAACCTTGTGATGAAGGCAGCAAATTAAAACAAAAAGAGTGCGCTCGCTTCCACAAACAAAACACTTTTTTCAAGGCTTTCGACGTGCGTCATGATTTATTTCTATGCGCAAAATATAATGACTGAGATGATCCCATCGCAATCACATTAGAATGAAAGTAACTGCTATATGTTCAATAAAATTTCGTTAAAAAATAAACTCGCGATTTCAGCGAGTGTTGCCATTGTAGTCGGGGGGCTCTTGGTGGAAGCGATCTCTTTTCGTTCCTCATTGGAACGGTTGGATTTTGAGGTCGAGCAGCGCCTAGAGAGTACCGTCTCATCTTACAATCAGTACGTGACAGACTGGATAGGGTCGAAGGGGCGAGCCCTGACGTCTTTATCTCAAGAGTCGGAGAAGGGCGCCATTGTGACCCATCTCAAGCAGTTGCGTGACTCCGCGGCGTTTGACAACGTTTTTCTCGCCTACGCCGATGGTTCGCAGGACAACGCCAATGGAGTGGTACTGCCGCCGGGTAATAATGACCCGCGCAAATGGGGTTGGTATCAGAACGCAGTAAAGCAGCCATCGAAAGTGTTTATGGATAATCCTACCGTCGCTGCGGCAACCGGCGCGAACGTGGTGTCGCTGGGTAAGGCGTTGACGCTGCATGGCGAACAAGTGGTGTTGGGCGCGGATGTTGAAATTACCGATATCCTCACTAGTATGGAGCATGTCATTTTGCCGGGTGAAGGCTACATGTTTATTGCCAACGCGCAAGGCAACGTCTTTGTCCACGCCGATACCAAACTGCTCAATAAACCTATTTCTCAACTAGGCCTTAATATCGATGCGGTTAAGCAAGCAACGCAACGTAGCCAAGTTTCGATGCAAGTCATCAACGGTCAAGAATCGGTCTTGTTTGCACGCAATATTCAAGGCACTGAGTTGTCGACGGTAGTCGTGCTCAATTACGATTCCCTTGTTGCGCCACTGACTAGCGCAGTTTGGGGGCAGCTATTGGTGACCTTAGTGGTCGTGATTGTCTGTGTTGCGCTGTTTAACTGGTTGTGCAACATCTTATTCCGCCCTCTCAACAACGTTTCTAACGCACTCGAGCAAATTGCAAACGGGAGTGGTGACCTTACCCAGCGTATCAAGGTGGAGTCACAAGACGAGGTGGGTCGCTTAGCGAATAACTTTAATACCTTTGTTGGTAGCTTGCAGTCGCTTATTGGCCACATCCGTGAGCAGTCACACCAGCTCAAAGATCAATCAGAACAGAGTGCGTTACGTGGTCAAGATGCAGTGAAAGATATTCACCTGCAACAGCAAGAGATCACCATGGTGGCCACTGCGGTCACCCAGCTCGCCAGTGCGACCCATGAAATTGCTTCTCATGCAGAGCAAACCGCTCAGGCAGCTCACGAATCGACGCAAAGTACCGATAACGGTTATGCGCTGGTGGCGGATACCAAAGGTTCAATCAACAAACTGGCGGCGGAGCTCGATAGTGCAGGATTGGTTGTCAGTGAATTGGATAGACACGCACAAGAGATTTCCACTGTGTTGCAAACCATTCAGGGAATCGCTGAGCAGACCAACTTACTTGCGTTGAACGCGGCGATTGAAGCTGCGCGTGCAGGTGAACAAGGTCGCGGGTTTGCCGTTGTTGCCGATGAAGTACGTGTGTTGTCTCAACGCACACACTCCTCGACTGAAGAGATCAAACACACCATCGATGTACTGCAAGGTACAACGAATAAAGCGGTTTCGATTATGAAGAGCAGCGCAGCGCTCGCCGCTCACTCGGTACAAGACGCGGATCGCGCTGCGAGTGCGTTGGAAGAAATCAAAACCGCGGGTGCACTCATCAGTGACATGGCGACACAAATCGCCACTGCGGCAGAAGAGCAAACGCATGTGACGAGTGAGATTACGCAAAATATCACGTCCATCAAGAATGTGGCGGACCAGTTAGTGGCAGGTGCGGATACCAGCTCGAAAGAGGCGTATCAGGTGAAAGCCAATGCGGAAGCGCTCACCTCGAAAGTGGCCATGTTTAAGCTGAGCTAATCGGCTAACCAACTAAAAAGGGGCGTACGCGCCCCTTTTCTGTTTCTCTATGTCTCTATGTCTCGCTATGCTCTAGTCGCTGGTTGCGCGAGAGCAGTATCGTGCTTGTCTTACGCGCGGAAGATCTGTTTTAGCTCGTTAGCGCAGAGATGGTACTGACGAGGACAGTTGCGCCAAGTGGTCAACATGCGGCGATATTTCTCTAGCATCGGCATCTGCGCATTAAAGTAGTGATCACCTTTATCAAACTGTGGGTAGAGACCTTCAGAGTCCGTTAGGAAACGCACATAGTTGACGAGCTGCGCTTCTGAAGCGATGTCAAAGCCTAGGAACGTAAGACGGCGTTGGTCGACATCTTTTTGCTCTTGCGCCTCTAGCATGCGGTAGGATTCCTGCATGGCATGGTACATTTCCATGATGTCGATAATCTCACGACAGTGTGCTTCGCTCAAACAGCCAAAGTTCTTGTTCAGCTCGTTCATTTGTAGCTCGTAGCCACGTTCAACGATCACCTGCAAACGCTGGTATTTCGCGGCGTTTTCTGGGTCCATTTGTGACATCAAGTAGTATTGGTTTGAAAGAATCAAACGTTGAGCGTTTGTCATTTCCATGCTGGCCTCACTTAAAGAATCTAATACATTTTTAATGTGCTTAGGTTATCCGTTCATTACAGGATGAAACATGATCTCAACACAGGTTTGTGATGAAAAATGATCAGATTTAAACAAAAACGGGGCTTTTTTACCGATTACTTTTTGTGGTAGTGGTTATAAATGTAGTCTCTATCGGAGAACACGCGTAGCCACTCAGGTTTGAATACCGCGAACATTGCCGCGGCCATACCGTTTAATAGCCCTTCTGGAAAAGCGAGGAGAGGTAGGAAGACCAAATAGTGTTCGACGATGGTCGGCCAATCGTGAGGGCCAAGCCACCAATGATGTACGGCGTTGATGAGTAGGTGAGCGCTGCCTGTGACGGCGCCGTTTAGAAAGCCAGCAACGAAAATAAAGACAAAGATATTACGTGGCAAAAAGCGATAACTGACTAAAAACACCCCGTGGCTTATCACGATTGGACACAATACCGAGAAGAGCAAATAGCTAGGGAGCATCGTGAGGGGTAATTCGCCAAACAGAGTCACGGCAAGGGCGGTGAACAGGCCGATGGCGTAAGCACTTCGCCATCCGTAGAGTAGCGATAATGTGGTTAAGCCCAGAAAGTGAATGGAGAGACCTGCTTTAACGCCTGCTTGCGCAGACCACAGCAAGGCCAGCGCGGCGACCACCGCAAAGGTAAAGTGTTGGAAGCCTGATTCATTGCGCAGTTTGGGCAGCAGTACAGTGCGAACATCTCGCCATATCAGCCCGAAACTGGCGAGAGCGATAAACCAAAGATAGAGTTCACTGAGTGCCACATTATCCCCAAAAAAATACCAACCATGCCTGCGTTATGGTTGGTATTTTTTCTGAATTAGGAAACAAATAAAACTAATATTTTACATTTGAGTGATATTGCTCAAGGATGCCAACAATCTTATCCATGGTTTCCTTTGATGGCGGGTTGACACCTTCAAGGGGGTAATCAAGACCGAGCGCTTCCCATTTGTGCGCGCCAAGTTTGTGGTATGGCAGCAGTTCGATTTTCTCGATGTTGTCCATATCCTTGATAAAGTCACCGAGCATGTGTGCGGCTTCTTCATCGTCGGTATAACCCGGGACAATCACGTAACGAATCCAGGTTTTCTGGCCGATTTTGTGTAGGTAACGAGCAAAGTCGAGGGTACGTTTGTTGGAGACGCCGATGAAATCATGGTGAATTTCATCTTTCATGTGTTTCAGATCGAGCATCACCAAATCGGTCGCATCGAGTACCTCATCAATCACCTCTGTGTGCTTACGGATGTAGCCATTGGTATCCAGGCAGGTATGAATGCCTTCGGCTTGTGCGGCACGGAAGAAATCGCGCACAAACTCAGGCTGAAGCATGGCTTCACCACCTGAGCAGGTGACGCCACCACCCGATGCATTCATAAAGTGACGATAACTTTTCGCTTCTTTGATGATCTCTTCAACGGTCACTTCTTTCCCATCATGGGTATCCCAAGTATCTCGGTTGTGGCAATACATGCAGCGCATTAGGCAGCCTTGCATAAACACAATGAAACGAATACCGGGACCATCAACAGTACCACATGATTCGAAAGAATGAATTCGACCAGTTGTAGACATGAGCTCATCTCTTATAAGTGATTTGTTCGTTATTTTATTACAAATGGTAGGGTTTATATAGTGAATTAGCCATTTAATAGAGAGTTTTTATAAATAGCGAAATTGTGCTTTTTTCGTCTAAAATGTATGTTATAAAAAAGTAAATAATGATAATAAAATCAAAATAAGTAGTGGAATTCAACAGGTCAGTGCTCTACACATTCACCTGATGTTAAAGGACTTTTTATGGACAGGCTTGCACTATCACAAAAACAGAGAGGGATTCTCTTTCTTGCAGTGTTGACGATTGGATTTGTTGCACTGGCACTTTTTACCTCTTCCAGATTGAGCGAAATGAGCCGCCAATACCACGCCAGTGGGGATATTGCGGTTGGCTCGCTTTCGATTTATCAAACTCAAGCAAAAATACTGACTCTGAGTAGCAACTTAGACAATTTGAGCGGTGCTCAAGTCGACAGCGTGAAAGGGGAGATTCAGACCATCGTTCAGGATGTGGAGGCCAACATTGGCTTTCTTCAATCCCTCGGTTTTCGCCAAGAGAGCCAACAGCTTGAGCAGGACATTGCCGATTTTGAAGCCGCCGTCACGCCTTGGTTAACCATCAAACAAGAGCTGGGGTTCACTATTGATGAAGGCAAATTGGGTGAGCTTGGGCAATTGGCCACCATCATAGAACAAAAAATCGCCGAGACAGGTATGGTGACGCTCAACTCGGACTTTCAGGCGATGATCAAATCGCAGCAGAACTATTTGCTGCAACCCAATGAAGAGAACTTAAAGCTGTTCAATCGCGCGATGGGCAGCTTTGAAAGTATGTCGAACGTTTATGCGATGTTGGACTTGTATGAAAAAGAGATTGAACAATATAAAGAGACCTTTATTCGTGTCGCCGAGCTATCCGAGCAAGCCGGTGCGATTGAGCAGCAGTTACTGACCACAAAAGAACGCCTCGCTGACTTGATTGCCGCCATTACATCGCAACTTGGCGGAGTGAGTATGAGATATCAAAGCAGCGCGGAAAAAACCTCTGACCAAACCTTGTGGTCGATTATGGCGGCGTGCGTGGTATTGGCGTTATTTACCATTCTTATCTTTGTCTTGCAGAGCTCGTCGCAATCTCGCTTGGTGAATACGACACAGAAGATTTTGCGCAAGCTTTCTAAAGGGGATTTGTCGAGTCGAATGGCTCTCACGAATAACCCAAAAGATGAATTCAACCAACTGGCGAGCAGTATCAATGAAAGTTGTGAAAATCTCGGCTCGTTGGTGAAAGCGGTGCAAAGTAACAGCGATGCGTTATCCGGTAACGCTGCTGAGTTGAACCAGGGCTTGGATTTACTCGCCCACCACCAAAGCGAAGTATTGGGCCAGACGCAGTTGCTCGCCTCTGCCACGGAAGAAGTGAGCGTGACGACCCACGAAGTGTCCAATTCATTGGAGTTTGTCTCGGATTTAAGTCGTCAGTCCAATCAAGCGGCCGAAGAGGGGGCGCAGGTCATTCGAGCCGCGATTGGGTCCCTAGAGGAAGTCGGCGGCATTTTGACCTCGGCGGCCAGCCATATTAAACAACTTGAGGAAGCCTCCTCGAAAGTTGACTCTGTAATGGTGATCATTAACGGTATCGCGGAGCAAACTAACCTCTTGGCGCTTAATGCAGCGATAGAAGCGGCTCGAGCGGGCGAGCAAGGTCGCGGCTTTGCGGTGGTCGCCGATGAAGTGCGCAGCTTAGCAGTGCGAACTGTGGACGCGGTGGGTGAGATCTCGGAAACCATCGATACGATGAAAAAAGAGAGCGCAGAGGTGATTCAATATATAGGGAAATCGGAAGTGACGATGCAGTCGGGCCAGCAGCGAGGTCATGAAGCGATGACAGCACTACGCACTATTACCGAAAAAGCCGACGAAGCATCGCATCAAACAGAGGTGATTTTCTCATCCATTAAAGAGTTGGCGACCACCAGTCAATCGATGGCCGACAGCATGACGCAAATCTCTTCGGCGATGAAAGAGTTAGAAGAAAATAACGCCCAGCTCAAATCCGTCAGTCAGGTGGTAGAAGAGCGCGCCAGCAGCCTAAACCAAGACTGCCAACGCTTTACCGTCTGACGCTAGAAAAACGTGTAGAAATTGATGCCCCCGGCGCCGTAGATGGAATCGGGGGCTTCTTTATAATCGGGGGTTTTGACGGTGGTCGCTAAGGTCGCGCCAAAGCTCTGATTATACCAGGCAACGCCAGCAACGGCGGTCGCTTGCACCTTGTCTAAGGTGACATCGTATAGCGATGGATCGCTAACATCGGGATTATGACGGATGCCTGGTCTATCCCCTTCAATGGTGATGTCATTGAAGCGGTAGCGAGCTTCAATGCCGGCAAAAACAAACCAGCCCTGCTTTGACCCACCCAGCATACCAGCGCGAAATGGATTCTCATTGTCAATATTGGCAGCCCCTAAGCTGCCCGATAGATCTTGTCCCCAACGCAGCATGACACCGGTTGACACATCACTACGAAAATTACCGACGTTGGCTTCAGAAACGCTCGACACTTCCCACTCGGTATTCGCCAACAGCGGCTCGCGCCATAGGTTGATGTGGGTCAGGTAACCGACACTCCCAGCAAACCCTTCATCCACTTGGTTTGCCCAACCGTTAGGATCATCAGAGCCAGTGATGCTGTGGACGAATTTTTGTGCCTCTTCCGACAGTGAGTTTTCACCCACGGTGCCCAAGGTCAGGTTAAAGCGCTGAGCTTGCATTGGATGGAGACTGATATAATTGAACTCGGTGTGAAGATAACCCGCATAAGGGCGATCGTTTTGCAGGGGCTCTACGGCTTCAATATCCGATGGCGTATACATTTTGTGAGCTAGGGTAAATTCCCATTTGTCCAAAGAGGCGGCGCCCCAAAAAGACAAACTTAGCGGCCCAACCCACGAAGGCGGGCGAATCCCTGCGGAGGTGTAAGTGAGGAAAATGCCATTGGTATAGTCTTGATCAACACCAAATACCCCGTCGTTGTCGAGTGAAAAGGCGAGGGTTGACTGCTCTGAAGCCAGTGCAGTGGTGGAGAGAAGAAGCAACGAAAAAGGGAGATAGGAAGAGCGAGCCATAGTGTTCTGTTTTGACGAATAGTGCGGATGATAGTACCGCAATTCGCTAAGGCCACTATAGGAATTCACTGATTGATGTGGGGAAATGTGCGCAAACTCTAAAGCTTACCGAGGAACGATAAGTACAAAAAATGCAGCCCCGCACTAGGCGGGGCTGCATCAATCATTCAACAGCGCTTCTTATAGAGATTCTGTAAATGTACGTGCGATTACGTCAGCTTGTTGCTCTGCAGTTAGAGAGTTAAAGCGTACAGCGTAACCAGAAACACGGATAGTTAGCTGAGGGTATTTCTCAGGGTGCTTAACTGCGTCTTCTAGAGTGTCACGGTTAAGAACGTTCACGTTCAAGTGCTGACCACCTTCGATGCCCGCTTCATGGTGGAAGTAACCATCCATTAGACCTGCAAGGTTAGCGCGCTGTGAACCTTCGTCTTTACCTAGTGCGTTAGGCACGATAGAGAAGGTGTAAGAGATACCATCTTTCGCGTGAGCAAACGGCAGTTTACCTACAGATGTTAGAGATGCGACCGCACCTTTCTCATCACGACCGTGCATTGGGTTTGCACCTGGAGCAAACGGAGCACCTGCGCGACGACCATCTGGCGTGTTACCTGTCTTCTTACCGTACACAACGTTAGATGTGATAGTAAGGATAGACTGAGTAGGAACGGCATCACGGTAAGTCTTAAGCTTACGGATCTTGTTCATGAACACTTCAACAAGTTCACAAGCGATGTCATCTACGCGTGAATCGTTGTTACCGAATTTAGGGTAGTCGCCTTCGATTTCGAAGTCGATCGCTACGCCATCTTCGTCACGGATTGGTTTCACTTTCGCGTACTTGATTGCAGATAGTGAGTCAGCCGCGATAGATAGACCCGCGATACCACAAGCCATAGTACGGTACACGTCACGATCGTGTAGCGCCATCAGTGCAGACTCGTAAGAGTACTTGTCGTGCATGAAGTGGATTGCGTTTAGTGCAGCTACATACTGCTTAGCTAGCCAATCCATGAAGTGGTCTAGGCTGTTCCACACTTCGTCGAAGCTTAGGACTTCTGAAGTGATCTTCGGCATGACTGGACCAACTTGCATTTTCAGCTTCTCATCAACACCACCGTTGATTGCGTAAAGCATGGTTTTTGCAAGGTTTGCACGAGCGCCGAAGAACTGCATTTGCTTACCAACAACCATTGGAGATACACAACATGCGATTGCGTAGTCATCTGATTCCATGTCTGGACGCATTAGGTCGTCGTTTTCGTACTGGATTGAAGAGGTATCGATAGACACTTTCGCACAGAACTTCTTGAAGCCTTCAGGTAGCTGCTCAGACCAAAGAACCGTGATGTTTGGCTCTGGAGAAGGACCCATAGTGTATAGAGAGTTAAGGAAACGGAAGTTCGTACGTGTTACTAGCGTACGGCCGTCAAGACCCATACCACCCATAGATTCTGTTGCCCAGATTGGGTCGCCAGAGAATAGGTCATCGTACTCAGGAGTACGTAGGAAACGAACCATACGTAGTTTCATTACGAAGTGGTCGATCATTTCCTGAGCTTGTTCTTCAGTGATCTTACCTGCAGCAATATCACGCTCGATGAAGATGTCTAGGAACGTCGAAGTACGACCTAGAGACATCGCTGCGCCGTTTTGAGACTTAACCGCTGCTAGGTAGCCGAAGTAAGTCCACTGTACCGCTTCTTGTGCAGTTTCTGCTGGGCGAGAGATATCGTAACCGTACTTAGCAGCCATTTCTTTCATTTGGCCAAGTGCACGGTGTTGCTCTGCGATCTCTTCGCGAAGCTGCATTGTCATTTGAAGATCTTCGCCATTCTCGAACTTCTCTTGTAGAGAAGCAAATTGAGCCAGCTTGTCTTTCATTAGGAAGTCGATACCGTATAGCGCAACGCGACGGTAGTCACCGATGATACGACCACGACCGTATGCGTCAGGAAGACCAGTCAGAACACCTGATTTACGACATTTTAGGATGTCAGGAGTGTAGATATCGAAAACACCTGCGTTGTGTGTTTTACGGTATTCAGTGTAGATTTTTGAGATTGCTGGATCGAGTTCACGACCGTAAACTTTACAAGAACCTTCAACCATGCGGATACCACCGTTAGGGATGATAGCGCGCTTAAGAGGAGCGTCAGTTTGAAGACCAACGATAGTTTCAAGATCTTTTTCGATGTAGCCTGCGTCGTGAGCAGTGATGGTAGAGATAACGTCAGTATCGAAATCAACAGGAGCGTGCGTTGAGTTTTCGATCTTGATACCTTCCATTACTTTAGCCCAAAGCTTGTTTGTCGCTTCAGTACCTTCAGAAACTAGGAAAGATTCGTCGCCTTCGTATGGGGCATAGTTTTTCTGAATGAAATCACGAACGTTTACTTCGTTTTGCCAGTCACCCGCTGCAAAACCTTCCCAAGCTTTAGCAAATTGCTCTGCCATGACATACCTACCTTTTTAGTAGTAAAAACACGTACTGTACTGAACTTATAGTCAACGTGTTGACCATTCAGCATCCTCATTACTGAGGCAGTACACTCTAATGAATAACAATAGGTATAGTCTTAAACCAAAGGAACGCAAAGGACAGGAAAAACTATAACTATTGTCACTAAAAATAATATGGTTATTTCTTACTGTAGTTTCAAGGTTAACTTAAAAAAATCTTACAAACCTTAAACTAAATCAATAAATGCTAAAAAAAGTTGATAAAAATGGGGTGGCTATTTAAGCCACCCACACAAATGTTGAATCTTTATAGCCAGGCTGGAATGCCGTACTGAGCTTCCAGCATACCTACTGCTAGCATAGCAACAAGACAGATAACAAACACGCCTACTGGGATAATGATTTTGTCTGCGAACGACAAACGAGACGCGCGCTCTTTATCACCAATGAGACCGTTGTTATCTAGGAACATAGTCAGTGCCCATGCCAACACAGGGTTAGCGACAACAGATGCAAAGATACAGATACCTGCTGCTTGTGAATCTTTAGTGTCCTTAACCATCTGCATGCCTGCTTCAAGAAGTGGCAAGAATACGCCCACTAATAGTGCAACACGCATCACCGGTGGCCACACCGCGACGTCCATTGGGAAACCAAGAATCGCAACGATGATACACAGTGAACCAAGCAAGATGGCACCCGCTGGGATAGGACGCTTAGCGATCGCTGCTGGGATCATGTAGGTACCCCAAGAAGAGGTAATGTTACCACCACCAACGGCAGTACCAACCATTTGGCGGACTGAACACATGGTCATGGTGTCGTCCACATCCATTAAGACTTTTTCTGTCTTACGAGGGTAGTTCAGCTCTTGGAAGATACGGTGGCCAAGGAAGTCAGGCGACCACATCGCGACAGCCAAAATCGCAAAAGGTAGAGACGCGATAAAGTGTTCAAGATTTGGTAGACCTAGCATCCAACCTTGCTCAGTGCTGCCCCACCAGTAAACAGGGTTAAGGTTTGGCAGACCCATCTCGGTTTCGAAGGTTAAGTCGAAGCCCGCACCCAGACCTAGGGCAATCAAAAGCCCGGTAAAGGCACACACGGGAATCGCCAACCAGCGCATGTTGATTTTTGCTAGGAAAGCGTAAATACCGATGGTGATACCCAATACAATCAGACCCACATAGCCCATGCTACCTGCCGCAACATCAGCAGATTGGAGCCCTGTTGCCCATGACTGAATGGAACCGATCTGGCTCATGGTACCGGTAAAGCCCAAGAAGATAAGCAAGCCGCCGGCGGTGCCTTCTGAGGTGAGGTTGACGAGCTTGGAGCCACCTTTAAAGTAGCTGAGTAGCAAGCCGAATACACCCAAAAGAATCGCAAGTGCAAGAGGGTGAGCACCGGCAAGGGCAATCGAGCCGATCAATGGAATCATCGGACCGTGGTTACCCGCAAGGTTTGCTCGTGGGTTTAAGAAACCGGATGAAATAATACAGAACAGCAGGGCTGGGATGAGCATTTCCACACGAGCCACTTCGATGGCGAACTCTTTACCGAGGTTCACGTGCTCCCATGCGGCGGATAGGCCGTCTGCCCATGACATCATTACCGCTGAGTACATTGCGATAATGCCGATGGTACCTGCAAGTGCAGGGACTAAGTCCTCCAGCTCGAAACGGAAGTCGCGACCCGGAAGGTTAAGACCAAAACGACGAGGCTTCATAATTTGAAGCTCGTGGTCTAGATAATCTGAACGGGTTGCAAACTCAGAGGCAGGGCGGTGCAGCTCCTGGTAGCTCTTGTTTTCGATATCCGAATCAGAGTGCGGTTTGTTCACTGCGTCTGACATAGATTCCTCATATTTCAAAATGTTGATAATTCCAAAAGCTACTCGATAGTGATGATTGTCGATAGCTCATAATCTTGCAATTTGGCTTGCTGCGCTGCTCTTACCTTGTAGCTCGAACATTATGTGCCTAAGAATAGACAAAAGAAAAGGCAGTAAGTCAGTCAAATTAGGCTTTTATGGATGAGGCGAGTTTAACGTGCTAACCCCTTAGAGTGATTGATTTAGATCACTTTAAGAAAGAATGTGAAAGAAAACTACACAACGCCGCATATGCACGTAAGTTACTGTTCATACGCCTGAAAATTAATTTCACATTGCTATTTTTACTAGATATACAACCATTTGCGGCGTGTATGTTTCAGATAAAATTATCAATTACTTGAAGTGGATCTTCTTTTTATAAAATTGTTAAAGGGTCGGGTTGGATATAGTGATGGCGAGATATTTCATTTATGCGCATAAACAAGGTGAATAATCTAAAAGTTGAATAAAAAGTCATATTTTGTAACTTAATATCCCACAATGTCAGGTTAATAATTTGTTGCATGTTGTCCGGACTAGTGCTAGTTTGTAGCGAATGTGGGCCATAGCCCAAGCAGTCAACCGGATTGACGTGAACGTTTTCGTTTATGGGGCACAGTTTTTGCTATCACAGAGGCAAGTGTCGTTCTCAATTTCGCCGCTAGATGGTTTTTGTCAACACAGATGAGCCATAGCTGCGCGAGCGCCGACTCGGAATCGTCATTCGGACAAGAAAAAGAATACAGGGAGTTTGCGCGCATGAAAGATGTACCCGCGCTGGATATTAAAGAACTGCATAAAACATTTGGACAAAATGAGGTCCTAAAAGGCATTTCGCTTGAGGCACACAAAGGGGATGTGATTTCCATCATTGGCTCTTCCGGTTCAGGAAAGAGTACCTTCCTACGTTGTATCAACCTGTTAGAAACGCCTACCGCTGGCGAGATATGGGTAAATGGTGAACTGATTCAGATGAAGCACAATCGTCAGGGGGAAGCCGTTCCCGCCAACGAAAAGCAAGTGCAACGTATTCGATCTCGTCTCGCCATGGTCTTCCAAGGATTCAATCTGTGGTCTCATATGACGGTACTGGAAAACGTGATTGAAGCGCCAGTGCACGTCCTTGGCGTCCCTAAGGCGCAAGCGATTGAAAACGCAGAAATGCTACTAAAGAAAGTGGGCCTTTACGAGCGAAAGGACTATTACCCAGGTCACTTGTCGGGTGGCCAGCAGCAACGTGCGGCGATTGCCCGTGCGTTGGCCGTTGACCCGGAAGTGATGCTATTTGACGAACCGACGTCAGCACTCGATCCCGAGCTTGTCGGTGAAGTTCTCGGGGTTATGAGAGATTTGGCAGAAGAAGGGCGCACCATGTTAGTTGTTACTCACGAAATGGCGTTTGCTCGCGATGTCTCAAATCATGTCATGTTTTTGCATCAAGGATTGGTGGAAGAACAAGGAGACCCAGCTAAACTGTTTACCAACCCAGACTCAAAACGTCTAAAGCAGTTTATCTCGTCTATCTATTAAGGCTTCTTTAATCAAAACAGTCTTTATTATAAGGACACAACAATAAACACAACATACAAAATCACAGGAGTATGGAAATGAAAAAGTGGTTAGTCGTTGCAGCATTGGCTGCGACAGCAGCAACTGGTGTGGCTCAGGCAAAAGAATGGAAAACCGTTCGTTTTGGTATTGAGGGTGCGTATCCTCCGTTTAGCTGGACAGAATCTGATGGTTCTCTCAAAGGCTTCGACGTTGATATGGCCAACGCGCTGTGTGAAGAGATGAAAGTTGAGTGTAAGATCGTACCGCAAGACTGGGACGGCATTATCCCATCTCTGCTAGCACGTAAATACGATGCGATCATCGCTGCGATGTCGATTACAGAAGAGCGTAAAAAGAAAGTGGACTTCACTGGCAAATACGCACAAATCCCAAACAAATTTATCGCTAAGAAAGGCGCAGGTCTTGATTTCGATAGCCTAAGCGGCGCTAAAATCGGTGTTCAGCGTGCAACAACGCACGACAAGTACCTGACAGACAACTACGGTGACCAAGTCGAAATCGTGCGTTACGGTTCATTTGATGAAGCGTACCTTGATCTTGCCAACGGCCGTATCGTTGCAGTACTAGGTGATGCTTCAGCATTGGAAGAAGGCGTTCTGAATAAAGCGGGTGGCGAAGGCTACGAATTCGTTGGTCCTTCTTTGACTGATCCAAAATGGTTTGGTGACGGCATGGGCATTGCCGTTCGTAAACAAGATAAAGATCTAACGCAAAAACTCGACGCAGCTATCCTGTCTCTACGTGAGAAAGGTGTGTACCAAGAGATTGCGGCTAAGTACTTTAACTACGACGTTTACGGTCAGTAATTCTCCTTCGACCGCTGGTGCTCGTTCCTTGATGTAGTCAGCGGTCGATCTCTTTCTATAGCCAGCTCAATGATTCTATTGATGTAGGAAATTGAGTTTAGGGATCAGGAACTCACCTATGCTGGATTTAAAAGGATACGAAGCCTCTATATTGAAAGGGGCCGTGGTGACCATCGAGGTTGCCTTATTGTCACTGCTTCTTGCCATGATTTTAGGCATGCTGGGTGCTTTGGCGAAACTCGCCCCTTATCGCTGGGCAAGAGCTATCGCCACTCTCTATACAACGGTTATCCGTGGTATTCCCGATTTAGTCTTAATGATGCTGATTTTCTTCGGCGGACAGATTCTATTAAACAACAGTCTCTACTCGATCAACGAAACCTTGAATGGTTGGTTTGCCGCTAGTGATCCAAACCACGAGTGGACGTCTTATTTACCTGATTACATCGACGTTAGCCCGTTTATCGCTGGCGTGATGACCATAGGCTTCATCTTCGGTGCTTACATGGCGGAGACATTTCGTGGCGCCATCATGGCGGTAGATAAGGGCGAGATGGAAGCGGCAAAAGCATACGGCATGAGCTCGGTGCTCGCCTTTCGCCGGATCTTACTCCCTCAGATGATACGCCACGCGTTACCGGGCTTTGGTAACAACTGGCTGGTATTGCTTAAAACCACAGCCTTGGTTTCTATTATCGGGCTAGAAGATATGGTGCGCGTGAGCTCGCTCGCCGCAGGCTCAACCAAAATGCCGTTCACTTTTTACATGGCGGTCGCGGTGATTTTTCTCTTTTTCACCAGTGTGTCGACTGGGCTACTTAAAGTCGTCGAGCGCAAATTCAGTATTCATACGAGGTAGGGCATGGATTTTTCATTGATTATTGATAGCTTGCCAATCTACCTAGATGGTTTGTGGACGACAACGTGGTTGGTGGGACTCGCTCTCGTGATTGGTTTGTGTGTCGCTATCCCGCTGGGTATTGCGCGAAATAGCCAACATTATTGGTTGGTAGGGCCAAGTTGGGCGTTTATTTATTTCTTCCGTGGCACGCCGCTGTTGGTTCAGCTCTACCTAATTTATTACGGTATGGATCAGTTTTTCCCAGTGAAAGATACTCTATGGGAAAATGCTTGGTTTTGTGCGTTGGTTGCCTTTGTGCTCAATACTTCGGCGTACACCGCTGAAATCATTCGCGGTGCAATTAACGGGCTACCGAAAGGCGAGGTGGAAGCGGCTAAAGCGTATGGTATGGGCACCTTTTTGACTTACCGTCGTATCATTCTGCCGAGCGCATTGCGCCGAGCTCTGCCAGCCTACAGTAACGAAGTGATCTTTATGCTGCATGGAAGCGCGGTGGCCGGTATTGTCACCATCTTGGATTTGACGGGCGCTGCGCGTCTGGTGAATTCTCGCTACTACGCGCCGTTTGAATCCTTCCTCACGGCTGGTCTGTTCTATATGGCGCTGACCTTCGTGATTCTCTGGGTTTTCAAAGGGGCAGAAAAACGTTTCTTAGCGTACCTGAGACCGCTGAGTTAACCTATCTTGTGAAAGAAAAAATGGCTTCCATCGGGAAGTCATTTTTCTATTCAACGCAAAATCGAATCAACGCAAAATCGAACTCTGGGCACTAAGACAAAATGATGAGCACCGTACCGGCCAGCGTCATCAAGATATTGGCGATGGCGTAGGTACCTGCGTAGCCCAGTGCAGGGATAGTTGATTTGGCGTAGTCATTCACGATGTCCATCGCTGGCGCACAGGTACGCGCGCCGATGATGGCGCCAAACAGCAGCGCACGGTTCATTTTCAAGATATAGGCGCCAACCAGATACGCCAGAGCCACTGGCACTACGCTGACTAAAAACGCCAAACCGAGCACTTGAGGACCCACTTGCGTGAGGTGATCAAACATTTTGCTACCGGCACTGAGGCCAATCCCCACCATAAAGATCATTAGTCCCAAGTCTTTGACCATGTTGAGTGCGCCTTGCGGAACGTAGCCAAACGTTGGGTGGTTGGCACGCAAAAAGCCGAGAGTGATCCCCGAAAGCAGCAAGCCAACGGCATTACCCAAGCCGAACGACACTTGGCCAAAGGTCATGGTAACTAAACCAAACATAATGCCAAGAATGAAGAAGCTACAAAACGCGAGCAAATCCGCCATTTGGCTATGAATAGAGATAAAGCCGATTTTTTCCGCCAGCCCTTGGACGCGGCTGCGCTCACCACTGACTTGGATAATGTCACCCTTGGCAAGCACAATATCCAAGTCCATCGGCATCTCAATTTGAGCGCGAACCACTCGGTTTAGGAAACAGCCATACTCAGAAAGATTGAGGTCGGAGAGACGTTTCCCCGCAATCGCATCGCTTTTGACTACGATCTCCTCTTCAACGATGCGCAGATCGAGCAAGTTACGATCAAACACTTCTTTACCGTGGCGGAAACTAGGATCAAGACGTGCGTGACTATCGGGAAAGCCAACCAGTGCAATCTCATCGCCCTCTTGCAGAATCGCATCCCCATCAGGGTGGGCAAGGATGCCATTGCGACGAATGCGCTCGATGTAACAACCCGTTTGGCGATAGATACCCAACTCACGCAAGTTCTTGCCATCGGTCCAATCAATCAGCTCCGGGCCGACTCGGTAGGCGCGAATAATCGGCAGGTAAACTTTTCGTTGCCCAGAACCGCCCAATCCGCGCTCTTGTGCGATTTGCTGAGCAGAGTCAGATAGGTTCTGTTTTTGCAGTTTCGGCAGGAGTTTGGCAAAGAAAATCATGCTGATAAGGCCAATCAAATAGGCCATCGCATAACCGACAGAGAGGTTTTCTAGCACCAAGGCGAAATCCATATTCTTGGGCAATTCCGCCAATCCTGAATTGAGCGCATCTTGCGCACCGACCAATACGGGTGTTGAGGTCAGCGCTCCTGCCATCATGCCGGCGGCCAAGCCATAGTTGAGGCCCATATAGTGGCTAGCAAAATAGGTAATACTGAGCGCGGCTGACAACACCACCATACTTAAGATGAAGTAGTGCTTGCCGTCGCGAAAGAATATGCCGAAGAAGTTGGGGCCTGCCTCAATACCTACACAGTAGATAAACAACATAAAGCCGATGGTCAGTGCGTCAGCATTAAACATGAAACCTAAATGACCCATGATCAAAGAGGTAATCAAAACGCCAATCGAGTTACCAAGGTGGAAGTTGCCAAATCGAATTTTACCAATCGCTAAACCGATCGCTAATACGACGAAAATCAATAAGATAGGGTTTTGTTCTAACAAGAGTACGACGTCAATGTTCACGGGCTATATCTGTGCGCTGCCGAGGAGTAAGTTAAGTGTGCGAATTGTAGCGAAATATTTCAAAAAGATAAGTGAATTTTTTGAGAGTTTACTCATCGTTGACATTAGACAAAGTAATGTAAAACGCAAGCACAAAAAAACCGCGATATTCGCGGTTTTCGTACAACAGTGTGAGTGGGTGACGTTTAAGCGTCAAACAAACCCAAGTGCTCTTTTGCGTATGCTTCGAAATCATCGCAACCACCGATGTGCTCTTGATCGATAAAGATCTGTGGCACTGTTTCCACTGGCTTGCCGACGGTTTTCTCTAGGTCAGCTTTGGAAATGCCTTCTGCGTGAATATCCACGTAGCGGTAGTTGAAGTCGTCGCGCTTTGCTTTTAGCGTTTCTGCGTGTTCTTTTGCACGAACACAGTATGGGCAAGCTGGGCGACCAAAAATAACGACGAACATATCTTTCTCCTTTGATTTTAATAGTGCCACTATGCCCGAATCGTTATAGGAAATAAAGTGGCATTTACCTCTTGGGTTAATAGGGCAGACCTATTGATTGTGTTTTAAACATTTTACTTTTTGCGACGTACAAGGTGAGGTCTTTATCGAGAAAACCATGATTAATTTAAGGTTAAATAAGCAAGTTTGCACTAGCTCAACGTTATTTCTTGGGAGACGGTGCACTCTGTATCCAGTAATGGAATGAATCAAGGAGTCGGCCAATGTTTCAGTTTATGACTTCAACACGGATCGTGTTTGGTGAAGGGGCGTTTGAGTCGTCGCTTTCGCTTGTCAACCAGTTTGGCTACAGCGTGCTTCTGGTCACCGGTAAAAACCTCAATCGGTGCGGACCGCTACTGCATCACCTCAAAAGTCAAAAACTTCGCTACCAACACGTTGCCGTGAGCGGCGAACCCAACATCACCATGATTGAAGAAACCGCGACGGTCGGCCGCCGTTTTAAACCTGATTTGGTGGTGGCGATGGGCGGTGGCAGTGTGATTGATGTCGGCAAAGCGCTGGCGGCGGTGATTCCAAATCAAGGCGATGTGTATGATTATGTCGAGGTGGTGGGCCGAAACGTTCCGCTCAAAACCAAGCCTTTACCTTTTATTGCGATCCCAACCACAGCGAGTACCGGCTCTGAAGTGACGCGTAATGCCGTACTGCGCTCAGGTCAAGAACAAGTGAAAGTGAGTCTACGCAGCCCCGATATGCTGGCGGATGTCGCGATTGTCGATCCGACTTTAACCTATGGGATGGACCCTTACCGCTCTGGGCGAGGTGCAATGGATGCGTTCACGCATCTGATGGAAGCCTATGTGTGTGGCATGCCTAACCCGCTCACCGATATGATCTGTGAAGAGGGGTTAAGACGGTTGAGCCACTCTGTGCTGCCAGCGTGCTTGGAGGACGACCATAAAGCGCGGGCCGACATCTCGTTTGCCGCTATGCTCGGCGGTATGGCCAGTACCAATGCCAAGCTCGGTGCAGCGCACGGATTGGCGTCAGCGCTTGGAGGCAAACTGGATGCGCCACACAGCGTGATCACCGCGCGCTTGGCTCCTTATGTGATGGCGGAAAACATTCAAGCCGCGATGGAATCCCAGCGTACAGACGTACTCGAAAGGTTCACCAAAGTCGCGCAATTGCTGACGGGGCGAGTGAATGCGCATCGAGAAGACGCGATCTTATGGGTCAATATGATGCTCGAAAAATTGAACATCCCAGAGTTGAGTCAATTTGGGGTTTGCTCGACAGCGTTTGATGTGGTCGCGGCGGATGCGCTGAAATCAACGTCAATCAAAGGCAATCCGCTACCACTGACCAAAGAGCGACTGATGGCGATTTTAGGCCAAGTGTGCCAATGCCAAGGTGAGTGTACCGAGCACAGTTCGGTGGGCGAGGACGCGCGGGCTTCTATCGTCTTTACCAGTCATGATATAGAACCATCGCGGCTACAAAAATCCTAATAATAACGGCGCTCATTGAGCGCCGTTATGGATTCTTGCCAGTGGAAGATCTCTAGAACTGAGAAAGCTTGTCGTAGCGAGAGTCTTTCAATACGTCTTTGACGCGACGTAGGTTTTCTCTAAATCCGGTACCGCGGCGCAACGTAAAGCCAGTCGCAAGGACGTCAATCACAGTCATTTGAACCACGCGGCTAGCCATTGGCATGTACACGTCGGTGTCTTCAGGGATGTCGAGCGTGATAGAGAGTGAGCTGGCTTTATCAAGCGGGGAGTCTTTCGCGGTAATCGCGATGACCGTCGCACCGTTTTCGCGCGCTAGGTTGGCGATCTCTACCTGACTTTTTGTACGGCCAGTGTGTGAAATCAACACGATGACGTCGTTGTCTGTACAGTTGATGCAGCTCATGCGTTGCATCACGATATCTTCAAAGCAGGTGATCGGGATGTTGAAACGGATGAATTTGTTTTGAGCATCTTTCGCCACAGCAGACGATGCCCCTAAACCAAAGAAAGAGATGCGCTTCGCTTGTGTCAGAAGGTCGACGGCACGATTGACCTGCATAGCGTCAAGGCTGTTTTTAGCGACATCCAAACAGGCCATCGTGGACTCAAAAATTTTGTGCGTGTAGGCATCTGGGCCGTCGTCTTCTTCGACGTTGCGATTGACATAAGGTGTACCGTTCGCAAGGCTCTGAGCCAAGTGCAGTTTAAAGTCGGGGAAACCTTTGGTGTCCAGGCGGCGGCAGAAGCGGTTGACGGTCGGCTCACTGACATCGGCCATTTTGGCCAACGTCGCGATGCTGGAATGAATCGCTGTCTGAGGGGAAGCCATGATGACTTCGGCGACTTTGCGTTCAGACTTGCTAAAATTTTCCAGGTTCTTCTGAATTTTTTCTAATGTGTTCATAGTGTTCACGAGGGTATGTAGAACATCTAACTGGATATACCTGATTTTCGTAGTGTAGAGAACAACTTGTTCGCTAAAGGTAATGACAATCCAGCGCCATAAGCTCAGTATAAACCTAAGCCGAACGTTTAAGGCAGTGTTTCCGTCATACAAATGATGAGAATATGACAAGCCTCAAACTAAATTTTGTTTAAACTACGGAAATACGCTTAAACCCCGACCAAAAATCGCATTTTCGATCGGGTGTTGATAAATGAATTACAGCTTTTCAGAAAGAAAATTTCATCTGGTGAGAATGTTTTCGGCAAGGGCATCGATTTGCGCCATTAAGTTTGGCGCTTGTGTTGCGATATGACGCTGCTCTTCCAACACGGATTTCAGAATATCACAATGCGTGAGCGGGTTCGCCAGAACCACACGAAATACGATGGTGTGCTCACGATTCCAACGCTCAGGATTGAGTCGTGTTCGTGAAACGAAGGATTTGCCGGTTTCACGCTGGCGCTTCTGGATAAACTTAGTGAGCTCGTTAAGCAAATTATTCAGCTCATGGGTTTGAGCGTCATTGGCTTGTTCTAGCGCCGCGCGCACCTTCTCAGGTAGATAACGGTAGGTGAGTAAGCACAGCTCAGGTTCAGAGATTAATTCGAAATCACGTTGCTGCTGAATTAAGTCCGCAAAGAATTTCGCTTTCTCGATGCTTTGATCGATCAGCAGTTCATAACCGGGACGGCTGATAATATGCATAGCCGCATAAACGAGCATGGCCATACCTGAGCGTGAACCTTCTAATGTATGGCTACCGAGATCTTTGGAGCCCTTGCGCAGTATGTACTGTGCGTGGTGCTCGATGGATTTCATCGCATCTGGCTGCTTAAACAGCACCATGCCCGCGCCCATTGGAATGTAGAGCTGTTTATGTGCATCTATGGTGACTGAGTCGGCCAACTCAATACCATCGAGTAGGTGACGATGGTTGTTCGACATCAATGTTGCACCGCCCCAAGCGGCATCGACATGGAAATGACAGCCTTCTTCTTGGCAGATCAGCGCCACTTCACGTAGAGGATCGATATTGCCCGTTTCTGTGGTGCCTGCAACGCCGACAACGGCAAATGGCTTGATGCGTTTAGCTTTGAGCTCAGCAATTTGATGTTTCAAATCTTGTGGGCAGATCTTGTTATCCGGCCCAGTCTTCACCGAGACCAAACCATCTTGACCAATCCCGAGGACATCCGCCGCTTTTTTCAACGAGTAGTGGCCTCGTTCAGAAACCAAAATTGCGAGCCCTTCATAGCCATAGTGCTTCATGGCTTTAAATAGGCCTTCTTTTTCGACGCCAGTGAAGGCACCGTCAGGGCGTAGCGCATTGTTTCTCGCCACCCACAGCGCGGTGATGTTCGCGACGGTGCCGCCCGAGCAAAACGCACCTAGAGAGTGGTTTGCGCTGTGCATCCAAGTCGCATAAAAGTCGTCACTGCGATGGTAAATCAGGCGATGGAGCATGCCGAGCACTTGCCTCTCAAGGGGCGTAAATGCTTTGGACGTCTCGATTTTGACCAAGTTCTGATTGAGTGCAATCATGATCTTGGAGAGTGGCATCAGGAAATAGGGCAGAGCAGAGGTCATATGACCAATAAAGCTCGGTGCTGATGTATGAACAGATTGAGAGACGAGCGTGTCGAGCAAATGCTGTGTGTGGTCTGAGACAAACTCAGGTTGCTCTGGGATAGAGGCGTTGGAGAAGTCTTTCTCTATGTCGAGTAGAGGTTTTTCTTCCGCAACGATGTGCTCTCGCAAAAACTTGTTCAAGTTTCGCGATAGTTCCTCTTCTATCTTGGTGAGTGTTGAGTCTGGCCCTTCAGGTACTGTAAAGATTCGAAGTAAGCTTTCGAAACTCACATCTGCCGTTTTGTGTTCCGATACCATACAGCTACATTGCTCTAATATTTTTTGTTGCAAGCGCGACAATCTAAACGAAAACGGGCACAAAGTCCCGTTTTAATTGATGGATCTCAGTTTGCATCACTCAGTCACAGATGCCGGTAATAGCGTGAATGTTAACGAGTGAGTACAGACGAGATTCGGTTTACTGACAATCAATCGATTCAAGCGCTTGAATCGATTGATTGTAGCGCTTGAGCGCTGCATCAATTTTGGTTGGGTGGCTCAGTAAATCGGCAAACGCAGAGCGTAGCTCGTAGTTTTTCTCGTGCGGCTTGGCTTGGCGATCATTAAACGTCACGCTCGCTAATTGGCCTAGCTCGTCACTGCGCGAGGTCAGTACCTTGATGTCTTTTTGATCAAGCTGCAACCACGCTTCTACTGGCTGCGCAGTCGCCACTTTTGAGGCGTCATGCTCTAGATAGTATTTCACCGCAGCGCGATTAAGCTCAAAGTGATGCTGGCGCCCTTGTAGGAACCACTCACTGACTTCGGTCAACTCTGGGTATTGCTCTGAGGTAAGCTGAGACAAATCTTCATACCAATGCAAAGACGCATCGATATAAGCGTCGTATTTTTTTTCTAGGCAAGCGTTGTCTGCTGCCAACGCGAAATGGGAGGTAGCAGCGAGTGCGAGGGCGACAATGGTGCGTTTCATAAGCATTCCTTTAAAGACGTATTCTTTGGGCCAACTTCTTTGATTGGCCTTTCATCTCGGCATCGTCATCATTAGGTGCCGAACGGGTTTCCTTCACTCGGATGGACGAAGCAAAGGGACAATATAGTGGATTGTTTCTGGCATTCCTGCGATCTAACCTGCAAGTGAGACAAAGAACAGCATCATGACCGGGACTAATAGGCTAAGAATAAAGCCACTGACAATAGCTACAGGCACGCAGCGCACGCCGCCGGTGGTTTGGATGACTGGCAAGGTGAAGTCCATCGCCGTTGCACCCGCGTAGCCGATTGCCGTACAAGGTTTAGTACGAATAAAGAGGGGGATCAGCACCAATGCAATCAATTCTCGCAGCAACTCAATCATAAAGGACGCGCCGCCGTAGATAGGGCCAAAGGCGTCCCCCATCAAGATGCCGGCTAAAGAGTACCAGCCAAAGCCGGACGCCATAGCGAGACCTCGATACCAATCAATCTCGAGAATCCAAGCGGCAATCAGACCGCCCACCATAGAGCTGGAGATGATGGCACAAGCGATCAACATGCCGTGCTTGTTCAACAGGATTTGGCGCAGGGTCAAGCCGCTATTGCGCAGTTGAATGCCAATAAAAAACAGCAGCAAAAAGAGGATCCACTCGCTTGCGGTATCCACCCAGCTGAGATCCATCGACACCACTAATCCAACTAATAGTCCACCCCCCACTACAAGGATCAACTTTGCGGATTCGAGCGCCATTTGCAGCAGCGGCACTTTATGCGATGCGCTGTCTGTTTTTAGTGGCATCAGTTTATCGATCAATGGCAACACGCAAAGATTAGCGGCGCTCAGGCTACAAAAAAAGACCGCAGTGAATTTCAGGATAATTTGTAGATTGGTTCCCAAATTATCCAGCGCTGCTAAGCTCAGCCCCATCAGACTTAATATGACGTAAATCAGATTGGACGTAGTGGTATTAATGGTTTGCAGTCGAGCAGGATTAGAAATAGAAATGAAATACCCCACAAAAAGTGGGGTAAAAATAAACAACATCCCTGAGAACATGGTACTTCCTGTGTTGAACTTTATAAGCCGCTGGCGTTCATCAATTCGCCTATTTGAGTATTGAACTCACTATCACTCATATTAGTCAACTTGTACAGTATATCTGCGCCGGTAATATCAAATTCGACCACATGTTCATCTAGGTTTTCATCATGCCTGCGGAACATTAATATATGATTGGCCATTCTCGCTACATCGAGATAACTCACGGCATGAGTCACTTGAGCGATTTTATGATTAGCTGAGACTTCGAGGAAGTCGTTGTCAAACCCCCAAGTCTCGAGCACCAATTTACTGGCATTGGCGCACTGGTTGTCGAAAATCTGAAATGCGATCTGCTCGTTAAGGTAGTTGCCTTGCTCAAGGTAGTGATGGTACTCATTTACGATGCAGAACAGGCCAATGTCTGCAAGCAAACCGGCCAGAAGTGCTTTGTCGCTCTCTAAGTGGGCGTAGTAGTTTTCGCCTGATTCCTGAAAGCCTTTAACGACCATGACCATAGTCGCGGCTAATTCACGGGAGTTGGCGGCGCTATTGACCAACATGCGCTTACAGTTTTTACTTAGGTTGACGTTGTGCTTGAGTTGTTCAATGGCTTGTGCAGTGACAATATCGCGAACGCGAAATATCCCTAAACGTGACACGGCGGTAACAATATCGGTGCACGTGATGTTACGCCGATTAAAGATCACAGAGTTGGCCACGCGGATAACCACAGCGGCAAGGCCTGGGTCTTCGAGTAGTGCGTCGGCGATATTGAGTACCGTTGTGGTGTCTGACGTACAGAGCTTCTGAATTTTGAGCACAACGTCTGGGATCGGAGGCAGAGCAATTTTGCGCGATTTGATCGCTTTTTCGATCATCTCAGAAAACTCAGATTCAATCCCTTGAATGAGGAGCTCTTTATTTTCTGGAAGCCAATAGAAAGATAAGTGGTTCATACGTTGTCATTATTTTTGTTCGCTCGTCACAGTTTACCGTTGATGCGTCTGGATTAGCAATTGCTGAACTGCGTTTTTCTATTGAACTGGGAGCGCGGTTTGTTTTCGCTGCGCAGTGATCTTGCACAAAAAGCGATGTTGCCCTCACTCTGAATAGCTTTTGACCACCCCAAAACCGATTATGCGCCTAGTTACATTTAAAAAATGTGAACTGGGCACGGACTTATTTTGCGTCGTTAACTATCATCTGATTAAGTGTCGTGAGTCAAACAAATACAAATATAGCTCTAACGTTTGATTGACACTCCTTTTTTCGCTTTCTTCTGCTGCTATCTGGTGATCACTACTAATCGGGGTTTTTAGATTAAGGATCAATGGATATGACAGAGCAATTGTTCATTCAATATATCGCTAAGTTTGGCGACTACTATAAGCGTGCAATGTTTGGCGGCGTAGGGCTGTTTAAAGATGACGCCATGTTCGTGCTGATCAGCGATAACACCATCTATTTGCGTGGTGGTTCATCACTTGACCAACGTCTCATGTCATTGGGCTGTGAAAAATACGTTCATGTGAAAAAGCAAACCACCGCGACGGTCAATTATTACGACATCACTGGATTGTTCGAGAGCGAGCACCCTCAGCTTGACCGATTAATTCATCGTTCACTCGACGGTGCGCTGGCGGCAAGAAAATTGAGATTGTCTCCCACCAATAAACGCTTGCGTGATTTGCCCAACATGCAATTGACGTTGGAGCGAATGGTGAAAAAAGCCGGCATCGATGATGTGGATACTTTCGTCAAGCTCGGCGCGCCGACGGTCTACGCCAAAGTGAAGAAAGCGTACGGCAGCGATGTGGATGTGAAACTGCTGTGGAAGTTTGCTGGCGCTATCGACGGCATTCATTGGAAACTCATTCAAGAGCCGCGCAAACAGCAACTGTTGGAGAGTTGCCGTTAGCGCATGATGCCTTGAAGAGCGGATAGCAGTCAGTTTCAGACATTAGCCAAACAAAACGCCCCTCCTAATTGGAGGGGCGTTCATGTATCTGCTGTTCAAACGATGTCTAGACCGACACTCGGTCAGTTTTTCCAGTCATTGAGCTTGAATGTGAGCGTATGCGCAGCCCCTTTTAACTCCAGTCCTTGGTTGGTGAGAGTCATTTCACTCCAATCCGACAGTGTTTGTGAGAAGGCTTGCTCAACTTGCATGGCGTCATCACCACACATCTTCATTGTCATCCCCATTTTTTCAATGCGGAACTGGTTGTCTTTTAACTCACCTTGACCAAAGAAGTTGTTACATCCAGCATGGCCGTTCGCTGTCATTTTCTCACCGATTTCAAGACGCGGTGTAGATTCACCTTCTTCAAGGCTGATGGCTTGACCGTCGATAGCGAGCAGTTCCCAGTTGTGGTGCTGAAGATCTTGCGTTGTTATTGGGGTAGGGGCGTCTTGACTGCTTGCACACGCTGTCACGACGAAGGGCAGTGCGGTTGCGGCAAATAGCGTTTTTAGACTAAGCTTCATGATATCAACTCCAAAAATCAAACGTGTCGCAAAACGCGACGGTGCTTGGCGAAAGTATAATGCAAACCAAGCGGTTAATGTCAGAAGTGAGTCATAGTTTAGCGGCGGTTGTTCACTATCTTTGCGATCAACAAGCCAAGTTGCAGCGGACAGAGTGAATTAAGGCGTACTATGGAGCAGCTCGAGTTTTTTCAAGTCCCCAGTCCTTGCGTTGGTGTGTGTACCGTGGACGAACGTGGCTATTGTCAGGGGTGCATGAGAAAGCGTGAGGAACGTTTCAACTGGTTGTCGATGTCGCCCGCTCAGCAGTTGCATGTGATCAAGCTCTGCCGTCAGCGCTACCTGCGAAAAATCAAGAAACAGGGCTCAGACGCATCACCACCTGAGCCTCCTGTCGATCCGCAACAATCGTTATTTTAGTCCCCACTGGTCACTCACCCAACCACCAGCATGTTCGTCAAAATGACAGCCGATAAAGCGTCGATTTGTCTCAGGGGAGGCATCGGCTTTGGGTTTTGCATCTAACATGTGCTGGATATGGTTCACCATGGGATCGCCGCTGTGTAAGCGTTCTTGCCGAGTTGCGACTTCTTTAATCAGTTGCAGACGGTACGAGTTACTAGCACGTTTCATTTGGGCGATCCTCCACGGTTATGACACTAATATGAAAAATTAGTTACTGGTTAAAAAAACGTCAATGCGCCGAAGGGATGAATCGAGGAAATTTCTCAAAAAAAATGTGTTTTAGAGTGGGTCAAAAGAGAGACATCATGAGGTAACCATCGGGAATAGTTAGCCTTCTGTTTCTCGCTTGAGTCTCCGTGATTGAAATAAAAAGTTCATAATTTATTTTGCTTAACGCAATCAACTTTTGGGTGAGGGGCAATCAAAAACGCCTTGCGATAAGCAAGGCGTTGGATAGGCGTTGTTGTTAGGATTGGCAACGCTGCGACGTAATCAATTCATCGATCATTAACTGACCGCGAGTATTACGAATCTTGATGCGATAACTCAGTCCGACTTCCATATTGGCTTTGGTGTCTGGGTTAGTGCAGTAGACATTGATACTTTGGTTGAGCAGTTGTGAAGCGGGTTTTGCGCCTCGAGCATCCGTATTGTAGACCATCATGATTTCAATCGTCGTCCCACTTGCGCTTGCTCGCAAGATGGAGAGTGGCCCCGCCTCAAGTGGTAGTTCGGCAGAGAGCACGCTCGCGCGGTTCTCTGCAAGCAATTCGAGGTTACGTTGCTTTTCCGCATTGGATGAACAGCCCGCGAGCGTCATTACCATTAGCCCGAGCAAAGCCGCCGAGCGGCGCAGGATAGCCATGACCACTAAAACACTTTTTTAAAGGGTTTAACGATAACAGACTGATAGACCCCAGCGGTAACGTAAGGGTCGGCATCCGCCCAGGATTGCGCTTGCTCTAAACTGTCAAATTCGGCGATGACGGTTGAACCTGTAAAGCCAGCTTCACCTGGATTCTCTGAATCGATGGCAGGCATAGGGCCGGCGGTTAACAGTCGGCCTTCGTCTTGCAGCGCTTGCAAGCGTTCTAAATGCGCAGGACGGACACTTAAGCGTTTTTCGAGTGAATCTTCAACGTCTTGAGAAAAAATGACGTACCACATAGTCAAAATCCTTATCGTGTGGAATAGGGAATTAATGTACCTTAAGTGTGGCGAAAACGACGCGCCGACACTAACAATTTGTGAAGCGAATCATCGCTCTATTGCACGAGGTCGCCCTTCGCTATCAATCGCTACATAGTTGAATGTGGCATCACAGACCATGTATCTGTCTTCAACGCCGTGCTCTTTGACGGGCTTGACCCACACTTGCAAATCAATGCTCATCGAACTGCGGCCAATCTTTTTACATTCGCCGTAGCAGCAGACCACGTCACCGACGCGGACGGGCTTTTTAAAGGTAATGCTAGAGACCGAGACTGTCACAATTCGGCCACTGGAAATCTCTTTTGCTAGGATCCCACCAGCAAGGTCGAGTTGAGACATGATCCAACCGCCAAAAATATCACCGTTGGCGTTGGTGTCGGCTGGCATAGCTAACGTTCTTAGGAGTAGTTGGCCCTTTGGGGCATTGTAGGTGTTGTTCATATTTTGCGGACATCGACAAACAAAACAGCGACCGGGGAGGCCGCTGTTAAATTGGAAAGTCAACAGTTTAGCAAACTTTGCGCTGTGAAGTCAGCTTATGAGTTGCTGGTGTTTGACTCATCTTTAGGCATTTGTTTGTAGATGTAGACGCCTGTAAGCAGCGTAAAGCCAAAGGTGGCCGCCAAAAGGCCGAACACCTTGAAGTTAACCCAGACATCAAGCGGCAGCTCATAGGCGACGTAGATATTGAGTGCGGCGCAGAAAGCAAAGAAGCCGACCCAAGCCCATGTGACTTTAGCCCACACGCTGTCGGGCAGAGTGATCTCTTTACCAAGCATGCCTTTGATCGCCGATTTGCCCATGGCGTGGCTCACCGCGAGTCCAATCGCGAAAACGGCGTAGACAATCGTCACCTTCCACTTAATAAAATTGTCATCGTGCAGGAAGATGGTCATGCCCCCGAATACCGCAACCATCACAAAGGTGATCAACTGCATTTTCTCGACTTTTTTGTAGACGAAATAAGTAATGGCAATCTGGATAGCGGTCGCGACTATCAAAGCGCCGGTGGCAGCGTAGATGTCGACCATTTTATACAGCGCGAAAAAGATGATCAGCGGAATGAAGTCGAGCAATTGTTTCATATCTAAATTCTATGATTGGGTAAAATTGCCCTAAGTCTAACCAAATTCAAGCGTCGGACATAGGGCTTAGTGACAATCTGAAACAACTCAGTGGGGTAGCTGTCGTTTGAAGTCCTCTAAATAGCCCTCTTCGCGCAGGCTCTCAACCGTAAACAGCAACTCCTCGTCACTCATGGCAAAGCAGCTCGATTTACCGGTCATCACATTAAGGTACTCGTGATATTCGAGTTCGCTGTAGTGGCCGAATCGGTCTTGAACTAGGGTCTTAATACCGTGGTGGATTAAGCGATAATAGGTGTGGCGATGATGTTCCATAACAGACCTCGTTTTTCACTCTGGTCACAGTGTGGCTATGCCTCACTCAACCTTGTCTAGAACTAGTAGAGACGAAGCATAGAGAGTGCCAACTTGTCGATGAGGTCTATCTCTTTGAATTATAAGATGAGTGCCAGAGTGCATATGTCATAAAACTGGCACGTCTCAAATTGCGAACCAAATTGAGATTAAATTCGGTTGTCGCCGGTGCTGAATGCGATGATCTGACTGATTTGTGTGAGGCTGCGTCCGCTCTCTTGCTGCCATTGAGTGAATGCGTCACTGGCGGCCTGTAACGAGCGCTTAGTGTCTTTGCCTCCTTCAATGATTTTGCATTGGCGCAAATAGGCTTCTACATCGCTGGAGAGAATGAAGGTGTCAACCCCCATTTGGCGCAGGGTGTAAGGACCAGTGTTGCCGCCTAGACGCTGTCCATGAGTTTTTAAGTACCCCCAAAGCTCGGTGATACGCTCACTTGGCCACTGCGCGACCATCTGACCAAACGGTCCGTGTTGCAATGAAGCCTCGTAGATCATTTGTGCGTTGGCTTGTATCGATTTCACTTTCGCGTGATGGCGAATGATACGCGCATCCTCAGACTTTGCATCCCAATGCTCATCACCTAGCATCAATAGCCGTTCTATGTTGAACCCAAAGAAGACCTCTTCAAAGTTTGGCCACTTGTTGTGCACGACTTTCCAACTGATGCCACTTTGAAACACCTTCATGCTAAAGGCGGAAAGCCAACGATCGTTGGGTATCGCGGCAATTTCGTCACGAGAAAGCGGGTGAGAGAGCAGAGATTCCAACTGCGTGATGCCGCCTTTTCGCGCTGCTGCTCGCGCCTCAATGTGGGTAAATTTTTCAATCGTCATACCATGATTCCTTGTGTTTAGCGCTGAGCCAATGACGCTCAGCGATCACGATTTAATCAGCGTTAACCCGTGCGGCAGTGCGTCACCAAACACGCGTTTTGACTCTGTGTCTGACAGTTCGCTAACGTACTCAACCAGGGTTATCCAAGCTTCAGGCAACTTGCTTTGTTTAAGTTTCGCGACGACCTCGGCGCGAAATTCGTCTGAGATATCGAGCTGGCGATCGCCGGTTTTACGGCACATCATTACGGCTGCAAAGGCCACCATGCGATCTTGTTGCCAAGGCTGGTCAAGCAAGGTGGGCAGCCATTGCTGAATCTGCTCCCGAGCAATCACATTGTGCGCACTGCCATAGAGCGGAGTGCGGGAAGCAAGGCGGCCTAGCGCCCACCAGTGGGCATCGTTGAACTGGTTTTGATTGAGCGCATTGCTTAAAAACCAGTTGGCCAGCAGCGTCTTATCTTCCACCTCTAAATGTTCCAAAGAGGCGGCCAGTCTCACCATCGACTCATACCCCATCTCTTGCGCGGTTTTGGCCGATTGCGGGTTTTTCATCGCACCGGGATGCAGGTACTTAGCAATATCGGCGAGCAGTTGCTCTTGCTGCTCTAGATTGAGTCCGCCAGCCACTCGGCGCCAGAACACCCACCAATCCGTCCAGCCTTGGTGATTTTTAAATTGAATCGCTTGCGAGTAGAGCCCCCACACTTGCTCGATCCGCCAATCATCGGTGACATCGCCAAAGCCGGGGCGTAGCGTATAGCCAGCCAAACGTAACCACTGTTTCTCGTGTGCTTCTGAGCGGCGGCGACGCTTTCTTCCTTGAGCCAAGGTGTCAAACAGCTGCCGAAGCGTGGTGAAGTCCCACTCATCGCGTTTGCCCAGTTGACGTTCAAGGGATTTACTCAAGGTGCGAATGTCCGCCTCCTCCGCACTTTTTTTATTCGCGCTGTAGAGTTTGCTGATCAGTGCTTGGCAGTGCGGTAAGTTCGGGTGCAGGCTGTGTGATTTCTGTTCTTCTTTTTGATGACGAACTTCAAATTCCACTGCCCACCGTTGCTGCTCGTCTGCGACGCTCACACACTCCATCTTCAATGTACCGACTTCGGTCAGTTGGCACGCCAGTTGAACTTCGACCCGCTCTTTTTGATTGGCGTGCAACTGTGCCCCTTGACTGTCCAGTGTCACGACATAAGGAGGCAAAGGCGAAAGCTTGTCAGGGTCAACGTCAACCATCACTCCATTTTGCAACGCTTGATCGTCGCGAATGCGATCATGGGTTGAAGTCAGAAGATTGAAGCGTACCGGCTCGCCAAGAGTCAGGGAAAAGCGACGTCCTGTGAGTCGGATTTCCTGGCCTTCCTCTGAGCCCTTGGCCAATAAGCACAGTGCATGGCCCAAACGTTGTTTGTCTGGTAAATGGAGGAAATAGGAACGTGCGACTCCGCCGCCGATCTTAAGTTGTGCACCGCGGCGCGCTTTACCAAATGCCACGGCGCCCAGCGCCACTGCCCAATCGGGGTGTGGGTTGTCCAGCAGTCGGACAGGCTCGCCGCGCCATTGGCTAAGCAGCGTCTCCAATCGTTCGCTGATAAGTTCACTGTTAAAAACACCGCCATTGAGTAGCAAGCCAACCGGGACGGCCGGCGTGTTGTCTGGTGCTGTGCTTAATGTGTGTTTGAGTGCGTCAAGAGCGACACTTTGATGTTGCTGCAAGAAAGCGGCGACATGTTTACTCACCGCAGGATCGGAAACATAGGGCAGTCCGAACTCGACGACAGCGCTGCGGCGTTTGTCTGGGCCCTCGTTGATGTCACTGAGTGGGAAAAAACCTTCCAGCGCAATTTGGTGTACTTCATCTTTGCCAAGCGCCACACTTTTAGTGCCGCCAAGCAGCTTAGAGCCACTGCCTAGCATGGTGATTTTGACATCATTGGGCGCTTGGCGACTCAGCAACTGCTCTTTGGCGCTGCGCGTCTGCTGAATTAATTTGGACAGCGACGCCGCATTGAGTTTTTTACCGCTGTTTAGACGCTGCTCCGCCAAATGGGCTAGGGCGAGATCGAGGTTATCTCCGCCGAGCATCAAGTGCTCGCCCACACCAATGCGGTTTAATGTCAGCGCATGGTCGTCACTGACTTGTGCGGAGATTAAACTCAAATCCGTGGTGCCACCACCGACATCACAGACGAGAATCAAAGGTACGTTCGATAGCGCGTCGGCGGCGTTTTCTTGATGACGTGCATACCAGTCATAGCAGACCGCTTGCGGCTCTTCGAGGAGTACCACCTTGTCTAACCCTGCGAGTTCGGCGGCTTCGAGAGTCAATTTCCGCGCAGTTTCATCAAAGGAGGCCGGTACGGTGATCACCACATCTTGCGCTTCAAGCGGGTCACTCGGATGGCGGTGATTCCAAGCTTGACGTATATGATTGAGGTAACTGGCGCTCGCAATTAAGGGGGACACTTTGGTGACGTCATTGGCGCCCGCCCAAGGTAATATGTCAGAGCGGCGGTCGACGCCTTGATGAGAGAGCCAGCTTTTAGCGCTGGCCACTTGGCGACCTTCCACTTTCGCGCCAAGCTCACGGGCCCATTCGCCAATAATGACCTGATCCATATCGCCAGAGACTGGCTGATGTTCCCATGGTAACGTCAAATCGCGCTCGCCAATCTGCCCCTTCGCGGGATGATAGCGAAAAGAGGGCAGCAGCGGTTTACGCACCACCTCACCGGGACCAATCAACTGGTCTATATCGAACAGCGCCACTGGGGAGGCGTTGAGATCCGCGGTGATTTCACAATACGCCACCACAGTATTGGTGGTGCCAAGATCGATACCCACTAAATAACGAGCCGTGGTCATGTTGAAAACCTTTTCAATGTGCAGATAGGTTGAAATCAGAGTAAAAACGGCATCCAAGGGATGCCGTTATGGGATTATTCTTCGCGTACGTCAAATTCAACGTGCCATTTTTGGCCGTTATCATTGGCAATGGCTTCAAGATACAAAGTACCGAGCTCAGTGACCCGTGAAGAGAGGGTGACGGGCACCACTTCGCCTTCTCTACGACCTTCAGAGACGGGCAGCGTGACCTGAATCTCCGGCAGCTCTTCGAGCTCATCGGGTCCCCAATGGTCAAGGTGAGTACCGGCCAGATCGTCTCGACGCACGGTAGAACCGAAGAACTGGAAGTTGACCGGCTGGCCAATGATCAAACCAAAGGCTTGGCTAGGTACATCCACGCTTGAGCCTTCTTCCATACCAAAAGGTGCCACACACAGTGCTTCCATCGGCGGTGCCATCCCTGGTATAGCTGGCATGGCACTTTCGATACCGACATAAAAGCTTGAGGCGATACCACCGCGAATACGCACGCCTTGACCACGACGCACCGCGCCATAGTAGGCTGCGCCGCTGGCAACCGCCAGATCAAGGTCGACACCAGTCAATCGCTTGGCCGCAGGCGCATTGGCCTCAGTGAGCCAATTATTGAGTGTGCTCTCAAGACGTTCTGCCAAAAGAGGCGACTTCAATACGCCACCGTTGAACAGCAGCGCCGTAGGTTTGATAAAGCTAAGCGGAGCAGGGTCCATACCCGGAATACCAGCAAATGGCATGGCACTCTCTGACTCATGTTGGCCACTTTGTGCGCCTGCTTGTTTGACGAGAAAAGCCGCAATGTGACGAGTGATACCCGCATCTTGGGCGTACGGCAGACCCATTTGGGTCAATGCGCCGCGCGCACGTTGAACCGGGTGCTCATCAATCCCTACTTGCGGGAAGAAGCCATCCACCAGTGTTTGCTGCACTTCTTGCTGAGTGAGTTCTGTTTTGAGTGTCGCGCCCAATAGTTTTGAGCCTCGACTCGGCACGACAATCGGCATGCTCGCCAGATCCGCATCGTTGAGCAACGCTTCTTTCGCATCACGACAGGCGTGAGTCATGGCTTGAACTTGCCAAGGTTGCAGCTCTTTGCCTTCTTGGGCAAGTTTCATCTTTAATCGATAGGCGAGGGCCAGATCCATGTTGTCACCGCCGAGGAGGATATGCTCGCCCACCGCGATGCGGTTTAGCGCGAGGTTACCCTCTTCTTCGGTCACTTCAACCAGAGACAAATCCGTGGTACCGCCGCCAATATCGACCACCAGAACCACATCACCGACTTCGACTTCATCACGCCAAGCGTCTTGGCTGTTGTCTATCCAGTTGTAGAGCGCCGCTTGAGGCTCCTCAAGCAGTGTGAGGTGTGTGAGGCCCACATGACGCGCCGCTTCCGCCGTTAAATCGCGCGCGGCAGGGTCAAACGAGGCGGGCACCGTTAAGGTTACGTCTTGCTCTTCTAGCGGGTACTGAGGATGGCGATGATTCCACGCCGCTTTGAGGTGCTCAAGGTAGAGCTCAGTCGCACGCAAAGGCGAGACCTTCTCGACCTCTTCCGGGCTACCTGCGGGCAAAAACGCGTCGCGACGGTTTACGCCGCCGTGACAAAGCCAAGATTTGGCACTGGCCACTAAGCGAATCGGGGTTTTGGCACCGAGGTTACGAGCAATAGCACCAACCAAGGCTTTAGGTTCTGAAGACCAAGGAAGAACGCGCGCAGCAGGGTTCATCTCATGCTCATGGGGCTGATAGAGAAACGAACCCAGTTGAGTATGGGATTCTACCGTGCCCGGGGCAGTCAATTGTGGAATGGCCATCACCTCGACACGCGCATCTTCGACGCGCGTATCAACAAACGACATGACACAGTGAGTCGTGCCTAAGTCAATACCGACACTGAAGGTCGGTGCGTTTGTTGTCTGTTCCATTACAGCTCCACCTCTGCTGGTGCAATGATCGACGCATCATAGTGATCCGCCAACTTAGGCAGCGTCATCGCGCTGGCTTTCCAGCCTTTGTGGACCAAAGTGCCATGGAACGGCGCTTGGCCGGTCACGTTGCCTGTTAGACGAACCTTTTGCGGATCAAAGCCGTCTTCCACAGTAATGCGGCTCTCTTCCTCTTCTTGACGTATCGGCTCAAGGGTCACGTACTCTGCGAGTACTTTTTGCCCGCCGCTGTGAATGACGCGCGCAGCAGCGCCAACTTCTTCATCAGAAAACGCACTGACGTCTTCTTTGAGGAAGTCAATTAAACGCGCTTCTTGTTGTAACAATGAAAGCAACTGCATCGCGGAATCGGTTGACGCCGTGGCCAGTTTTGACTCCACTTCCACCACTTTCTCAACGATCTTTTCGACTTCAACGACTTTTTCAACTTCGACGATTTTCTCGACCGGCTTTTCTATCTCGACAATTTTCTCAACGGGCTTTTCAACCATTTTCTCAATCACCTTAGACTTGCGTGAAACCGCAACAAGTAACAGTAGAACGCTTGAGGCGGTTAATCCGGCATGAAGCATGTCGAAGGTTTGAGGAATCATTTGTAAATCGAAAGTCATAATCATTCTCTTGGAAACTAAATTTTGCGCCGAGCTAAACACGGCTGCCTGTGTTGGCTGCCTTGGCAGCGGCACAATCATTTGACATGAAATTGGGGCAAATATAACACATTCAAGTGAAACCGCTTGTGTCAAAGCAAACTCGCACCAGATTTGGCGATGTATTTGCTCTCTTTTTAACCATGCCAACGTAATGAATGGTGAAAACGGGCGCAGAAACAGCAAATAAAATCGCGCCAAATCGGTTTAAGCGATGCAATGCTAGTCAGCGCGAGGTCGAGTTTTGCGCCCAGTTAGGGTAGAATTCGGCGCTTTGTTACTGTCACAATAGCGAACCTAAAGGCGAGTCATGAACCACAACCGAGTAGTCTGTTTCGATTTGGAAATGTGTTGCTGGAATGAGAACGGTGTCGGCACCACGGGCGAGATCATTGAAATTGGTCTGGCGGAAATCGATTTGGCCAAAGGCGAGGTGGTTAAGCGAGCGCAATACTATGTCAAACCCGAGCGTGATGAAGTTTCACTGTTTTGCGCGGAACTGACAGGCATCACACCGCGCAAAATTGATAAGCAAGGTCGCCCTTTAGCCGAGGTGATCAAGTCGATGATTAAAAACTTTGGCGGTAGCAATAAGATTTATGCCTCATGGGGGCGAGACGACCAGATCCTTGCGAAAGAGTGCGCAGAGAAAGGCATTGAGATGCCGTTTAGAGAGTTCATTAACCTTGCGACCCTGTATCGAATTCAGCATCGCCTGAAAGACAAACGTATTGGGCATCGCGCGGCACAAGAAAGTCAAGGCATTGACTGGGAAGGGCGCCAGCACTCAGGCTATGTCGATGCCTACAACCTTGCCAAATTGGCGTTGACCATGCTCTAGATAGCGAGATTGAGCGTGTGTCGAGATTCAATTCGATAGAGAGAAACAAACAGGGAGCCGAGGCTCCCTGTTTGCGTTGATTACGCGTAGCCAATCAACTCCGGTAACCAAAGAACGATGCTCGGGAAGGCGATCAATACCGCGATGGTAATGACATCGGCGACAAAAAATGGCGTACATCCGCGAAAGACATCTTGTACTGAGCACTCGGGGCGCACGCCAGCCACCACAAAGCAGTTCAAGCCAATCGGTGGAGTAATGAGACACAGCTCTGCCATTTTCACCACGATAATGCCAAACCAGATTGCGCAGCCAATGCCAGACACACCGAAGGCGGAGTCTGCCGCGGCGACATCCATTCCGCCGTTTAAGGCAATAATGGCAGGATAGACCACAGGTAACGTCAGCAAAAGCATGCCGATGGCGTCCATAAACATGCCAAGGACGGCGTAGGCGCAGAGGATAAGCAGCAGTGTCAGCATCGGGCTTTGTTCAAGGCTGACAATCCAGTCTGAGAAGGCGCTCGGCAAATCGGCAAAGCCAAGAAAACGCACGTAAATCAACACGCCCCAAATGATGGCGAAGATCATCGCCGACAGTTTCGCGGTCTCCATCATTGAGCTTTTCAGCTCTTGCCAGCGACTGCCGTGATAGAGTGCGACAAACAGAATGGCGGTCGCGCCAAGCGCGCCTGCTTCGGTGGGCGTACCCACACCACCATAGATACAGATCATGATGATGGCGACAACAAAGAAGATCGGTGCAGCCGCAGGCAGTGACTCCATGCGCTGTTTCCAAGTGTAGCCGCGCACTGGTGGACCGAAGTTTTTGCGCGTCATCGCAAGGAAGATGACTAAGCCGCCATAGATGAGTGCCGAGACCAATCCGGGAATAAAGCCCGCCATCAGCAGCGCGCCGACATCTTGCTCAACAATGATGGCGTAAATTACCAAAATAGCCGAAGGGGGGATCAAGGAAGCGAGTGTGCCACCTGCGGCGACCACGCCTGCAGCAAAGCGCTTGTCGTAGCCGAGTTTGAGCATTTCAGGGACCGCGATACGCGCAAACACTGCAGAGGTGGCTACAGACGCTCCCGACACCGCGGCAAAACCTGCGGTAGAGAAAACCGTCGCCACCCCCATGCCGCCTGGGAGCCAGCCCACCCAACGCTTCGCCGCCTCAAACAATGATTTGGTGAGACCTGCGTGATACGCGAGAAAACCGATCAGAATAAAGGTTGGGATCAATGAGAGCGCCAGCGATGACACTTTAGAGTGAGGGATGGTGCCAGCCATTTTGATCGCAACCATAAAGCCGCGCTCAAAACCCAGTTTGGCACTAAAGATCCAAACCAGACCTAAAAACCCCGCAATCGCAGCGGCAAAGGCGACGCGCACACCGAGAAGAACAAACAGGAGCATGGCTCCGGACACCCACAGACCGATTTCGATACTGTCCATGTTGCCCATCGTAGTAAATAAATCAGACAAGATAAGGCTCCTAGTTGTCGTGACCGCTGACACTTTCAGCTTCTTTTGCCGCCACTTCCGCAGCGGACTCAATCAAAGGCACGGCTACTGGCGAGTCGCCGCCTTGCCTTAGCGCACGTGCATAACCCCAGAGTTGTAAACAGAGACGCAAGGCGAGAATCGACAGCGCCGCAGTGACGACTAATTTGGCTGGCCACGTGGGGAGATTGATGTCGAGTGAGGAGTCGCCAATCGAGTAAGCGCGCCAGAAATGCAGGTAAGAGCCGTAGATCAGTACGAAAGTGACCATCAGCATCAGCGCGGTCGTCAGCAGTTCAGTAAACCACAGCCATCGACCGCGAAACTGGCCGACAAGAATATCCATGCGAATGTGGCCACCCATTCGCTGAGTGTAGGCAATGCCAAGAAAGGCGATAAACGCCATCGCTTGTTCCACCCAATCCACATAACCGCTGATAGGGGCACTAAACAACCAACGGCCCAAGATGTTCACAGTGGCAAGAAAAACCAATAAAAATATGGTGATGCCACCGAGTAAGTTCAGTAGCGATTCAAAACGGAACAACCAGCGATCCACTCGACTGAGCAGAGAGTGATCTTCTCGTACGGACGCAGCAGCCGACATTTCGGCCTCCTTTTGTCTCAGACATTCATCGAATAGCGATTTACGTCATCAAAATAAAATCAAGGTGAAGCAGGAAACGTTGGGCTCAGATTGAGCCCAACGAGCTTAGTGTTCAGTTACTTTTGTGCGAATAACCCGGCGGTGAAATCAAGGACCGCTTGAGAGTCAAACTGATCTTTGTACTGCGCCACCCACTCTTGACGTACGGACTCAGAGAGCGTGTTCAACTGCTCGGTTTGTTCGGCGTTGAACGTCACCATGGTCAAACCTTGCGCTTTAACTGCGGTTTCGTATTTTGCAGTGGTGTTCTGTTCGTAGTTTTGAACGTAGAAATCGAGCGCTTCGTCCACAGAACCAATCAGCGCTTCGCGGTGACTGGGTTTGAGCATCTCTAGCGCTTCGGTGTTGACCACCACCGGACAGTTAGCAGAACCTAAGTTGAGGTTGGTGGTGCCCCACGTCGCCACTTTGTAGGAGTTGGTGGCGAGATGCGCGTGCGGCGCAAATGAAGCCGCATCGATAACATTAGAGTCCATGGACTGACGAACTTCGGCAAACGGAACACCGGTTTTGATCGCGCCCAGTTTACTCAACACACCCATAATACCGCCCGGGCCGCGGACACGCAGACCGTCAAAGTCTTCCAGTGACGTTAGCGGATCGCCTTTACTGACGATGTTGTATTGCGGCATTGGTGTAGGCATAAGGAGCGTGGCATTCCAGCGAGCGAGGTCCTTAACCACGGCCGGATGCTTGAACAGTTCCATGTAGATTTCGCTCACGCGGCCAAGCGATACATCTTGAGAGAAGGGTAATTCTGCCACCGTGATGGTGGGGTTTTTGTCTGCGTGGTAGAAGGCACAAAACTGCGCCATTTCAAACGCGCCAAAAGAGATGCCATCGAGATTTTCTCTTGCTTTTGATAAGCCACCGTAAGAAATATTGAGCTTGAACTCGCCGTTGGTTTTCGCCTCGACCAGCTCAGCCAGCTTTTCGACGTTTTCGGTAAAAGCGC
>NZ_JCBDGG010000024.1:0-23902 GCF_059833835.1 Vibrio sp. R15-SG3-ISO1B | reverse complement strand
CTCTCTTGCCAATGGCTCGCAATTGGTGCTCAGTCGCGCGTTTGGCTCTGGTCAAGAGAGTGCGCTGAATAAGGGCTTCTGGGCGGCGATTTTGATTAATGGCTGTATTGCTGTGCTGTTTTTAGCCTTGTTGACGCTCGCAGACAGTGCGCTTATTAGTGCGCTGACCAATGATGACCTTTTAAAGCAAGAAACCGCGCGTTACTTATCGGTGGCGAAGTACATTGTGGTCATCAACGCGGCGACGCAGGTGATGATTGCCCTCTTTAACGCACTGGGGAAAACCAAGTTGCCGTTTAAAGGGTACTTACTTGAAGCGCCCATTAATGTCGCGGTTTCATACGCGATGATTCACGGTATGGGGTCATGGCAAGGCGTTGGGGTACAAGGGGCGGCAATCGGAAGCTTGGTGGCGATTACTGTTCGGCTGCTGTTTCTCGTCCTTTGCTTACAGCGCAGTCATGTGCGTCTCTCGCTGCGCACCTTGGATGCGTCATTGCGGCGCAACGCTATCAACCACTTTAAAGAGATCTTTCCCGTGGCGGCTAATGTCACTATGCTGATGACGGGCGCAACACTGTACATGCTGACTTTTTCGCAGTTGCCGCTTTATTCCTACGTGGCGATCACCATTATTATGCCTTGGGTTAAGGCGGGTAATCAGTTCATCACGGCGTGGGCCGTCTCATCGGCCATTACCATTAGCCAAGCGATTGGTTCTAAGCAGCTGGATGACTTACGCAAGAACGTCGATGTCAGTATTGATGTCGCGGTGACCATCTCGGCATTGTCTTGCTTGGCCTTTTTAGGATTAAGCTTTCTGTTGCCCCATTTGTATTCCAATTTGGACCCCGACACCTACCTTGCACTGGCGGTGATTGCACCTTTGTATATATTCCTTCCGATTGTGCGGGGCTATAACACCGTGCATGGGCAGGTTTTGCGTGCTTTGGGTAAAACCACTGAGGTTTTTAAGATCAACTTTACGGGGCAATGGGTGATTGCGCTGCCGCTGTGCGCTGGCATCGTACTGTGGCTAGAAGGCAGTATTTTCTGGGCGTTTGCTGTGATGCCACTTGAAGAAATCGTCAAAGCGTGGCCGTTTAGACGCTTAGCCAGACGTTCTTTGGATGAGTTTGATGCAGAAAAAGCCAAGCAATTGATGTATGACTAGAGCGCTTCTAGATGATGAGTGCACTAACGAAGTGCGCGGCTCAACAGGCGCTCAAGTAGTAAAAGCTGGCGTGACAATCGGTTCGATTTAAACGTCAGCACTAACTTGGCCATCCAGCGATTGTAGGTGAGAAAGCGTGCGACAACGGCTAGGTTGTGCGTACTGCCTTGTCCCACTTGCTGTTGCCACTCAGTAAGGAGCGCCAAACGTGTGGCTTGACTGACTCGCTGTAAACGATAGGAGTCGAGTAAAAGCAAGAGCACATCGCGCGTGCGCAGTGTCTGGCAGGCAGAGAAGCGCGACTCTTCGAAATCAATGTAGGTCACCTGTCCAGCGTCATTGATTAAAATATCCCGCATCGCCGGACGGCCATGAATCATGTCTTGTTGGTGAAACGCAATCAGCCCGCGCATCGCTTTGGTTAAGCGCTGTTTGGGTGAGACAGCATGTGCCTCGGTCAAAGGCTGGCCGGCACACTCGGTAACAAACAACCCGCGACCTTGCATCACGACGCGAGGAACCGGGAGTGACCGTTTTGCCGCCTCAATCAAGTGACTCTGTTCAAGCAAAAAGCGCGTTTTGGTGTCGAAGCCACTGTGTAACTGCCAATTTTGGCTTTTTCCTGACAGCGTCATCAGACGATTGAATAGGCGGTTAATTGGATTACGTTTGTTCTCACCACAGAATTTCATCCAGTAGCGCTTATCGTGTCTTTCCAACTGATAAATAAACGTTTCTCGATGTTTAAAACCCATAACCGTACCTATTTGAACGCGCAGAAATCTTATCAACTAGCAACGCAAATAGAGGAGAAGTATTGATCTAGTTTATGTAATAAGTTAATTAAATCAGTGATTTAATTGGTCTGGAGCGTTGCGCGGTGAGTATAGCAAAATCCGGCGTTGTTGATGACGAATAACGGCTATTCCAACTTGGCATAATGTAACAAACTGTGGTGTGATGACTCCCAAGCAGGCTTGGGAGTCTGGGGAAGGGAAAAGCTTACTGGTGCGCGGATTCGAGTTTGGCTTTCTTTTTCATCTTCATTGTTGAGTAGACAGAGAAGATGGCCAATAAGACAAAGCCAAGGGCGATTGGACGTTCATAGAGGAATGACCAGGAGTTATCGTACATCAGTAGAGCTTTTCGTAAGTTCGTTTCGGCCATAGGGCCAAGAATGATGGCGAGTAAGATCGGTGAGGATGGAATATCAAGCTTACCCAATACAAATCCAAGTAGGCCAAATGCAATCGCAATACCGACATCGAACATCGAGTTATTGATGGCATAGGCACCGACGATCGATAAGAAAATGATGATGGGTATCATTAAAAGCTTCGGCACTTCGATGATGCGACAGAAAAAACGAATGCCAACTAAGCCGACGATGACCATCACTACATTGGCGACCAACATCGAGCTAAACACACCGTAAACGACATCTGGATTTTGCGCAAAGAGCAATGGACCCGGCGTGAGACCTTGCACAATCAAGGCACCGAGTAGCACGGCGGCGACCGCATCGCCGGGTACACCAAGCGTCAATAGGGGGACTAATGCACCGCCGGTAACACCGTTGTTTCCAGCCTCTGCGGCGGCGAGACCTTTCACTGAGCCTTTGCCAAATTCATCAGGATTTTTCGAGACCCGTTTGGCTTCGTTGTAACAAACGAAGGCCGAAATGTCTGCACCCGCACCGGGCACAGAACCGATGGACGTGCCAAGTACGCCGCTTTTCACCGCGGTGGGCATCATCTCTTTTAAATCAGATCGGCTGAGCAATGTGTGGTCGAATTTGGCGATTGAGGCACGTTTCTCATGCAGGAGTTTCTCAATTTGATTGATGGCCTCAGACAGAGCAAACAGACCAATCAGAACCGGAATGACGTTCACGCCACTGTATAAATCCATCACGCCAAAAGTGAATCTGGGTACGCTGCTGATAGGGTCTAAGCCTATCGTAGAGACCAGTAAGCCAATGGTGCCAGCTAACAAGCCTTTAAGAATATTTTGTGCCGAGACACTGGCGATGATGGTTAATCCAAACAGGGCGAGGGCGAAATATTCCGGCGCGTTGAAGCGTAGGGCGAAATTGGCCAATAGGGGCGCGATGGCTATCAAGACTACGGTACTGATCAATCCACCAATAAAGGACGCGACAGCTGAGATACTGAGTGCACGGGCGGCCTGGCCTTTCGCCGCAAGTGTATGCCCATCCAACACCGTCGCTGCGGAAGCGGGTGTACCGGGCGTCTTAAGTAAAATCGCCGCGATAGAGCCGCCGTAAATGCCTCCAATGTAGACGCCGATAAGCATCACCAGTGCCGGAGTGGACTCCATGCCGAAGGTGAAAGGCAGTAAAATGGCGACCCCCATCGTCGCGGTCAATCCTGGTAGGGCGCCAAGTACAATACCGCCGACAACGCCGAAAATCAGCACTGGCAATACTGCTGGGCTAAAAGCCGTCAAGAGGCCGTTAAACAGATGTTCTAACATACGCCCTCCTTAATAGAAGTAGCCGTCGGGCAAAGCAATGTAAAACACCTCGCCAAACAGATAGTAAACAGAAAAGACAAATACCCACGCCACGGCATAAAATACCGGCTTTTTCACTCTAAAGCAGATCAGGTAGAGGGTGAACGCGAGTAAGCTGGCATACAAGTAACCGATCACGCTGATGAGCGCGGCATACGTAATGAGAAAGGCCAAACCGAACCACGCCATTTTGGAGAAAATCGGCGCATCGCTAGACGCAGTGGTTTTGAGCTTGTGTTGAATAATCAGCGCAACGCAGATGACGATTTGCATCATAGCGATTACGCTCGGGAAGAATTGTGCGTTGACGCTCGCATCTTGAAATCTCGGTTGATCAAACTGAGTGATGACTGCAAGAGTCAGTGCGCTCAATACAATCATGAGAGAAGGGAAAATTACATGACGGTTCATCATAGGGACACCTCGATACAGCAAAAAATGGGAGCCTCAAGAGAAGGCTCCCAATAACTCGACGTCGATCAGTTGATGAGTGTGCTCAGTGCTTTGGTATCGTCTTTGACGAACTGAGTAAACTCTTCGGCGTTCATGTTGTGGATGGTCATCGCACCTTTTTCCATGAACTGTTTGAACTCAGCAGATGCCATTGCTTCATCAAAGGCTTTACCTAAGGTCTCAATGATTTCATCTGGCGTGTCTTTTGGCGCGCCAATACCACGCCATGTTCCTGTTACCACATCAACGCCTTGTTCTTTGAGGGTTGGGACATCTGGAATGTACGAGATACGCTCATTAGACATCACGCCGAGCGCTTTAAGCTGACCTGAACGAAGCTGCGCAATCGCTTCTCCTGGCGTAACCATAGTCACGTCGGTGTGGTTACCCAATACGGACGGGATGGCTTCCGCTGCACCGTTGTAAGGAATGGCATTTAACTTGATGCCTTGGTCTTTTTCTAGAGCCATTAGGTAGAAGTTTGGCGCTGCGGTGGAGGCAAACTTCACGACGCCATCGCCTTTTTTGGCTTCGGCAATCAGATCGTTGATGGTGTTGTATGGGCTGTCTTTGTGCACCAACACAACCGCAGGGTCAAGGTTGACCAGACGGATCAATTTAAAATCGCTCGCGTCGTGTTGCATGAGTCCCATTTGAGGTAATGACGCAATTTCGCGTGTAACGACCGTCAGTGTGTAGCCATCGGGACGTTGTTGAGCACCAAAGCTCATGCCTACGGCGCCTGCACCACCAGTACGGTTCATCACGGCAATGTTTTGACCGAGAATATCTTTGGCAGAATTGGCCAAGGTACGACCTACGGCATCCGTACCGCCACCCGCACCAAAGGGAACAACAAGTCGAATGTTTTTGGTCGGATAGTCGGCGGCGATAGCGCTCGCTGACGCCATAATGCCTGCGGTAACCAGTAGAGATTTCAGTAGTTTGCTCATAGTCTTAGACCTTCTCTTCACGTTCAGTTTCGGTAAGTTTGTGTAGGGTTGTTACTTTTATTGTTTTGGTACTCGCTCATGCACAGTTGCTCAAATGCGACGGCTAGCCATCCGCTGATGAGCATGTCGTACCATTGTTCGACGCCGCTGCACGCGACGACGACATCGCCGTATACAAAGGAGCCATAGAACAGCAGATCCTCCGATTGCAGTGATGATGTGTGCAGGGTTTGGTTGACCAGGTTAGGTTGACCGCTGCGCCATGCTTGCTTAGCTTTATTAAGGGCAAATTGGTCAAAAGGGATGGTCCACTCATCTGGAGAGCCCAGTGAGGTTTGGTACAAAATGGCCTCTTCGAAGCTTGCCTCCCAAGGTTTGAGCCTTGGGTCCATGATCACTATGTGTAGCTCCTGGCGATTGGTTCGCTCAAAGAGCTTGTCTATAGCGGGTTTGACAAGTTCGACGGCATCTTTAGCTATGGATACGTGATCCTTCTTCATGGGCATTAATTCCGTGTTACGTCCTAATCACAAACAAATGATATTGTATTATTTTAATGATGAACAACGAGGAGTTGGCCTAGTGTTATTTTGATCACTATCGAGAGTGCCAAACAGTGCTCCAGCTCAGATATTTAAATGGTTAAAGGGAGGTTTTAGTGATCGCGAGCACGATGAAATCCTCATCATAGTCATGGTTATTTTTGTCATATGATAACTTGTAAATAAAAAGCCGAGCGGGATGCTCGGCTTTTGTCTTAGTTAGATTTTTACATCAATAAGCCCATGTGAGAGAGGGGCGCTCAGTCGGTGGGGCCAACGAGCGAACCGAACACGGTCTAATCAATTTGGGCAAAGGCACCCTGCCATGTGTAGGCGGTACCATTAAATTCAACACTGTGCTCGCCATGTTGTGCCTCTTCATCAAGGTTACAAATGGCGTAGTGGTAGTGATTACCTGACGTTGTATTGATGCGAATCACAGTGCCGACTTCGTTGTGACCCACCACGGTCACCGCGCTGACAAAACCACGTGCATTGACGGATTGTTCAAACTCTTCGTTGAAGTAGCCGTGTGTTTCAAGGACGGAGGCAAAGACATGATCTTTTGCACTTTGGCGATGAATCAATGCGGGCTCACTGCGCAGGTTGAAGTCAGGATCGTTGGCGCCGAGACGAGCAAAAATCACTTCGCTGTTAGAATTCGCACTGGTGACTAACGTGTAGTAGCTGTTTTTCACTAGCCAACTGACCAGCGCGCTGCCTTCTACTTTACCTGAGCCTAGGTTCCAAAGGTGCTGATAACCGTCAGAATCGCCAAGCGGCTTGAGTGTGGAGTGTGTGTTGTATTCAAAGTCGGTACGAATGATCTGGCCGCTGTAGTGCACAGGAAGGTCGTACTGGTTCTCCTGCTCGGATTCGATTCGATAGACATCAATCACCAGCGGTTTTTCAAACTCGGGTAACTCGGCAAGTAGGATGCTGCGCTGCATCTGCGTGCCTTCATAGTAATCACGGATACGACCACTCATGCCTTGCAGTTTGGCGTTGTCGATGTTGAAGAAGTGCTTCTCACCAAACTTTGACTCTGCCAGGGCAGTGTTGAAATTGTTCTGCGTTTTCTGATTCACCGTCACGGTGTTGTGGGCGACCGTTTGTTTGCAGTACGACTTGTTCTCCGGGATGTAGCGTCCACCAAACTTAGGCTCGACATTGACCCAGCGACCGTAGCCGTAATCGTGCAGGACCTCTACGCCGCGATTGAATACGCTCAGATGCAAACCATCGTAGTGACCATGATCGAGTGCTGAGTGGTATTGGTGATCAGAGCCGTGTTGCCCAAACCAGATCAACGCCATGGTGTCGTCGTCTTGCGCGTCGCGGTGACGCAAAATACCGAGACCCCCTTTCTCACCTTGTGGGCCGTCGGTAATGTATAAGCTCCCCCAGTTGAATGGCTTGATGTCGCTGGCATTCGCAACCGCATCAGAGAGCGTTTTACCTGAGATGTGTACCCATACGTCCTGTTGGTGGTTGGCCATCGCGAGTAAGGTTTCGTTCTGTTCATAGCGATGGAAGCAAACAGACGTCGCCATCACCACGCCTTCATCATTGATAGAGATGGTTTTTGACGAGTCGTTGCACGCTGGTAAGGTGCCGTCTGGGAACGCGGTTTTGAACACTGCGTAAGACGTCGTCTTAATGACCGAGTTATTGAACTCGTAGATCCCAATCTCTGGCTGACGGCGCTCAATCGCTTCGGCGAACAGGTAAATAGGACGCAGTGAGAAGCGGTGGTAGTAGGGGCCTTCCATGTAGTAGCCATCGGGCGAGAAGAGTTGATCAAGCTGTGCTAAGAAGCCGCCACTGACCTTGTCCAACTTCAGACCATACAGTGCTTTATCAACCGAGGCTTGATCGTTAATGGCATAACCACAAATACCGACCGCAGCCACTGCCCAAAGACCGTGGTTGTGAACGATATCAAAATCATGGCCATAGGTGACAACAAACAAGTCAATCATCTCCTTGAAGAGATCGTTTTCGATCAGCGCCTTTTGCTCATCCGATAGTGTCTGGTAGACACAAGAGTAGGCGCACGATGCGTAGAGCATCCACATGTTTTCATTCAGTGTCTGGTGAAAGATCTTGCCTGGTGGGTTGGTATCTTTACTGACATTGCTCTCAAGCGTTGGGTACACTTTGGCGTAAGCGGTGAGCATATCGACAATGTAGTCACGATACTTATCTTCTTGGGTGATGAGAAACAAACGACCCGCCAAATCCATGTGGATATAGTTCTGCTTGTGACGGTTATGCTCATAACCGCCACCTTCACCATGACCAGGGACTTCAATGCCAACCTGTGTCATATATTGGTCGGTTTTTTTGATGTCGCGCGCCAATGCGCGTCCTAATAGGCTATCCGTGCCAAGTGCTTTACGTAGTTCAGCTGCTTCCTCAACATTCATTAATAGAGGTTGATAGCTCATTATGTTGTCTCCTGACCGATACTTAGTTATTTGGGGTGATGTCTAACGCGTAGGCACCGTTCCAGCTGTAAATGTTTGCATTCTCTGTGTCCGCCACTTGGTGCGGCGTATTCTCAGCCACGTGCTGCTGGTGGCTGACCATCAAGGTAATTTCATGGAGGCGGGTGCGGATCTGCACAACGCTCCCAGCATCGCTATAGGCAACCACTTGGATGGACTCCACTTGGCCTCGAGCATTGACCGACTGTTCAAATTCTTCATTAAAATAGCCGTGCGTTTCAAGCGCAGAGGCAAACACCGCCGACGGGCCTTCACTTCGAAGCAGAAAGGCGGGTTCGCTGCGCAAATTGAAACTAGGGTCATTGGCCCCTGTGCGTGTAAAGATTAGCTTGCTGCTCGGATTTGAACTCGCGCCAACCCAAGTGTAGTAGCTGTGGCCCTGAAGCCAACTGACCAATGCACAATCTGCGACTTCTCCTTCTGCCACGTTCCATAAGTGCTGATAACCGTGGCTATCGCCCAGTGGGCGCAGCTCTTGATGGGTGTAATACTCCACGTTGCTACGAATGATTTGACCTTGATATTGGTGTGTGTAGTCGTAACTGTGCAGCGTATTGGCTTGGTCCGGTTGGTTGTCGATGCGGTACAGGTCAATCAAGAGTGGCGCTTCTAGCTCGTCTAGGCTGAGTAAAAAGACACTGCGCTGCATGTCGCAACCATCCACATGCTCGTTGGCGAATGCGCTCATGCCCTTTAGTGTCTCTTGAGTCGCATCGAAAAAGTGTGGCGTCCCGCTGCGAGTGTCTGCGCGTTCGACGTCGAATTGGTTCTGGCACTTTTGATCAACGGTGACCAGATTATGAGCAACGGTTTGGCGAGCATACGATGGGTTTTCGGCTAAGTAGCGTCCACCAAACTTAGGTTCAATGTTGACCCAACGCGCAAAGCCATACTCACGTAGCACTTCTTGACCGCGATTGAATAGGGTGATGCCAAGGGTATCGAAATGGCCATGCCCCATGCCGTGCATGCCATAATTCATCACAAGTTGGGTTACATCGCCACTTGGATCTTGCATGCGGATAAAGCCTTGTGCACCTTGATCGCCATTTGGACCTTCACACAGTTCAACACTTGGCCAGTAGGGTAGACCAATCTCACGCTGCGCCTGAACCTCTTCAAAGGCATTAGAGAGTGCCAAGCCGCAAGGATGCATCCAAACGCCTTGTTGAATTTTCGCCATACCAAGAATGTTATCGTCCAAACCATAATGCGCGCCATAGATGCTCACGGCGACCTGCACGCCGGCATCGTTGATGCTCATGCTTTGTGAGGCGTCATTCAGAGGAGGGAACACACCATTAGGGTAAGCGGTCGCCAACAACGCTTGCACGGTTTTACCGACCACACCATCTTTATAGCGGTAAATATCGACCTCAGGTAGGTGTCGGTGGATGATCTCGGCAAACAGCACTAACGGTCGAATGGTAAAACGAGAGTAGTAAGGCCCTTCAAGGTAATAACCCGATGGGGAGAAGAGGTGCGATACTTGATCTAAAAATCCGCTCGTTGCGTTTCTATCGCGGCCATAGACGGCCATCTCCAAGTACTCAGGTTTATCAATCGCGACGGCGCAGGCACCGACAGCGGCGACTGCCCAGACACCATGATTATGAATATGGTCAAAACGGTGTGCATACTTCTCTGTACTCATTTCAATCATCGGCATAAAGAGGCGATCAATAATGCGCGTTCTTTGCGCTTCACTCATAGTGTGAGAAACACAGGAATAGGCAATGCTGGCAAACAGAAGCCAGCCATGTTCATTAAGGATCTGGTGGAACAATCGCCCAGTCGGGTTGGTATTCTTCTGAACTTGATAATCAAGCGTTAAATAGATATCCGCATAGCCATCGAGTAAATCACGAACAAACGCTGCATATCGCTCATCTTGTGTGACCAGAAACAAGCGTCCAGCAAGGTTCATGTATGTGTAGTTCTGTTTATGGCGATTGTGTTCGTAGCCACCGGCTTCACCGTGACCGGGTACTTCGAGGGGTAAGCGCATAAACGCTTCAAGTTCACGACAGTGTTTGTCGATGGTCTTGCCCATTAAGGTGGGCTGACCCACTTCCTGGCGTAGGAGTGTCAGTTCATCTTGCGTGAATAAGAGCGCGTTCATCGTTATGTCCTCGTCACCTTTGGGTGTAGCAGAGAAATTATTTGCCACATAAAGTAATACAATATTGATTATTATGGTAGGGTAGAGAGGAAAAATGATGAGCGAAATCACTGAATTCGCATTGAGGACCTGAATTAACGGGCCAGAACACAGAGATTTACTCGACGTTTTCTTGTTCGATAATTGATGGTGAAATAGTTGAAACGTAGTTTCATTTTTGATTTGCATCACACTTTTGGTTTGTATTGTATTACAATTAATCTCACTGAGGTATGATGTGAACAAACAGCACTACGCTAGATTTTAGGAGCAAAACGATGAATCCATTTTTTCTTTTAGACGATCACCCTTGGGAAGACATTGGCGGCGGGATTAAACGTAAAATTGTTGGCTATACTGACGACTTGATGGCGGTTCACCTTGAGTTTGATAAAGGCGCGATTGGTCACCCTCACGCTCACGAAATTCACGATCAAATCGGCTACGTAGTGAAAGGCAGTTTCGAAGCAGAAGTGGACGGCGTGAAAAAAGTACTGAAGCCAGGCGATGCGTACATCGCACCGAAACACTTTGTTCATGGCGCGGTTGCGCTCGAAGAAGGCAGTATCCTGCTAGACGTCTTTAACCCTGCACGTGAAGACTTCCTGAAGTAATTCATTGGCAGTTCAATTGCTAAGGTAAACAATGAAAATGATTAATGTTGCTATCATCGGCGAATGTATGGTTGAGCTTCAGAAGAAAGAAGGTGAACTAAAGCAATCATTCGGTGGTGACACACTAAACACCGCACTCTACCTCTCTCGCTTGACCAAAGGTCACGATGTAAACACCAGTTACATTACGGCACTGGGTGAAGACTCGTTCAGTACTGAGATGCTACAGGTTTGGCAAGAAGAGGGGATCGATACGTCAAACGTGATGCGTATTCACGGTAAAAACCCAGGTATGTACTACATCGAAACCGATGATACTGGCGAGCGTTACTTCCATTACTGGCGTAACGAAGCGGCAGCGAAGTTTATGTTCGAGCAGCCTGAGTCTAAAGCGTTGATTGATGCGCTGTTTGGCTTTGACGCGGTTTACCTAAGCGGTATTACGCTCGCGATTTTGACCCCTGTGGGGCGTGAGACGTTGATCAACTTCCTAGCGCAATACAAAGAGCGCGGCGGTCAAGTATTCTTCGATAACAACTATCGTCCTAAGCTATGGGCAGACCAAGCTGAAGCGATTGAGTGGTACTCGAAGATGCTGTCTCTGACCGACACTGCGTTGTTGACGTTTGAAGATGAGCAGGCATTGTACGGTGATGAACACCTTGAAGAGTGCATCAAGCGCACATCGGAAGCGGGCGTAAAAGAGATCATCATCAAACGTGGTGCGCAAGATTGCCTCGTCGTTGAAGGTGAAGAGGCGAACTACGTCGCGCCAAAACCGGTCAGCAACGTGGTTGACACCACAGCAGCAGGTGATTCATTCAGCGCAGGTTTCTTAGCGAAACGTCTGACGGGCGGTAACGCACAAGAAGCAGCATTCAACGGCCACTGCATGGCAGGACAAGTGATTCAGCATAAAGGTGCGATCATTCCTCGTGATGTAATGCCAGATTTACCTTTGTAATCGAATGAATAGTAAGCTCGCCTTTGTGCGAGCTTTATAACGAGAGAGTCTAAACATTATGACAACATTGAACGAAAAACTAGCAAGCCTGAAAGTGATCCCTGTTATCGCCATCAACAAAGTTGAGCACGCGATTCCTTTAGGTCGTGCGTTAGTAGAAAACGGCATGCCTTGCGCAGAGATCACGCTACGTACTGAATGTGCCATTGAAGCGATCCGCGTGATGCGTAAAGAGTTCCCGAACATGCTGATCGGTTCAGGTACCGTTCTAACGAACGAGCAAGTGGACGCGTCTATCGATGCGGGCGTTGATTTCATCGTTAGCCCAGGTTTCAACCCTCGTACCGTGCAATACTGCCTAGACAAAGGCGTGGCGATCGTTCCTGGCGTGAACAACCCAAGCCTTGTTGAGCAAGCGATGGAAATGGGTCTTCGTACGTTGAAGTTCTTCCCTGCTGAGCCTTCAGGCGGCGTGCCTATGCTAAAAGCATTGACAGCGGTTTACCCAGTTAACTTCATGCCAACGGGTGGCGTTAGCCTTAAGAATGTGGATGATTACCTATCTATCCCTTCTGTACTAGCGTGTGGCGGTACTTGGATGGTACCAACGAACCTGATGGACGAAGGTAAGTGGGACGAGCTAGGTGCACTAGTGAAGGCGGCGGTTGCGCACGTAAACTAAGCCGACACCAAATCGATGATGAAAGCGAGCCGTGTGCTCGCTTTTTTGCGTTTCTGAGCTGTCAATTTGTTTTAGGTCACGGAAATGACAAAAAAGCCCATTTTTCGCGTTTTAAGGTTTAATTGTCCTACAATAAGATTTATATTATTGCCCATACCCTTCAAACCCTCACTACAAAGAGAGTTAACATGAGCAACCAAAAATCTCTTGATGCGATCAGGAAGATGAAGCTGGAAAATGACACTTCAGCAGGTAACCTTGTCGATCTACTCCCAATCGAAGTACAAAAGCGCGATTTTGATTTGTCGTTCCTTGACAACCTAAGCGAAGCGCGTCCGCGTCTTCTTGTTCAATCTGCGGACCTAGACGCGTTTAAAGCCGCGGTACGCGCAGATGAATCTCACTGCATGTTCGACGACTTCTACAACAACTCTACGGTTAAGTTTTTAGATACGGCTCCATTTGAAGAGCCTCAACCTTACCCAGAAGAGACGGTAGGCAAAGCTTCTCTATGGCGTCCTTACTGGCGTCAAATGTACGTTGATTGCCAAATGGCGCTTAACGCGACACGTAACCTTGCCATCGCTGGTATCGTGAAAGAAGACGAAGAGCTCATCGCCAAAGCAAAAGCTTGGACTCTAAAGCTCTCGACTTACGATCCAGAAGGCGTCACTTCTCGTGGTTACAACGACGAAGCCGCTTTCCGTGTAATCGCAGCCATGGCTTGGGGTTACGACTGGCTACACGCTTACTTCACTGATGAAGAGCGTCAGCAAGTTCAAGACGCACTAATCGAGCGTCTTGACGAAATCATGCACCACCTACGCGTGACGGTTGATCTACTGAACAACCCTCTAAACAGCCACGGTGTACGTTCAATCTCTTCTGCTATTATCCCAACGTGTATCGCGCTTTACCACGATCACCCGAAAGCAGGCGAGTACATCGCATACGCTCTGGAATACTACGCAGTACACTACCCACCATGGGGCGGTGAAGACGGCGGTTGGGCTGAAGGTCCTGACTACTGGAACACGCAAACTGCATTCCTAGGCGAAGCGTTCGACCTATTGAAAGCCTACTGTGGCGTAGATATGTTCAACAAGACATTCTACGAAAACACTGGTGACTTCCCACTATACTGTATGCCTGTTCACTCTAAGCGCGCGAGCTTCTGTGACCAGTCATCAATTGGTGACTTCCCAGGTCTAAAACTGGCTTACAACATCAAGCACTACGCAGGTGTTAACCAGAAGCCTGAATACGTTTGGTACTACAACCAGCTTAAAGGCCGTGATACTGAAGCTCACACGAAATTCTACAACTTCGGTTGGTGGGACTTCGGCTACGACGACCTACGCTTCAACATCCTTTGGGATGCACCAGAAGAGAAAGCACCGTCAAACGATCCACTGTTGAAAGTATTCCCAATCACAGGTTGGGCGGCATTCCACAACAAGATGACAGAGCGTGATAACCACATCCACATGGTCTTCAAGTGTTCACCATTTGGCTCTATCTCTCACTCACACGGTGACCAAAACGCGTTCACTCTGCACGCATTCGGTGAAACGCTAGCTGCTATCACTGGCTACTACGGTGGTTTCGGTGTAGACATGCACACTAAATGGCGTCGTCAAACCTTCTCTAAGAACCTTCCTCTATTCGGTGGTAAAGGTCAGTACGGTGAGAACAAGAACACCGGCTTTGACGGTCACCAAGATCGTTTCTGTATTGAAGCGGGCGGTAACATCACTGACTTCGATACTGAATCTGAAATCAAGATGGTTGAAGGTGATGCGACAGCATCTTACAAATACTTCGTTCCAGAAATCGAGTCTTACAAGCGTAAGATCTGGTTTGTGAAGGGTAAAGTATTCGTAATGCAAGACAAGGCTGCTCTTTCTGAAGAGAAAGACATGACTTGGCTAATGCACACAACATTCGCGAATGAAGTGGCTGACAAGTCATTCACTATCCGTGGCGAAGTAGCGCACCTAGACGTGAACTTCATCAACGAGTCTGCTGACAACATTGAATCTGTTAAGAACGTTGAAGGCTTCGGCGAAGTTGACCCATACGAGTACCAAGATCTTGAAATTCACCGTCACGTTGAAGTGCAGTTCAAACCATCAAAACAGCACAACATCCTAACGCTTCTTGTGCCAAACAAGAACGCCGGTGAGCAAGTGGAAGTCTCTCATAAGCTAGAAGGGCAGTCGCTGATTCTTACCGTTGATGGTGAGACTGTTGAAATCTCGCTGTCTTAGTATAGTGTGTAAGTAGTAAAAAAAACCCAGCGTAAGCTGGGTTTTTTATTTTTAATTGTATGACTTTTTGGAGTGTCGTTGTCGGGAGTACTCGAAGTAGTACCTTTGTATCATTCTTCGCTATGTATCTGTGCTCTGCATCTTGTTTATGTATGAAACTAAATATTCGCTTGCAAATAAAGTGTGCGATCAAATCTGTTTTAGATCACACAAAAGGCATATTGTAGTACAAATGGATTTATGTTCGGGTATGCTTGTCACAAGCTAATGTTATTAATTTTAAGGCTGAAAAAATGACCATTGATACTCTTGTTGTTCTTGCCTATTTCTTCTTTTTAGTCGCGATTGGGTGGATGTTCCGTAAGTTCACCACCTCAACCAGCGACTACTTTCGAGGGGGCGGTAAGATGTTATGGTGGATGGTAGGAGCTACCGCCTTCATGACGCAGTTTTCAGCATGGACGTTCACAGGAGCCGCAGGACGCGCGTTCAGCGACGGTTTCGTCGTTGTTATCCTATTCCTTGCCAACGCGTTTGGCTATTTCATGAACTACATCTATTTTGCGCCAAAGTTCCGTCAACTTCGTGTTGTTACGGCAATTGAAGCCATTCGTCAGCGCTTCGGTAAGACGTCAGAGCAGTTCTTCACATGGGCAGGTATGCCAGATAGCTTAATTTCAGCAGGTATTTGGCTGAATGGTCTTGCTATCTTCGTAGCCGCTGTCTTCAACATCCCGATGGAAGCCACGATCGTTGTGACGGGTCTGGTTCTCATGCTGATGGCGGTGACAGGCGGCTCTTGGGCGGTCGTAGCCTCTGACTTCATGCAGATGCTCGTTATCATGGCGGTAACCATTACCTGTGCGGTAGCGGCATACTTCCACGGTGGTGGTCTAACGAACATCGTGTCTAACTTCGAAGGCGACTTCTTTGTTGGTAACAACCTAAACTACATGAGCATCTTTGTGCTTTGGGTGGTATTCATCTTCATCAAGCAGTTTGGTGTAATGAACAACAGTATCAATGCATACCGCTACCTATGTGCAAAAGACAGTGACAACGCTCGCAAAGCAGCAGGTCTTGCTTGTGTACTTATGATTGTTGGTCCACTGATTTGGTTCCTACCTTCTTGGTACGTAGCGGCGTTCATGCCGGACTTCGCTGACCAATACGGTAGCGTAGGTGGCGATGCAGCTTACCTAGCATTCGTACAAAACGTAATGCCTGCAGGTATGGTGGGTCTACTAATGTCAGCAATGTTTGCGGCGACCATGTCTTCAATGGACTCAGGTCTGAACCGTAACGCGGGTATCTTCGTGATGAACTTCTACAGCCCAATTATGCGCCCTCATGCGTCTCAGAAAGAGTTGGTTGTGGTAAGTAAAGTGACCACTATTGTGATGGGCTTTGTCATCATCGGCATTGGTCTGTTTATCAACTCACTTCGTCACCTAAGCCTATTTGACATCGTACTTAACGTGGGCGCTCTGATCGGATTCCCAATGTTGATCCCAGTACTACTGGGTATGTGGGTTCGCAAGACGCCAGACTGGGCTGGTTGGGCAACGCTAGTGGTCGGTGGCTTCGTCTCTTACTACTTTGGTATCTCGCTAAAAGCAGAACATATCGAGAACTGGTTCGGTATGGAACAAGCATTGACTGGTCGTGAATGGGCGGACTTGAAAGTGGCACTGAGCCTTGCGGCGCACGTAGTGTTCACTGGTGGCTTCTTCTTAGCGACAACCTTGGTGTACAAAGGACGTTCGCCAGAGCGTGAAGCGGAAGTAGAAAAACTGTTCGAAAACTGGAATACGCCTGTGGTGGCTAACTCAGAAGAACAGCAGAACCTCGATACTAAGCAACGTGGCATGCTGGGCAAACTGATCAGTGTTGCTGGTCTAGGTATTCTTGCGATGGCATTGATTCCAAATGAATTCACTGGACGCCTTCTCTTCATCTTGTGTGGCACCATGGTTCTGACCGTTGGTGTGCTCTTGGTCAACGCATCGCGCGCGCCACAGCAGCAGTTTGTCAGCGAATAGCTCTTAAATTTGACCTTTTGGTCATCAAAAAGCCGCAGAATTCTGCGGCTTTTTTGCGTTTTAGGGGGAGTGTAAAGATCGGAAAATAAACAAAAGTGATTGAAATAGCTGTCAAGTTTTTAGATCAGCGAGATTCCACTAATAATTAAGGGTTATAAATGCCTACACATTTATTAATACAAATAGTACCTTATGCATCCAATAGTTGATAAAAGTATCATTACAAAAAGTGGGTGATTTCCCTCATGCTCGATAGGTTATTCATAACAGAAGTTGGCTCATATACGTTGATGACAGGAACCTACGTTCCTTGGTTGGTTGTTGTCTCCATCTTTCTTGCGATGATGGCGTCATTCTTTGCACTGAGACTCGCCGCTGCCGCTCGTCACATCGTTACGCCATCACATAAGCAGGTGGCGTTGATTTCTGGTGCTTTCATTATGGCGGGGGGGATTTGGAGTATGCACTTTGTCGGCATGCTCGCCTTTCAGATGCCTCATCACATGAGTTATGACACCTTACTCACATTGATATCGCTTCTTCCTGCGGTGTTAGCCAGTTATTTGGTACTGCGATCGTTGATCAATCAGCGTGATTCTTATCGACTTATTCTGCGCAATGGTGTGGTGGTAGGCGCGGGTATTGGTGCCATGCACTATATCGGAATGGAAGCCATGGAAATGGGGGCCATGCTGCGCTATGACCCGTATTGGTTTGGTCTGTCGATTGTTGTCGCGGTCGGATTGGCCATCGTCGCACTCTCTGCGCGCCGCCTACTTAAGCATCATTTCCCTACCATGCGTTCATTTCATATCAACTTGGTTAGCGCTGCGATCATGGGATGCGCCATTTCAGGTATGCATTACACCGGCATGGAAGCGGCGCGCTTCATTATGCTCGAACCTCATTCTATGATGATGGCCCCGCAGGATTTGCACGAACAGTCTTTTATTGCCATCGCCGTTTCCATTGCGACTTTGCTTATTTCCACCTTAGCGGTGAACGTCAGTTCACAGCTGCGCTACCGACAATTATTAACCGAGAAAACTGCCAGCGAATCTCGATTGCAAGCAATCCTCGATACCGCGACGGACGGGGTGATTACCATCGATGCGAAAGGCATCATTCAAGGTGTCAACTTTGCCGCCAGTCGAATTTTCGGTTGGCAAGAGCATGAATTGCTTGGGCAAAACATTTCCAAATTAATGCCAGCCCCTCACAAGCAAGCACACGATGGTTATTTGGCTAATTATCTCAAAACGGGCGAGAACAAAATCATTGGTGCGCCGCGCGAAGTTTATGCTCAGCACAAAAAGGGCCATGAATTTCCAGTTCGCCTTGGTGTAGGTAAAGTCCACCTTACGCATGGTGATACATTATTTGTTGGCTTTATTGCAGACATTTCTGAACGTAAAGCGATGGAAGTCAAGCTGCGTGATAGCCAAGAGCGATTAACCTCTTTGATGCGTAATATCCCCGGCGCGGCTTTTCGACGCTGTTTTGACCCAAAATGGAGTCCGATTTTCCTCAGTGATGCCATCGTGGAGCTCTGTGGCTATCGATCGGAGGAGTTCCTTGAAGGAAACATAAGCTTAGCTTCACTGATTGTTGAAGAGGACGAGCAATCGGTGCGTGACACGATCGCCGCCTTGCCCAGCAACAAGCAAACCTATGCTGTCGAATATCAGTTGATTGATAAAGCCGGTCAACCCGTATGGGTGCTTGAAAACGGCATGGTAGTGCGCGATGAAGACGGCACCATATTGTGGATTGATGGTGTGATGATCAACATCACCAATCGCAAAGAGATGGAGTCTGAACTGTTAAATGCGAAACGCATTGCCGAAGAAGCGGTCGAAACCAAAGCGGCATTCTTGGCTAATATGAGTCACGAAATCCGCACGCCCATGAACGCGATCATCGGTTTTACCAATATTTTGCTCGAATCACCAATGGGTAGCGAGGATAGACGTCACCTGGAAACCATATCCAACGCGTCTCGCTCTTTGCTTCATCTTCTCAATGATATTCTCGACAGCGCTAAGTTGGAAAAAAGCAAGCTCGAAGTCGAACCTGTGGTGTTTCATCTTGCGGATTGTGTCGATGGCGTCATCTCTACGTTATGGCTTAATGCGAAAAACAAAGGCATTGAGCTCAACCTACATATTGATGATCGCGTGCCAGCTATTGTCTTCGGCGCAGAAGACCGCATCCGCCAAGTACTGATGAATTTAGTGGGTAATGGCATCAAGTTTACCGAAGAGGGGAGCGTCACGCTTAACATCGCGCCCACTGAGCTGAGCGATGTGATGCGTTTTAGCGTGATGGATACCGGTATCGGCATTGCGCCTGACCGGGTTGAGGCGATTTTTGATCCTTTTACGCAAGCCGATGCTTCCATGAGCCGTCGTTTCGGTGGTACGGGGTTAGGGACCAGTATTTCCAAGCAGTTGGTTGAACTAATGGGTGGAGAGATTCATGCCACCAGTGAACTCGGAAAAGGAAGCTGCTTCTACTTCGAACTGCCCCTGCCCAAAAGTGAACGGCTGCCGCGCGCGGACGTTCACTCGCAAGTGAAGCTGCCAAGCCAGCGAGTGTTAGTCTGTGACGATATTGAACAAAACGTGACGCTGCTTTCTCTGCTTCTTGAACGAGCGGGTCATCAAGTATGGGTCGCGCGCGATGGTGTTGAAGCGGTCCAGCAATACCAAACGCACGAGATTGATTTGATATTGATGGACTTACAAATGCCGCTCCTCGATGGCCTACAAGCCAGCCGTCAGATTCGTCAATGGGAACGCGAGCAAGACAAACCCCCTGTCGCGATTATTGCTCTGACTGCCAGTGTCTTGACCGAAGACAAACGCCAAGCGCAAGAAGCGGGCATGAACGGCTTTGCCAATAAGCCGGTTGATTTTAACCGTTTGAGCGCAGAAATGGCGCGCGTGTTAAAGGTTGAATCACAGGTCAGTATCCCATCGTCGCCCGCAGAGCCGTCTGGCAAAGAGAGCCGTGATCAGGCGATGATTCATTGGCAGAAAGCGCTGACACTTTGGGTGGATGAGGCGCTCTACTTAGCGGAGCTTGGCAAGATGCTGGACAAGCATGAGGGGCTTCCGAGTGCCTTGGCGCAGTCACTGCAAAACCAAGACTGGCGGGCTGTGCGTTCGCAAGCCCATGCACTCAAAGGCGTGTGTGGCAACTTGGCTTTAATGGCGCTGCACCAACTCTTTGCCCAGATAGAGCACGCCGCTATACAGCAAGATCACGCGAAAGCGCTGCCATTGATTGGCGATCTGTCGCTATGTTGGCATAAGGTCAAGCAGGAGCTCGATAGTCGCATTGCACTGAGTCAAACCGATACCCAAGTTAAAGAAATAACGCTCGATGACGCGTTGCATGTCGATGAGATTGAGCGTCTATTAACAGAGTGGCGAGCGGCGACCCACAGTGGCGAGTTGCGTGAGGATATTGGTGAAACCCTTCGCAGTCGCGCGCCAGACAAACTGCAAAAGCCGATCATCGATGCCATGAACGCGATCGACGAGTTTGAATTTTCCAAAGCCAGCGAGCATATCGACTTGGCGTTAACCTACCTAGCTGAATAAGGAACGCTGTGACGATGACAACATTAACGCCAGAGCCCCTCACACGTCATAACCCAGTGATGCGTTTGGTGCCAAGATTATTGGTCGTGGACGATGAACCCGCGAACTTGAAAGTGATGAAACAAGTACTGCACAGCGATTATAGGCTCTCCTTTGCTCGCAGTGCCAAAGACGCATTAAGTTTGCTCGAGCAAGAGAAGTTTGACCTTATTTTGCTTGATGTGATGATGCCTGAGATGACAGGGTTTGAGCTTTGTCAGCAACTGAAAGCGAACCCCGATACGGCAATGATACCGATCATTTTTGTCACCGCGCTCAGTGACAGCATTGATGAGGAGACCGGTTTTAACCTCGGCGGAGTCGATTACATTGTTAAGCCTATTGTCCCTGCCATTGTGCGTGCTCGAGTTAAAACGCAGTTATCTATGGTCAAAATTGATGTACTCAAAGCGACGCAAATTGACTTAATTCAGCGCTTAGGCCGCGCCGCTGAATACCGAGACAATGAGACCGGGATGCATGTACTGCGCATGAGTCATTATGTGAAAACTCTGGCGCTTGCGATCGGTTTTGATGAAGAAGCGGCAGACGAACTGCGCATGGCGGCATCGATGCACGACATTGGAAAAATCGCGATTCCAGATCGTATTTTGCTCAAGCCGGGTCGATTGGAACCAGAAGAGTTTTCGTTGATGCAGACGCATGTGGAAGCAGGGGTACGAATCTTGGAAAACCCGCGCTCTCCGCTTATCGCCCTCGCTCAAAGTATTGCGCTTAACCACCATGAAAAATGGGATGGAACCGGATACCCTCAGGGATTAAGCGGTGAAGCGATTCCGATAGAAGGACGCCTAGCGGCAATTGCGGATGTGTTTGATGCCCTGACCAGTGAACGCCCATACAAAAAAGCTTGGCCGGTCAGTGATGCTGTCGCCCTAATTCAAGAGCAAGCCGGAAAACATTTTGATCCACAACTGGTGCCCGTATTTATGGACCAGTTACCGAATATTCTGGCGATCAAAGAGCGATTCATCGATTGATGTCGGCTCGCTATATGTTTCCTCACTTTGGTGCAAACACAATCCTATTCGGCAGTTTGTGGGGCAAATATCATTTGGTTTCTCTTTCGCTTTAGTTTAAGCGATTGATAATGTTGGATAAATAAAAGTTGGCTTGTTGGTCAGCTTTTTGCTCACTCCTTGCAGAGTCAATGACACACTGCAAGGAGCATTCATGTCACTTCCTATTATCGATATTTCTCCGCTCAATTCTGATGATCGCCGCGACTGGGGCCCAGTTATTGATCAGATTGATCAAGCCTGCCGAGAGCTCGGCTTTTTTTATGTAGTAGGACATGGTATTCCTCAAACTCAATTTAATCAGATTGAACACTATGCACGCTCTCTGTTTTCCCTACCGCAAGAGGAGAAACAAGCGATATCGATTGAGCACAGTATGAATCACCGTGGTTGGGGGCGTTTGAGCGCCGAGAAACTCGATCCACTCGGCGAGTTGGATTGCAAAGAGTCCTTTGATATGGCGCTTGACCTTTCACCCTATCATTCGCAAGTTGCGCGTTGTCCAAAGCTCTATGGCCCCAACCAATACCCCTCGATTGAAGGCTTTACCCAGGCGATGAATCAGCATTACAGCCTTACGTTAGATGTCGGCCTTAAGTTACTGAAAGCGATGGCAATTGCACTGAATGAGCCAGAAGATTTCTTTACCCAATATTTTACGTTACCTATCTCTGTGTTGCGTATGTTGCACTACCCAAGTCAAGAACCTTCAACCAACACGGTGGGAAATGGGGCGGGAGCCCACACGGATTACGGCTGTATCACATTACTCTACCAAGATTCGAGCGGCGGCTTACAGGTGCTGAATAAGCAAAATCAATGGATAGACGCCACGCCCGTCGAGGGAAGCTATGTCGTGAATATTGGCGATTTAATGCAGCGCTGGACGAATGATATTTATCGCTCCACTAAGCATCGAGTCGCGAGTCCGAGCAACGGTAAGACGCGTTTTTCCATGCCATTTTTCGTCGAGCCAGATTTTGATACCCCAGTCACGACGCTGAAATCCTGCCTAGCTGAAAAACAAGGGCAGGGTGGCTACCCTTTGATCACGGCTGGGGATTGGATTTTGTCACGCTTTGCGGATACCTATGAGTACCGACGTGAAGGGACACTCAGCACAGAACGTTGACTTTGATCTGGAATTTTTAACTTTCTATTGGTTTAAATTTAATTGTAACAATCAGAGACTACGCTTTCTGCAAAATTTAACACTGCCAACGAGCAGTGACTAACAACGTCAATCCGAAAAATATAAGAAACCGTTATGCCAAGAACACCACACCCAGCCGACATGGAAATCATCAAGTTGCTTCAGCAGCAAGGTTGTATCAAGAGTGAAGCGATGCAACGCCTCAAACGCGAGGTGTATCAACTTCAACCTGAAGAGATTTCTAAGGTGAAAAATTACGCCGATCATTTTGGTCTCCGTGCGAAAGAGCAGCTTATTGATGAAATCCTAGAGTTGCGCCGTGATGAGCTACTGACTCAGTTGGCGGAGGCGTAAGCCTAGGAGCCGAGGTTTGGCGATTGCAGTGGTGGACGTTGTACAGCATAAATGTGAAACCTGTCTCAAATGTGACGTCACGTTGAAATATGCCAAAAAGTGATTGAAAAGATGAATATTTCTTGAGTGTAGAGGTAGCGATTGCTAGGTTTGGACTTAGCGTTTTCATACAGGGACATCCTGGGTCTTAAAAGGAAGGCATCGTGCTACTTACCTCATTGCCTATGTTTATCGCATCAAGCATCAGTTTAGTGCTGAGCTTCTTTTTTGTGATGCTGTATAACCGGCTTCAATCTCGTTACGAGGAAAATGTTCATTACTATCGAATATTTTCCTTAACCGCTTTAGCTAGCGGACTGTTCCTTGGTGCGTTTGGCATTATGCTGAACGTTAGCGACAGCCTGGTTCTGCTGAATATTTTTAACCGAGTCGCCATCGTGACTTCAATGTTTACTATTGTACTCGGTCTGCATTTTTACATCGCTTTCTTTGACTATAAGGCTCCGACCCCATTGAAGATTGCCTACGCGATATGTGGTCTGTTTTCATTGATGGCTGTGGTTCCGAGTCCATACTTTCTGGACAACCAATTTTACGTGACATCCAGTTACTACACCGGACTTGTTTTTGGTCCTCTGTTTGAGCTTTGGGGCGCGTGGATATTACTGCTGGCGATGTATTGTATGATCGTTCTATTTCGCGTTTACCTAAGGCAAAGGGCTAAGCGACAAGAGGACGATTTGCGCACGTTAAGAATGTTGTTGGCCGCCAGTGCAATTTGGATGTGCACTGGCGTAAGTGATACGCT
>NZ_JCBDGG010000023.1:0-33155 GCF_059833835.1 Vibrio sp. R15-SG3-ISO1B | reverse complement strand
CAGAGGTGCGATTGGCATAGGTTTGAACTGTTTTTTATAACGTATTGAATTTATTCCAATATCATCTTAATCAATTGCATAAGAGACCTAAGCACATGAGAATTTTGCGTGGCTCCCCAGCTCTTTCTGAGTTTCGTGTTAACAAACTAGTAGAACTTTGTCGTGAACAAGACCTGCCTGTGACAGGTATTTACGCTGAGTTTATGCACTTTGCTGACCTTACCGCAGATCTGTCTGACGCTGAACTAGCAAAGCTAGAAAAGTTGTTGACCTACGGCCCAACGATCGAAGAGCACGCACCTGAAGGTCTTTTGTTGCTTGTGACTCCTCGTCCGGGCACCATCTCTCCTTGGTCTTCTAAATCCACCGACATTGCCCATAACTGTGGCCTTTCAAGCGTTAAGCGTCTAGAGCGTGGTACGGCATACTACATTGAATCATCGGTGGCGTTAAACGACGCACAAGTGGATGCGGTGAAAGTACTCATCCATGACCGCATGATGGAATCCGTATTTACTCAGCTTGATGCTGCCTCTGCACTGTTTAGCGTTGCTGAACCTAAGCCTGTTGCTCACGTTGATATTCTTGCGGGCGGTCGTCTTGCGCTTGAAGAGGCAAACGTTTCCTTGGGCTTGGCACTGGCGGAAGATGAAATTGACTACCTAGTAGAAAACTTCACTAAACTGGGTCGCAACCCGAACGACATCGAACTGATGATGTTTGCTCAAGCAAACTCAGAGCACTGTCGTCATAAAATCTTTAACGCAGACTGGACGATCGACGGTGTTGATCAAGAGAAGTCGCTGTTTAAGATGATCAAGAACACATTTGAAACGACACCTGATCATGTTTTGTCTGCTTACAAAGATAACGCAGCAGTCATGACGGGTTCAAAAGTAGGTCGTTTCTTCCCAGAACCTGATACTCGTCAATACACCTACCACCACGAAGACGCGCACATCCTAATGAAGGTTGAGACGCACAACCACCCAACAGCAATCTCTCCGTGGCCGGGTGCTTCGACAGGTTCTGGTGGTGAGATTCGTGACGAAGGCGCAACAGGTATTGGCGGTAAGCCAAAAGCAGGTCTGGTTGGTTTTACCACTTCTAACCTTCGTATCCCTGGTTTTGAACAGCCATGGGAAACGGACTTTGGTAAGCCTGGTCGCATTGTAAATGCTCTAGATATCATGCTAGAAGGTCCACTCGGTGGTGCGGCGTTCAACAACGAATTTGGTCGTCCTAACCTACTAGGTTACTTCCGTACTTACGAAGAGAAAGTGACCTCTCATGCGGGTGAAGAGATCCGTGGTTACCACAAGCCAATCATGATTGCTGGTGGTATGGGTAATATCCGTGACGAGCACGTTCAGAAGAAAGAGATCCCTGTGGGTGCAAAACTCATCGTACTGGGTGGTCCTGCGATGAACATTGGTCTTGGCGGTGGTGCGGCCTCTTCAATGGCGTCAGGTCAGTCTGCGGAAGATCTTGACTTTGCTTCTGTACAGCGTGAAAACCCAGAGATGGAGCGTCGTTGTCAGGAAGTGATCGACCGTTGTTGGCAGCTTGGTGAGAGCAACCCAATCGCGTTTATCCACGATGTGGGTGCAGGCGGTATCTCAAATGCACTACCAGAGCTGTGTGATGATGGCGAACGTGGTGGTTTATTCCAGCTACGCGACGTACCAAACGACGAGCTGAGCATGAGCCCACTTGAGATCTGGTGTAACGAATCTCAAGAGCGTTACGTACTGGCAGTGGCGCCAGAGAATATGGAAGTATTCGATGCCATCTGTAAGCGTGAACGTGCGCCTTACGCGGTGGTCGGTGTGGCTACTGAAGAGCGTCATCTAACACTAGAAGATTCTCACTTCGACAACACGCCAATCGATATGCCAATGGACATCTTGTTGGGTAAAACGCCGAAGATGCACCGTGATGCGAAAACACTTAAAGTCGATAGCCCAGCGATTGAACGCGATGGCATCGAAATTAACGAAGCGGTTGATCGCGTTCTACGCCTACCAACAGTGGCAGAGAAAACCTTCCTGATCACTATCGGTGACCGCTCGGTAACTGGTCTTGTTGCGCGTGACCAGATGGTTGGTCCTTGGCAGGTTCCAGTGGCAAACTGCGCGGTAACCGCAGCAAGCTACGACTCTTACCACGGTGAAGCGATGTCTATGGGTGAGCGCACACCAGTGGCTCTTCTAGACTTTGGTGCATCAGCACGTCTAGCAGTAGGTGAGTCTCTAACAAACATTGCAGCGACAGATATCGGTGATATCAAGCGCATCAAACTGTCAGCGAACTGGATGTCTCCAGCAGGTCACCCAGGCGAAGATGCCGGTCTTTACGAAGCAGTGAAAGCCGTCGGTGAAGAGCTATGTCCAGCACTAGGTCTTACTATCCCGGTGGGTAAAGATTCCATGTCGATGAAGACTAAATGGGAAGATAATGGTGAAAGCAAAGAGGTGACCTCACCACTTTCATTGGTGATCACCGCATTTGGTCGTGTTGAAGATGTTCGTAAGACAGTAACGCCTCAGCTACATACTGACAAAGGCGAGACGTCACTGGTTCTTGTTGACCTTGGTAACGGTAAGAACCGACTAGGCGCGACAGCACTCGCACAGGTTTACAAACAACTGGGTGATAAGCCTGCGGACGTGGATAACGCAGATCAGCTAAAAGGCTTCTTTGACGCCATGCAAACGCTAGTTCGTGATGACAAGCTGGTGGCTTACCACGATAAAGGGGATGGCGGTCTGTTCGTGACCTTGGCAGAGATGGCCTTTGCGGGTCACTGTGGCGTGAAAGCGGACATCGCAAACCTAGGCGACGATGCGCTTGCCGTGCTATTTAACGAAGAGCTCGGTGCGGTTGTTCAGGTGAAGAACGATGACTTAGACGCAGTGAAAGCGGTATTGGCAGCCAACGGCCTAGAGGCATGTTCTCACGTTATTGGTTCAGTAGAAGCAACAGACAGCTTTGTTATCACCGCGGGTGAGACGGTTATCCTTGAGCGCTCTCGTACAGAACTTCGTACTATCTGGGCTGAGACCACACATAAGATGCAAAGTCTACGTGATAACCCTGCCTGTGCTGACCAAGAGTTTGAAGCGAAGAAAGACAACTCTGATCCAGGTCTGAACGTTAATCTAAGCTTTGATGTCAACGAAGATGTTGCTGCGCCTTACATCGCAAAAGGTGCGAAGCCGAAAATGGCTATCTTGCGTGAGCAGGGCGTCAACTCTCACGTTGAAATGGCAGCGGCATTTGACCGTGCTGGCTTTGAAGCGACCGACATCCACATGAGCGACATCCTAACGGGTCAGGCAGCGTTGGATGAATACCAAGGTCTTGTGGCGTGTGGCGGCTTCTCTTACGGTGACGTACTAGGTGCTGGTGAAGGTTGGGCGAAGTCTATCCTATTCAACCCACAAGCACGTGAGCAGTTCCAAAGCTTCTTCAACCGTGACGATACCTTCTCTCTTGGTGTATGTAACGGCTGTCAGATGCTATCGAACCTGAAAGAGCTGATCCCTGGCGCTGATTTGTGGCCACGTTTTGTTCGCAACGAATCTGAGCGTTTTGAAGCACGCTTTAGCTTAGTGGAAGTACAGAAATCGGATTCTGTGTTCTTCGATGGTATGGCAGGCTCACGTATGCCTATCGCGGTTTCTCACGGCGAAGGTCGCGTTGAAGTACGTGATGCGGACCACCTAGCGGCGATTGAAGCGTCTGGTACGGTTGCAGTACGTTACGTTGATAACCACGGTAACCCAACACAGCAATACCCGAACAACCCGAACGGTTCGCCAAATGCGATTACCGGTCTTACCACACAAGATGGTCGTGTGACCATTATGATGCCACACCCTGAGCGTGTATTCCGCACGGTTGCCAACTCATGGGCACCAGAAGGTTGGGGTGAAAACGGCGCTTGGATGCGTATGTTCCAAAACGCTCGTAAGAACATCGGCTAAGCCTGATTAATTTAGTCAAAAGCGTAGCGTGAATTCGCTGCGCTTTTTTATTTTTAGCGAAAAGTGTTTTTAGCGAAAAAACTACTAGCCAGCGATGCTTTTTTAAGCTCTAATAGCGCACTTTTTTGCGAAGGGCCCAATCATTAGGGTCGCTTGGTCTGAGGAAACAATTTATGAATGCCAATAAAAAATATGCGTTGCATGTTACTCAACAAGAGTCACAGTGGAGTGCGACAATCACTCGCCAAGTGACATCACGTAAAACTCACGTTTCAAAAAGTGAAACAGGGTTTGAGTCTGAACAAGCTGCACAAGCTTGGGGGGAAGAGCAATTGGCGGTATTCGCCAAAGCGCAAGCCGGGCACAACGCGCGTAAAAAAGCCAAGTAATCACTGTTGTCGACCTTATTGTGCCTACCTTAGTGTAGGCACGTTTGTTTTGAGCGCTAGCCAAGATAACCTAGCGCTCGCAGAGAGGCGGTCGCGTTAACGAAACTGCCCCGCCTCAGGCAAGTATTCAAACCCTGCGCTCGCAAGCTTTGCTTCAAGGGCAGCACGGTCAATATCGAAATACGCCGCAAGCTTGTCCAGATCCCCTGCAAAATCATCGCGCAATTTCATGTTGACGATGCTCATCAGCATCACGCTATCCATGCTGGCAAAATTGCTCAAATTCATCATGCATCCTCAAAATCAGAAATCAGCAGATTGGCCGCTGCGAAGGCCGCTTTTTCTCGTACCGACTTAGGCAGCGCGTCATCCGCTGCAATGTCATTAAGCGCTTTGAGCGCGCAGGTGATGGCTTGTGGGACATAGGCTTGATCGCCACTACCGATCTGGGCGTAAAGCTCACGAATCATGTCACAGCACTGATAAACTTGCATGTTGGTATCCTTAACAAATGATAACTGCTCTCAAATATACACAGGGACGAGAGGAAACTCAAAGCGCCCGGTTGCGCTAGCGCAAACTCGTGAAGCCTTAGTCGTTTTTTTCACCAACAGGGTGAGATAGGAGAAACGCCGCGTAAAAAAAAAGCGAGCATTAACGCTCGCCAATTGGATTGAAACGGTTTGATTACTCTTCGGCGTAACCATGCATGCCGAGCAGCTTGCCATCGAGGTAGGCTTCTTTGCCATCTTTCATCACGAGGCGCTCTTCCACCATCCACTTTACGACCAGAGGGTAGATTTTGTGCTCTTGCGTTTGCACGCGCTCGGTGAGGGTTTCGACGGTGTCTTCATCAAAGATCGGTACTTTAGCCTGTAAAATGACAGGCCCGCCGTCAAGTTGCTCAGTGACAAAATGGACACTGGTACCATGCTCTTCGTCACCGGCGTGAATGGCACGTTGGTAAGTGTTGAGCCCTGGGTATTTGGGTAACAGCGATGGGTGGATGTTGATCATTCGCCCCATAAAGTGACGAACGAACTCGCCACTTAAAATGCGCATATAACCCGCTAAGACCACAACGTCAGGCTTGTATTCATCCATCTGCTTCATCAACTCGCGATCAAAGGCGTCGCGAGTATCGAATGAGTTTGGATCAAGAAAGTGCGCGCCAGCACCGGCTTTTTTCGCACGTTCCAAAGCGTAAGCGGTTGCTTTGTTTGAAAAAACAGCGGTTACTCGGCCATTATCGATGTTGGTTTCACAAGCATCAATAATCGCTTGCAAGTTAGAACCATTTCCTGAAACTAAAACAACAACGCTTTTCATCTTTAGTTGATCTCTACTTGTTCTTCGCCTGCTTGCGCTGTTGCAATCTCGCCAATCACCCAAGCGTTCTCGCCTTCGGCTTTCAACAGTTCAACCGCTGCGTCCGCTTGTGCTTTAGGTAGGGCGACAATCAGACCAACACCACAGTTAAATGTGCGGTACATTTCGTGGGTTGTGACGTTGCCTTTCTCTTGTAGCCATTTGAAGATAATTGGCCATTCCCAGCTGTTACCATCGATCACCGCTTTGGTGCCTTCAGGCAGTACGCGAGGGATGTTTTCCCAGAAACCGCCACCAGTGATGTGCGAGATGGCATGAATGTCATGCTGCTCAATCATCTTGAGTGCCGATTTGATGTAAATTTTGGTGGGTTCGAGTAGGTGCTCACCAATCGTTTTGTCAGCTAACTGTTCGTTTTTGTCAGCACCAGAGACTTCAAGAATCTTACGAATGAGTGAGTAACCGTTTGAGTGTGGACCGCTTGAACCGACCGCGATCAGCGCGTCGCCAGCGGCGACTTTCGTGCCGTCAATCACGTCTTCTTTCTCGACGACGCCAACACAAAAGCCTGCTACGTCATAGTCTTCGCCTTCATACATCCCTGGCATTTCTGCGGTTTCACCACCGATCAGTGCACAACCTGCTTGCACACAGCCGTCTGCAATGCCTGACACAACATCCGCTGCCGTATCGACATCCAACTTACCTGTTGCGTAGTAATCCAAGAAGAACAGCGGCTCTGCACCTTGAACAATCAGGTCGTTGACACACATAGCCACAAGGTCAATACCGATGGTGTCATGCTTTTTCATATCCAAAGCAAGGCGCAGCTTAGTGCCCACACCGTCTGTCCCTGAGACGAGAACTGGATGCTTGTACTTGGTTGGCAATTCGCACAGCGCGCCAAAACCACCAATACCACCCATTACTTCAGGGCGACGTGTACGTTTTACCGCACCTTTAATACGGTCAACAAGTGCGTTGCCTGCATCAATGTCAACGCCAGCATCTTTATAGCTAAGAGAAGTGTTATCAGCACTCACGGGGAAGTCCTCGGTTAGAAAGTTGGATGTGAAAACGGCGCTATTCTACCAGTGGTCAAAGCTAGATAGCAAACGTTTGCGCAAGTTTTTTCTTTTGCGCTACGACAAGAAATTGTGAAGGAAATCGTTTATAATCGACAAGTTTATTTGAAATTTGCCATAGATCCGGAGATGGAAATGAAAGTTGTTGAAGTTAAACACCCTCTTGTGAAACACAAAATTGGTCTTCTACGAGAAGGTGATATCAGCACTAAGCGTTTTCGCGAGCTTGCAACAGAAGTCGGCAGCTTGCTGACCTATGAAGCGACCGCAGACTTTGAAACAGAAAAAGTAACCATTGACGGTTGGAATGGTCCGGTAGAAGTGGATCAAATCAAGGGTAAGAAAGTCACCGTTGTACCGATTCTTCGTGCTGGTCTAGGTATGATGGACGGCGTGCTTGAGCACATTCCTAGTGCACGCATCAGTGTGGTGGGTATTTACCGTGACGAAGAGACGTTGGAGCCTGTGCCTTACTTCAACAAACTGGCGTCAAACATTGATGAGCGTATCGCGTTGGTTGTTGACCCTATGCTTGCTACCGGCGGCTCTATGATTGCGACGATTGACCTTCTTAAAGAGCAAGGTTGTCAGTCATTCAAAGTGTTGGTGTTGGTTGCTGCGCCAGAAGGCATCGAAGCTCTAGAAAAAGCGCACCCAGATGTGGAACTGTACACCGCTGCTATTGACAGCAGACTGAACGATAAAGGTTACATTGTCCCTGGTCTTGGTGATGCCGGTGACAAGATTTTCGGCACTAAGTAATCGTTGATATCTAAGTCACTTTATACGCTAGTGTGTTGACTGACTTGTAAAGACTAAAAAGGAGCATTGAATGATGCTCCTTTTTCATTGCAGCAAAGCGCTGAACGGATACTTCGCCTGCGTTACTTCTTCAAACTTAGCGTGCCGCCGGTGCGTGGTTTTGCTGGTTTGGTCGTGGGGCCTGAGTGTTTGGTGGCGGGCTTTTGGTTCGGATTGTGGTGATGGGCTCGGCCCTTTTTCGAATTAGGCGCGTGACGAAGATCATCGGCATTGCGACCTTTAAACGTTCGCGGCTTTTGATTGCGTCGCGCTTTGGATTCTTGATTCTCTTCTCGACTATCAAAGAGCTTTGCATCGGTTGCGCGGCGAATTCTGCGCCCTTTGCTGTCAACCTTTGAGGCTTCTTCAGTCCCGCTTGAGCCCTCACACATTGCGAGAATCGTCTCAACCTCTTGATCAGACAAGTAGCGCCATTGACCGTTAGGAATGCCATCCAAGGTAATGTTCATGATGCGAACTCGGCGCAACTTGAATACTTCGTATCCCAGCGCTTCACACATACGGCGTATTTGACGGTTCAACCCTTGTGTCAGCACGATTCGAAATGAAAACTTGGTTTCCTTGGTGACACGGCACGGTAGCGTGACGGTATCTAAAATCGGGACGCCGCTGCTCATCCTATGAATAAAGTCATCGGTGATGGGCTTGTCGACACGCACGACGTACTCTTTTTCGTGATGGTTACCCGCACGAAGAATTTTGTTGACGATATCGCCATCATTGGTCAGAAAGATCAACCCGTCCGACGGCTTATCTAAGCGACCAATAGGGAAGATACGCTTTTTGTGGTCAATAAAGTCAACAATGTTACCCGGTACATCCCGCTCGGTTGTACAGGTGATGCCAGTCGGTTTATTTAAAGCGATATAAATCGGTTTATCGGTGGCACCACTGATAGGTTTTCCATCGACTTGAACATCGTCTCCGGGAAGCACCTTGGTGCCCATTTCCGGCACTTGGCCATTAATGGTGACTCGACCTTGCTCTATCAGTCGGTCTGCTTCTCGACGTGAACAAAAGCCGGTTTCACTGATGAATTTGTTAAGGCGTTTCGCGCTATCTTGGGACATGAGCATTCTCTTTACGTTTCACAACGGCAACCCGTGATGTGGTGGTGGATGGATCCGAAATCGGGGTCGGGGAGTGTATCACTCTGTCTATCTTAGACCAACCATAACGATCGGAAACGGTTTTACCCGAGCCGTTTTTGATGACGCTCACGAGTCTCTTGTTTCTTGTCGGCACTTTTTCTCAGCATGACGTAGACCGCACCCGTGCCGCCGTGAAAACGCTGTGCACTGTGTACACATTGGACGTCATTGATTTGTGATAGCCACTTTGCAAGATAACTTTTCATCATGGCGGGGGGATTGGATTTTTCGCCTCGACCATGAATGATCAGCACCGTGCGAATATCCATGCGCATGCACTGTTTGAGAAAGGTGAGCACTTCGTCACGCGCTTGTTTGAGCGTCTTACGGTGTAAATCTAACCTTGCTTGAAGTGGGTACTTACCCAGGCGCAGTTTACGAAAGACCCCATCTTGTACACCATCGCGCTTGTACTCAATGATGTCTTCGGGTTTGAGCATCGGCGCATGGTCAATGGAGAGGTACTCGGGAGCATCATCGCTGAGCCACATAGCCGCTTCGCGTTTAGCCAACTGCGCTTGGGTGACCTGATGTATTTTGACGTGTTGAGTGGTGTCTTGTTTGATGGGTTTAACGTCTCCCATCATTTGCTGAAACAGTGCAAAATCGTCGTCGTTAGACATGACGGTATCTCAGAGTATTCAATCAATATAGCTATTATACTGACGTAAGCCTGTTGTGATCAGTAAGAAATAAAAAACCGAAGTAAACAGTGTGTCTACTTCGGTGCATAGCGAATGTCTATTCGGAGAATAGAGCTAAGCGATTCTAGTGAGGAGATTTGTCATTCATCACCTTGTAGACGAAGAAAGCTCCGTAAAAGAGCATGAGACTAAAGGCACCCAAGATGACAATCATTGAAGATAGACCTACTGCATTACCAAAGAGAAGATCAAGCCAAAAGTCCATAGTTCCTCCGCCAAATACAAAGTGTGTTGACGGAATTTAAGGTAATGGCTGGTCATTAATTCAACACTGATCTAGATCAAGTGTTATCCGAAGGTTGCGTTTTTGTTCTGCTTGCTGTGTGTTTGCTCACATTTTGTGGCCCGTTGCTCGCGTTTTAGTCAAACGGTGTGAATTTGGAAAAAAGTGCGGGAAATGGCTTGCGTTGGCAAACAGAATCCGTAATATACGGCTCCGTTCTCGGTGAATAGCGCAGCTTGGTAGCGCATCTGGTTTGGGACCAGAGGGTCGGGGGTTCGAATCCCTCTTCACCGACCACTTTCTAAAAGCCCCGCTAGCAATAGCGGGGCTTTTTACGTCTAGACGAGTGGTTTATCGCCTCTTACTCCATTAATACTTAAATTCACAGCCAGCGGGGGTGGTTTGGGCGAGTTGCTCAATCTCGAATCCTTGAGCTTGCAGCAGTTCAATCAAGTTGTGCTTTCCGACCAGGTGCAATGCGCCCACCACAATCACGTAGCTGCCCTCGGAGTTGGGTAGCCAGTTTGGGCTGCTGAGTTTGGTGGCCCAGTCGAGGTTTCGGTCAATTAAAAATGCTTGCTCAAAGTCGGGTGACATCTTGGTTAACTGAGCAAACTCTTCGAGCTGCGCTTGGTCACCCGAGATCCAACTTTTGATTAAACATTTTGCCATGTGTTCAGAGTGATCAAAGTCATCGATCATGCTTGTCAACATCTCTTGGCCTACGTCAGGATCGCTTGCCAGCATATCGATTTGAAATTGCATGCTTTCTAAAGAGAGCACCGGAACATTAAGATTGTTCGCTTGGGTCAGCAGGTAGGCATCGACGCCTTTACTGGCTTGAAATCCGAGGTACTCAATTTGGCGCATCTGAATGGTCAGCGCACTAGCCCAAGGAGGCGACGCAAGCAGTTGCGCTTCATTGAGGCTCAGCAAATTGGCAATGCCAGAGAGCTCTTGTTTTTGCTTGGCGGATAAGATCTCTGCGCTGCTGATCGTCTGCTGCGGGTAGCTGACGGCTTGACCGTTGTGGATATCGGTTTCGACGATCAATCCGTCACTATGTTCGAGAGCTGCGCTGATAGGGGACGGGAGTGGGTACATACTGTCGTCACCGACGTGAACCGAACCAATGATATGAAAATCTAACGCCCCTTTACTGGCGTGCCAGTAGAGCGGCTCCGCTTGCAGAGTGCAGCAGAACAAAGTAACACAAGAGAGTAGCCATTTATGCATTCGAAGTATCCTAGTGGGAAGGCCAACAACTGGCTCGGACTGTGACTAGGTTATAGCATAATTTTGCTCATCGAGAGCAGAGGGCGCAACACCATGTTCCCTGAGGCGAAAGCATACAGACAAAACCCAGTACTAAGGTGATGACAAACGCTTACGAATTCCCCCATGGTCACGAGAATGGTAGGATGGCGCAAAACGATAGATTGGCGAACTAAGATGAAGCAGTGGTACTTACTTTATTGCAAACGTGGCGAACAAGAACGCGCTCAACAGCATTTAGAAAATCAGAAGGTTGAGTGTTATTACCCCGTGATCACACGAACTGCGATTCGCCGAGGTAAGCGACAAACCAAGCCAGAACCCCTTTTCCCGTGTTATGTATTTATCTGCTTTGACCCACAACAGGGACCGGCGTTTACCACCATACGCTCGACGCGCGGTGTGGTGGATTTTGTCCGCAGGGGCGCAATGCCTCAAGTGGTTTCACCAGATTTGATTGAAGGGTTAAAGTCGATGGAATCGATGCAGCCACAAGACAACCAAGGGATCCCTAAAGCTGGGCAGCCTGTGTCGGTGTTAACGGGCCCGTTTGCTGGGGTTGAGGCCATCTTTAAAGAATCAGATGGGGAGCTGCGATCGATTTTATTGGTCAAGCTTCTCAATCAACACGTGGAAGTGAGTGTGGGCAACCAAGATTTCGATGTTTAGTCAGCAAGATGTCGAGTTTAGTTTAGTGAGTTCGATTGGTAAAAAAGGCTCCCCAGTTTCACTGGGGAGCCTTTTTGTCACTAGGGTGTCATTACCGCTCTAGCGTGATTTAGTAAGCTTCGTTGTGCACACTTTTCACTGCGCGACCTGATGGGTCTGCGAAGTTTTTGAACGACTCATCCCATTCAATCGCTTTTGCCGATGAACACGCCACCGATGGACCACCAGGTACACACTCGGCTGCTGAAGGAAGTGGGAACAACTCTTCAAAGATTTCGCGATAGACGTAGCCTTCTTTGGTGGTTGGCGTGTTGTACGGGAAACGGAACGCAGCGGTTTCCATCTGCTGATCTGTGACTTTCTCTTCCGCTACCGCTTTTAGCGTATCGATCCAGCTGTAACCCACGCCATCCGAGAACTGCTCTTTCTGACGCCATGCAATTGATTCTGGCAAGTAGTGTTCGAAGCACTCACGCAAGATGTGTTTTTCCATCTTACCGTTACCACACATTTTATCTTTCGGGTTGAGACGCATCGCGACATCGATAAACTCTTTGTCCAAGAATGGCACGCGACCTTCCACACCCCAAGCCGCAAGGGACTTGTTTGCGCGAGCACAGTCAAACATGTTCAGAGCGAGTAACTTGCGCACGGTCTCTTCATGGAACTCTTTTGCGTTGGGTGCTTTATGGAAGTAGAGGTATCCGCCGAAAATCTCATCGGCACCTTCGCCCGAGAGCACCATTTTAATTCCCATAGCTTTGATCTTACGTCCCATTAAGAACATCGGGGTTGACGCACGTATAGTCGTCACATCGTAGGTCTCAATGTGGTAAATCACATCACGAATCGCATCAAGCCCTTCTTGGATGGTGTAGGTCATCTCATGGTGAACTGTCCCAATTTGCTCTGCCACTTCACGAGCTGCCTTGAGGTCAGGTGCGCCTTCCAAGCCGACCGCAAACGAGTGCAGTTGTGGCCACCAAGCTTCAGACTGCTCATCATCTTCAATACGCATGGCGGCAAAACGTTTCGCCACGGCGGAGGTGATGGACGAATCGAGACCCCCGGACAAAAGTACGCCATAAGGTACGTCGGTCATGAGTTGACGTTTAACTGCGGCTTCTAGCGCTTCAGTGAGCTCTTCTTTGCTGGTGGTGTTGTTTTCAACGGCGGCAAATTCATTCCAATCGCGGATGTAGTAGCGTTGAGGCTCTGTATCGCTGCTGCCGTAGTAACTGCCCGGTGGAAATTCACTTACGGTGCGACAAACAGGCACCAAGGCTTTCATTTCCGATGCAACGTAATAGTTGCCGTGCTCATCGTAGCCTTGGTAAAGCGGGATAATACCGATGTGATCTCGGCCAACTAAGTATTGATCTTTCTCTTCATCATAAAGAACGAAGGCAAAAATACCGTTTAGCTCTTCCAGTAGGTCCGCCCCCATGTCTTGGTAAAGAGCGAGGATAACTTCACAGTCAGAGTCGGTTTGAAAATCGTATTTACCTTCGTAACGAGCACGAATTTCTTTGTGGTTGTAGATTTCACCATTGACGGCAAGGATGTGTTTTTTATCTGGGCTGTAGAGCGGTTGTGCCCCACTGTTCAGACCGACAATTGCCAAGCGCTCATGCGCGAGGATCGCGTTATCTGATGAGTAGATACCGGACCAGTCTGGGCCACGATGGCGCAGCTTTTTAGACATTTCCAACGCCACAGGGCGCAAAGCGGACGCATCACTTTTTATATCTAAAATACCAAAAATCGAACACATACTACTTCCCTTTGAATTTCGTTTAATCTGTTAACTTCAATTTGCCATTCTGATTAAAAAATGCAACCAAGATTGATAAAAAAAATATCAAAGAGGCTTTGCTGTTAAAAAATATCTAATTTAATGGTGGTTATTATAAATGAGATCTAGGTTTTGCCTGTTTTTTGCTCAAAATAAAAAGGCTACCTCGAGAGGTAGCCTGTCACCTTGACGAGCAAGGGCGCTAGCGGATAGGGCTAAATTGCGGTTTTAGCTGCTCACACACATGGCGCGCAAAACCGCTACCTGCTTCGTTGTATATGTTAAAGGCGGCATCGACGCCTTGCTCAACGAGAGCATCTAATTGATCTGAATACTCGGCAATTGCCGCGATCTGCCCTTTAAAGTGGCGTTGTTGCAACTGTTGCAGCGCGATCTGATTTCCTTGGTGATGCGGCATTGCCAGCAGCACGAGTTTGACGTTAGCGGTGTCTAAAATACGCTCCCAAAAATCGGGGTCGGTTGCGTCTCCGGCGATCACGTTACGCCCTTGCGCTTTGTGCTGGCGAGCGGCATCTTCACGCACCTCGATACCCAGACTGATCTTGCCGTAACGAGCTCGAATCTCATCATAGGCACCGGTGCCAATTCGACCCATGCCTAAAATCAGCACTTGAGCATGGCCAGGGTTAATGCGCTGGTCTCGACTATGCAGCGATTCTGCGGCGTGCTCCTTGAGCCAGCGGCTTGAGCGTTGATAGAGGGCATGACCGTAGCGGTTGATAGGTGCCGCAATCACAAAAGAGATGGAGACCGCAAGGGCAAGCGCCACCAGGATATCACCGCTCATCCAACCCATTTTAAATGCAAGGCCGCCGACGATAAGGCCGAACTCACTGAAGTTAAACAAACAGAGCGAGGCGAGTAGAGAAGTGCGGACGCGGAATTTAAAGGCGTTGATGATAATGAAATAGAGCGCGCCTTTTAACGGCAGCAATAGCAAGAAGAGGATAGCTAGAGCAAACCCGGCTAGTGTTGGCTGCTCAGACAGACCAATGTTGAGGAAAAAGCAGACCAAAAACAGCTCTTTGAGGTTAAATAGGGACTTTGCTAACTCAGACGCTTTGGCATGACCTGCCAGTAGCATCCCCAAGATCAGCGCCCCTAAATCAGGCTTCATGCCCACCAGTTCGAACAGCCCCGCGCCCACCACTAGCGCAAAGAAGATGCCGAACAGGACCAGCATTTCGCCGTGGCCAACCCAGTCTAGAACCTTATAGAACAGTGGGCGAAGCAGCGGTAAGGCAAACAGTGCTACGGCATACCATTCAGGCAGCTTGCCGGTTGAAGCGGTGAGAAACACCACGGCAAAGATATCTTGCATGATCAACATACCGATGGCCAAGGTGCCATAGGTCGCGTTCATTTCCCCTTTCTCTTGCAATGATTTCACTGCAAATACGGTACTTGAGAAGGAGAGTGCAAAGCTCAGCAGGACAATTTGCTCCACTTCCATGCTCGCCAGTGAACTGATCCCAAGAAACTTAAAGCAAAAAAGCGCAACAGAAAAAATCGCGGTAGACAAAAGGTTGTGCAGTGTCGCGCCGGCCCAAATTTCTTTGGAGAGTAAGGTTTTGATGTCGAGCTTAAGTCCGATGGTAAACAGCAGCAGCGTGACACCCAGGTCGGCCAGCAGCACTAAGGTGTCATTCGATTCAAACTCCAAGGCGTGCAGGCCAAAACCAGCCAGCAGAAAGCCTACCAAGGGAGGCAGGTTACACTTGAGCGCGAGAAAGCCGGCGAGAAACGCGGCGGAGATCAGTACGAGTTCCATAGCGGTGTAAATAATCCTATAAAAAAGGGCTACGTCTAGTAGCCCGGTATTCTATCTAACTTCAAGTGATAAGACGTTAATCTTCTAACAATTTTTGTAACAAAACACCGTTCAGCATAGCACGCTTGATCATTGAAAAGGCGCCTAATGTCGGTTGCTTATCAATCTGTGACGCCACGATAGGCAAATCTTTATGGAAGGTCGTGAGGGATTGATTTTCAACATTGCGGCGAATGGCTGGGAAGAGGATCTCTTCACACTGGGTGATTTGACCGGCAATCACGATTTTTTGCGGGTTAAACAAGTTAATCGTAATGGCGATCGCTTTACCTAACTGGTTGCCGACTCGAACCAAGCTCTGTTTTGCCAGCTCATCGCCTAAGTTGGCGTGTTCGCAGACATCCGCAATAGTGATGCTGTCGAGTGTGGTTAAGGTTGACTCATACCCTTGTTTGATGAGTTTGTTGACGCGCTCGACAATGGCAGGGTTTGCCGCCACCGTTTCGAGGCAGCCAAAGTTCCCGCATTGGCACTGCTCCCCGAGAGGATCGATTTGAATGTGGCCAATTTCGCCAACGTTGCGGTTGAAGCCAAGGAACACTTGTCCATTGACGATGATGCCCGCGCCCGTTCCTCTGTGTACGCTGACTAAAATTGAGTCTTGGCAATCTTGGCTGGCGCCAAAGTAGTGCTCAGCCAGCGCCATCCCTCTGACATCGTTACCGACAAAGCATTCGACGTGGAAACGATCGCGAATCATCTCTGCTAGGGTAAAGTTGTTGATTGAAATATTCGGCATGTACTCGACCACACCGGTTTCAGGATTGACGAGACCGGGTAAGGATATACCGATGGCGATTAACTGATTGATGTGGCTTTGCTGACTTTGGATAAAGGCTTTAAGTTGAGACTCCAAACCTTCTGCCAGTTCGTCTTGGGTGGTGTAATAAAACTCTTGATAATCGCTAGCGAGCTCTTTAGCGCCGAGATCATAGAGGCTAAATTGCAAATAGTCTCGGCCGATACGGACAGCCACAGAGTGGAAGGGCTCCACTTCTGTGGTAAGAGAAATCGCACGGCGTCCTCCGGTTGAGGCTTGCTGAGCGACTTCTTTAATCAAACCACGTTCTAAGAGTTGGCGGGTGATTTTGGTAACACTGGCGGGCGCGAGCTGACTGACATCGGCCACCTGGATGCGAGAGATTGGCCCTTGTTGGTCAATCAGCCGATACACTGCTGCGCTGTTGAGCTGCTTTACTAGATCTACGTTACCTATTTGTCCGCCATTCATTCTCAATTCTGCTCGTATTGTCCGTTTACTACCGTCGCCTGGACGTTGAAGTCGCGGTCGAATACGGTGAGGTTTGCCACTAAGCCTTTTTTAATTCGACCCAGTTTATTGTCTACACCGATTGCTTTCGCAGGGTAAAGGGTTGCCATGCGAAGGGCTTCGTCCAGAGCGATACCGACGTGCTCAACCGTGTTTTGAACTGCTTCAATCATGGTTAAGGCTGAACCGCCTAGTGTGCCATGTTCATCGACACACTTTCCATCCCGGTAATATACTTTCTTACCTACAAAAATAAAGTAATCCATGTCAGCGCCTGCAGGAGCTGTGGCATCGGTCACTAATACTAATTTTTCACCCTTAATTTTGTGCGCAATTCGGATGTTGGCGTAATCGACGTGGAAGCCGTCTGCAATGATGCCCGCGTAAACATCTAGCGTGTCATAAATCGCACCGACCACCCCTGGCTCTCGGCCAACCATTGGGGTCATGGCATTGAAGAGGTGAGTGGCAAACGTCACCCCTGAATCGAAGCTTTGACGAGCTTGTGCATAGGTGGCATTCGTGTGACCAATCGAGACCACGATGCCGGCTGCACTTAAGCGTTCAATATGAGCGGCGTCATTGTGCTCTGGCGCGAGTGTGACTTTAGCGATGACATCGGCGTTGTCACACATAAAGTCAATCATGCTGTCATCGGAAGGGCGAATATAGTCGACACTATGAATGCCTTTTTTCGCTACGTTGAGATAAGGCCCTTCAAGGTGAAGACCGAGAGATTGGTTTTGATATTGAGCGTGATACTCGCGAGCCGCCGCGACGGCGGCGCGCATGTCTTCATCGGAAGAGGTAATCAGAGTCGGCAGGTAACTGGTACAGCCCGATTTTAAATTGGCTTGATGCATGATTTGCATAGTCTGCGCTGTGATTTCGTCATTCAGCATCACGCCGCCACACCCGTTCAGTTGCAGATCGATAAAACCTGGACTGACGTTTGCGCCTTTTAGGTCGATGGTTTTGATCGTCTGTGGCAGAGTGTCTTCGGGGCAAACTGCCTCAATGAGCCCTTGGTTCACAATCACAGCGTGGTTCGTTAGAACGTCACTGCCGGTGTAGAGTTTGCAGTTGGTTAGCGCATACATGGTCAGCAAATCCTTATAGGTATAGACCCGTCAACGAGTTAGGGTCACATTTCTCATTCTTTTATAGATCAAACTGAAGAGCAATGAATTGATCCGACAACTTTATTTGAAAACTTCAATTAGATCGCGAAATATCTTTACCAGCCGAAGCGTCATTTTACGCTGACTTGGTTCAGTTTTGAATTCTGTCCTAAGACAGTGTCAGGGCGAGTTTCTGTTTGTCTTTCTCTTTAAATGTCGTAATAACATCATGTTATCCATGAGTTTTTACTATGTTTCCGCCTCTGACTTATGCACTGATACTAGCCGATAAATCTCATTTATTCGCATTGTAAAATAAGTTTTATGATCTGGCTAGCAAAAACCTCGAAATACCCCTGTATCTGGTGATTATGATCACAAATGATGAGCTTTTAATTTGCGGAGCAAAATTAATATCATAAACTGACAAGGACTAAATTGAGCAACTAAAAAAAGTTACTCGACCAATTAAAAATCCTATAGGGGGAACTTAAGGTGAATATTCTTGGTTATTTCCAAAAAGTAGGTAAAGCGTTAATGGTGCCTGTCGCCACGCTACCTGCTGCAGCAATACTAATGGGTGTTGGATATTGGATCGATCCAAACGGTTGGGGCGCAAACAGCGCACTTGCTGGTTTCTTGATTCAGGCTGGTGCCGCTATTATCGATAACATGTCATGGCTATTTGCTGTGGGCGTGGCTTACGGTTTATCTAAAGACAAAGACGGTGCCGCTGCTCTGGCTGGTCTCGTCATGATGTACGTAGTGACGAAACTGCTTTCTCCAGGTGCCGTTGCTCAAATCCAAGGTATTGATGCAAGCGAAGTCCCTGCGGCATTCGGTCGTATTCAAAACCAGTTCGTGGGTATCCTAGTGGGTATCATTTCGGCAGAAATCTACAACCGCTTCTCACATGTTGAGCTGCACAAAGCGCTCGCGTTCTTCTCCGGTAAGCGTCTTGTACCTATCATGACATCGTTCGCAGGTATCTTCCTATCGTTCGTATTGATGTATGTATGGCCATCAGTATACGGCGGTCTAGTGAGCTTTGGTGAAGGTATCCAAGGTTTGGGCGAAGTCGGTGCTGGTATCTACGCATTCTTTAACCGTCTACTTATCCCTGTCGGTCTACACCACGCATTGAACTCAGTATTCTGGTTCGACGTGGCGGGCATCAACGATATTCCTAACTTCCTAGGTGGTGCGAAATCCATCGCTGAAGGTACGGCAATCCCAGGTGTAACGGGTATGTACCAAGCGGGCTTCTTCCCAATCATGATGTTTGGTCTACCTGGTGCAGCGCTAGCGATTTACCACACGTCTAAAGCGAAGAACAAAGAAAAAGTCGCGTCTATCATGATCGCAGCAGGCTTTGCTTCTTTCTTCACAGGTGTGACTGAGCCTCTAGAGTTCTCATTCATGTTCCTAGCTCCGCTACTGTACGTATTGCACGCGTTGCTAACAGGTATCTCTGTTTATATCGCTGCATCAATGGAGTGGATTGCAGGCTTCGGCTTCTCGGCAGGCCTCGTGGATATGGTACTATCAACGCGTAACCCACTGGCGGTTAAGTGGTACATGCTGATTGTACAAGGTCTTGTGTTCTTCGGTCTCTACTACGCAGTGTTCCGTACCGTTATTCTGAAGTTTGGTCTAAAAACACCAGGTCGTGAAGACGACGAAGCTACTGAAGTTTCAGGTTCTGAGAACTCATCTGAGTTGGCTAAACAGTACCTAAAAGCACTAGGTGGCCATGAGAACCTAACTAACATCGACGCTTGTATCACTCGTCTACGTCTGACTATCAAAGATACCAGCATTGTTGATGAGAAAGTGTTGAAAAACCTAGGAGCAATGGGTGTGGTTAAACTTGGCGCGAACAACCTTCAAGTTATCCTTGGCCCACTTGCGGAAATCATTGCCGGCGAAATGAAAAACATTCCAGCCGATGAAGATCTGACGCCAGTGCAACTGCCTTCTTAATCGAGTCTAAAGACAATTAAAACGGAGCCTCCCCATTGGGAGGCTCTTTCTTTTGCGGCCCAAAATCTCGTTTGGACCGGGCTATGTTGGTTGAAAACTGCGCGCTTTATCGGGCATCGTTTATCAACACTCATTATTTCTCAAGAAAAGACCTGTTCTTGTTGTGTATCCGCTTAGAATTGTGGATCATTACCCGCTATATGCCCTAAAGGACTTTTCCCTTTAGAGAAATTTTTCTGAACAATACTAAAACAATTGAGGTGCTATAGATGAGTGAAGCTGAAGCTCGTCCATCGAATTTCATTCGCCAAATCATTGATAAAGATTTAGCGGATGGTAAACACACTAGCGTGCATACTCGTTTTCCGCCGGAGCCAAACGGCTACCTTCATATCGGTCACGCTAAGTCAATTTGCTTAAACTTTGGTATTGCTCAAGACTATCAGGGCAAGTGTAATCTGCGTTTTGATGACACGAACCCAGAAAAAGAAGACGTCGAATACGTTGAGTCGATTAAGAATGATGTGAGCTGGTTAGGCTTTGAGTGGGATGGTGAGATTTGTTACTCATCCAACTACTTTGACAAGCTTTACGAGTACGCGGTTGAATTAATTAACAAAGGCTTAGCGTATGTTGAAGAGCTAAGTCCTGAGCAGATTCGTGAGTACCGTGGTACGTTGACTCAACCGGGCAAACCTAGCCCATATCGTGACCGCAGTGTTGAAGAGAACCTCGCGCTATTTGAAAAAATGCGTGCGGGTGGTTTTGAAGAGGGAACGGTTTGTCTACGCGCCAAAATCGATATGGCCTCGTCGTTTATGGTGATGCGTGATCCTGTGCTTTACCGCGTTCGATTTGCAACTCACCACCAGACCGGTGACAAGTGGTGCATTTACCCAATGTACGACTTCACACACTGTATCTCTGATGCCCTTGAAGGGATCACTCACTCTTTGTGTACGTTGGAGTTCCAAGATAACCGACGTTTGTACGACTGGGTGCTAGAGAACATCACGATTGACTGTCAGCCACACCAGTATGAGTTCAGTCGTCTGAATCTTGAATACACAGTCATGTCTAAGCGTAAGCTAAGTCAACTAGTGACTGAGAAGTTGGTGAGCGGCTGGGATGATCCTCGTATGCCAACCATCTCTGGTTTGCGTCGCCGAGGGTTCACGCCGGGCTCTATTCGTGAGTTTTGTAAGCGCATTGGTGTGACCAAACAAGACAACATGATCGAAATGAGCTCGCTTGAGTCTTGTATTCGTGATGACCTGAACGAAAATGCACCACGTGCGATGGCGGTACTGGACCCTGTTAAAGTGGTTATCGAAAACTTTGACGCAGAGCGCGTAGAGACATTAACGGTCGCCAACCACCCTAACAAGCCTGAGATGGGTGAGCGCCAAGTGCCGTTTACTCGTGAGGTTTGGATTGAGCGTGAAGACTTCCGTGAAGAAGCCAACAAAAAGTACAAGCGTTTAGTTCTTGGTAAAGAAGTGCGTCTTCGCGGTGCTTACGTCATTAAGGCTGAGCGTATCGAGAAAGACGAGCAAGGTAATATCACCACTATCTACTGCAGCTACGACGACCAAACACTCGGCAAAAATCCTGAGGATGGCCGTAAAGTGAAAGGTGTGATTCACTGGGTATCAGCAGATAAGGGCTTACCGGCTGAAATTCGCCTTTACGATCGCTTGTTTACTGTGCCAAATCCAGCCGCAGCGGACAACTTTGCTGAGACGATCAATCCTGATTCACTGATGGTGATGAATGGGTTTGTTGAGCCAAGCCTAGCCAACGCTGAAGAGGAGAAAGGTTACCAGTTCGAGCGTATGGGCTATTTCTGCGCGGACGCGAAAGACTCTAAGCCAGAGGCGTTGGTCTTTAACCGTACCGTTGGCTTGCGTGATACTTGGGCTAAGATTGAAGCTCAGTAAGCGCAACGAATCCTATTAGAGTCGCCAGTGAGCGATAAAAAATGCCAGTCTTGATGACTGGCATTTTTTTAATCAGCAGAAAAGAGACAGTGCCTAGTTAGCTTTTGCACTGATCTACTGTTATTTTTTAGGTTTGTGCGCGTCAGGGTTGTCTTTACAACTGCCATCGCCACACTTACCGTATAGGTACAAGCTGTGGTTGGTCAGCTGGACATTGTACAGAGAGGCGATCTCTCGTTGACGCTCTTCGATGATTTCGTCTGAAAATTCAATCACTTCACCACAGTCTAGACACACTAAGTGGTCATGATGGTGTTGAGTGCTCAGTTCGAAGACTGATTTTCCACCTTCAAAGTGGTGACGGGTCACAATGCCAGCATCATCAAATTGGTTTAAAACGCGGTAAACAGTTGCCAGACCGATTTCTTCACCCAGATCGATGAGTTTCTTGTACAAATCTTCAGCACTGATGTGCGCGCAGTCTGGTTGCTGTAATACTTCTAAAATTTTGAGTCGCGGAAGAGTGACTTTAAGACCGGCATCCTTCAGCGCTTGGTTGTTATCTGACATATACTTTCCTGTTGATGTTCTGCGGCATTAAACAGAATCCAATATTCCAATCATTATAGGGTACTCGTTAATAACAATAAACCCGAATCTCAAAGGGTTACTCATGTTTTATCATAAACTAGCGAGCGGTCACTTATAGTACTGGTCTAATGAGTTACAATTTGTTAACGTTTTGGCAATGTAATCAGTTTAGGATTTCACGGATGTCTACGCTACTTGAAAAGATCTATAAACCCAGTGTTGTGAAGTTTGCCCTTAATATCTGGCCCCCGTTTTGGGGGGCTGGGATTCGTATTGTGTCGATCAGTGAAGACTTTCGTGAGGTGAAGATGAAGCTCAAGTTACGCTGGTGGAACAAGAACGCCAATCGTACCCAATATGGGGGCAGCATTTTTTCCCTGACCGATCCCGTCTATTCATTAATGCTGATGGGTATTTTGGGCAAGCAATATTACGTGTGGGACAAAGAAGCGAGCATCAACTTCATCAAGCCGGGACAAAGTGATTTACACGCCGATTTCTTAATCTCTCAGCAGATGCTTGATGACATCCTGACTCAAACCGCAGGGGGCGACAAGTGCTTTCCAGAGTTCATTACGCATGTAAAAGACAGCAACGGTATGGTGGTATCGGAAGTACAACGTAAGTTGTATGTACGTAAAAAACCGAAGTTTAGGGATGAGGAACAGGCGCCTCAATCGGCATAACAGACTGGATTAGATACAAAAAAACCTCCAAAGATGGAGGTTTTTTTAAAAGGTCAGCTTAGTCTTCCAACTCAGCTAAGCACATCTCTTCATGGATTTGCTTACACCAGTTGTTAACGCGGTCTTCAGTCAATTCTGGTTGGCGATCTTCGTCGATACACAAACCGACAAATTGGCTATCGTCACCCTCCATTAGGGCTTTTGATGCTTCAAACTCGTAACCATCGGTTGAGGTGTAACCGAGAATCGTACCGCCTTTTGCTTCAACGATATCACGTACTGTGCCCATGGCGTCGCAGAAGTACTCTGCGTAATCTTCTTGATCGCCACAACCAAATAACGCAACTAACTTGGTCGAGAAATCGATTTGCTCTAGCTCTGGGAAAAAGTCATCCCAGTCACATTGTGCTTCACCGTAGTACCAAGTAGGAATACCCAAAAGCAGAAGATCGAAGCTATCAATGTCTTCTTTACTGCTTTTGGCAATATCTTGAACGTGAACCAGTTGTTTACCCAGTTGCTTTTGAATCATCTTCGCAACAGCTTCAGTGTTACCTGTGTCGCTACCAAAGAAGATACCTACACTTGCCATAGATTCGTTACCTTTACTTTTACGTGTTGTGGCGGGCCAAATGGCGAACCGCGTTTGGCCTGTTACCCCAGACCACCACCTTCCCAGCTAAGCTGAATGATGCCTTTGGCAATAAAGCCAGCGCAGCCCAGGAATAGGACTAACCATACAATTCGACGACCAAATGGTGGGACATTTCCCGCTTTGAGTACATCTTTTATCGCCATACCGATGAGAAAAAAGATAGACGCAAAAAGCAAGTCGAGACCTATCGACTCAAGCATGTTCATATAGTCGTAAAGCATGGAATCCCTTATGCCAAATTACTTGCGCTGCACTATACCATTGTTAACTCGTAAAGTTAACGGTCAGGAGAGATTGAACGCGTATTCGATGGCTAGCCAATAAACTTGCGAATCGCGCGCAATACTTCAGCGGGCTTTTCTGCGTGCAACCAATGACCTGTATTGGCAATAACGTGTGCTTTAGCGTGGCGAAATTGCGCCTGAACCGCTGGTTGATGCTCGGCGGTAAGGTAATCCGATTCGCCTCCTTTGAGAAAGAGGGTCGGGACATCTACTGGGGATAAGGGTTGCCAGCCTAAAATATCCCAGTAATTGTTTTTTAGGCTCGTTACGTTGAAGCGCCACGCGAGATGATCGCCTTCTTTATACAGCGACTTGCTCAGAAACTGCCTGACGCCATCGATGTCAATGTGCTGCGCTAGAAGGGATAGGGCTTGCTGACGAGATTGTGGCCGATCTGCGAGTACGGCTTCTAGTCCTTTAAAGACATTATCATGTCTTGCTTGTGTATATCGCACTGGCGCCATGTCGAGCACGATCAGCTTATGTACTCGAGTTGGGGCCAATCCGGCCATCGCCATGGCGACTTTACCGCCCATCGAGTGCCCTACGACGACTGCAGTTTCAATGCTCAAATGATCGAGCAAACGCAGGACATCACTGGCCAACACATCGTAATTGTGTTCGTCGCTGTGAAAAGATTGGCCATGATTTCTAAGATCAACACTTAGCACTTGGTGGTCTTCACGCAGATCGCGCGCCAGTAAACCGAGATTGTCCAAGTTACCAAATAAGCCATGAAGCAGAACAACGGTGGGTCCTTGTCCTTCAAGTTTGTAGTTGAGCAATGGTGACATTTTAAAACTTCGTTTTTTGTTTATTCGTGTGGGTTTAACGTAGAGTCTGCGCGAAGATCTCGCTATAATCCCCCAGAGTTTAAACATAGAGATTGTGAAAAGCGAATGAAAACAATTGAGGTTGATGAGGATCTATACCGTTACATCGCAAGTCAGACCCAGCATATTGGGGAGAGTGCTTCTGATATTCTCCGTCGTTTACTAAACGCTGACCGCCAGCAAACGGAGTCGCTCGCAACAACGCCCACAGCAAAGAAAGGCGTGGTTGTCAGTAAAGACGCTGTGTTTGAAGAGCGTGTGGATAGCGTCAAAGCGATGCGCTCACTGCTGATTTCCGATGAGTTTGCAGGGCTGAAGAAAGCGATTGACCGCTTTATGCTAGTACTCTCTACTCTTCATCGAATCGACCCAACTGGTTTTTCAGAAGCAACACAAGTGAAAGGTCGTAAACGTGTCTATTTCGCTGACAATGAAGCGACCTTGTTAGAAAGTGGCAATACGACCAAGCCTAAGGCGATTCCTGGCACGCCATTTTGGGTGATCACCAACAACAACACGAGCCGTAAACGCCAAATGGTTGAGCAATTGATGGCTCGCATGAATTTCCCCGCCGATCTGATTGAGAAAGTGATTAACTCGATTTAGAAACTTGTAATCACCGTCAAAGAAATCGGATTTAAACCTCATAATGCACGAATAACTTCAAGTATTATGAGGTTTTTTGTTTTCTTCCCAATTTAAGAAAGGATGTCGACATGGCTATGCACCCGAGAGCGGGACAAAAGGCTCAGCAGCAAGATCTGCATAATATCCCTGCCTTAGTGGCAAACTACTTTTTACTTCAACCTGAAGCGAGCAACCCAGATCATAAAGTGGAGTTCGGTACGTCAGGCCATCGTGGTAGTGCAGACAAATCTACGTTTAACGAGCATCATATTTTGGCGATTGCCCAAGCCATCGCAGAAGTGCGTGCCGAGAAAGGCACCACCGGGCCATTGTTTGTCGGTAAGGACACACACGCGTTGTCAGAGCCAGCGTTCTCAACGGTGGTTGAAGTGCTTGTTGCTAATGGCATCAAGGTGATTGCGCAGCAAGACAACGGCTACACGCCGACGCCTGGCGTCTCTCATGCGATATTGAGTTACAACCTAAAGCATGAGCAAAAGGCGGACGGTATTGTGATCACGCCTTCTCACAACCCACCACAAGATGGCGGAATTAAGTACAACCCGACGCATGGCGGCCCTGCAGAAGATGCCCTAACCAAAGCCATTCAGGATCGCGCGAACGTGTTGATCGCAGAGGGTTTACAAGGCGTGAAGCGCATGCCGTTGGCAGAAGCGAAAACCTCTGAATTGTTTTCTGAAGTCGACTTGGTGAAACCGTATGTTGACGACCTAGTCAATGTGATTGACATGGAAGCGATTCAAAAAGCGAATTTGACCCTCGGCGTTGATCCACTCGGTGGCAGTGGTATTGATTACTGGCGTCAAATCGCATGCACTTACAACCTTAACCTCACTTTAGTTAGCGAAGCGATTGATCCCTCGTTCCAGTTTATGTCGTTAGACAAAGACGGTGTGGTTCGTATGGACTGCTCATCACCGTACGCTATGGCGGGGCTGCTCGCGCTGAAAGATCAATATGATCTCGCGTTTGGCAACGACCCTGACTACGATCGCCACGGCATCGTGACGCCAAAAGGGCTTATGAATCCTAACCACTTCCTAGCTGTCTGCATTGATTACCTCTACCGCCATCGTGAAGGATGGGAACAAGATGTCGCCGTGGGCAAGACCTTGGTCTCAAGCGCCTTGATTGACCGTGTTGTGGCGGATTTAGGACGTGAGCTGTGTGAAGTACCTGTCGGTTTCAAATGGTTTGTGGATGGCCTGTATGAAGGTAAGTTTGGCTTTGGCGGCGAAGAGAGTGCTGGCGCGTCATTCTTACGTAAAGATGGGACACCTTGGTCAACAGATAAAGATGGCATCATCTTGTGTTTGCTTGCCGCAGAGATCACTGCCGTCACCGGCAAGAATCCACAGCAGTACTACGAAGAGTTGGCGGCAAAGCATGGCGAGTCTCAATACAACCGAATTCAAGCGGTCGCAAATGGGCCACAGAAAGACGTGTTGAAAAAGCTATCTGCGGAAATGGTCAGTGCGCAAACCTTGGCGGGCGATCCTATCACTGCTCGCTTGACGCATGCGCCAGGTAATGGTGCGGCCATTGGCGGTCTAAAAGTCACGACCGATAACGGTTGGTTCGCGGCTCGTCCATCCGGTACGGAAGACATCTACAAGATTTACTGTGAGAGTCTCAAAGGGGCTGAGCATCTTAAGCAGATTGAAGCGGAAGCGCAGCAGATCGTGAATCAAGTGTTTGCTGACGCAGGGCTATGATAGCGACGCTCTCGGTTTAAGTCACAGAGAGACTCCAAACTAGGCTACTTTATGGTAGCCTTTTTTGTTTGTGCTGCTTTATTATCATGCCACATGATATCCAATGTTTTCTTTCACTTAGCGACTTGCTATCAGGTTGTGAGCGTCTTAGTCACTCTGTTTTTGACGTCAGTTTGGCCAAGTATCAGGAACAATAAACCAAAACTCTCCGTCTTGCGTTTGTGCATGGACAAATCGTTCTGAGTCGAGCGTCACGGGCTCTCCCATCTCGCGGTTGCCCACCGCCCATTGATGCTTATCCAAAGCGAACAGTGGCTTATTGATCTGTTCCCATTGGCTTGCATAGCACCAGTAGCCACTGATTTGACTTGGGTTAAGCACATAACCTAGGCAGTGGCTAGGAATGGTCTCAGGTTGAAATGGATTGATGTAGAGGCGGCCCTGAAGTAACAACTTACTCTCCAGTGTTTGATATTGTGGGTATTGCTCAACAAACGCCGCCGTTTGGCTCATCAATAGTTGGTGATTGAGCATTCTGTCGAGTTTTTTATCCAGTTGATCGTGTGCATTCGGCCCATACCATCGGCCGTTGTGGAGTAAGTAAAACTTAATGGCCAGCTCCCAGTGCTGATGCTGAGAGGTTTGGTGGTCATAAACAATCAAATCAATCGCGCCCAAGGTTCTTCCCTCTGGGCTTTGAATTTGCAATTCATCCAACATGACGTCATAGCGCTTGCTGTTGTTTAAGGCTTGAGTCACCAAATATTGATAAACGAACCCCAAACGTGCGTTGCCAGTATAGGGCTGCGAGTCCAAAGGGGTGGGGTTGAGGGTCGTGAGTGAGCAAAACGGCGGGGTTAGCTCGAACAAGGGCGGCGTAGCGGTCAGCCATTGATAGAATCGGGTGAATTGTGTCATCTTTCTTTAGGGCTTGGTTGTCACTGCGGACTAGCTTGACATACACTGGCCGCTGAGCAAACAACCGATAATGTGGAATGTGGTCATGAATCACTTACAACTCGAAGCAATCCTCAATCAAAAGTTATCGCCAGAGCAAATCAAAGATTACGCGCCGAATGGCTTACAAGTGGAAGGCGCAGCTGAGATCACTAAGGTCGTGACGGGCGTCACCGCATCGCAAGCCCTGATTGAGCAAGCGGTCGAGCGAGGTGCGCAGGCGCTACTCGTCCATCATGGTTATTTTTGGAAAGGTGAGCCAGAACCCATTCGAGGGATGAAAGGAAAGCGCATTCGAACCTTGATCAAAAATGACATCAATTTGTACGGTTACCACTTACCTCTTGATATTCATCCGGAGCTTGGTAACAACGCTGAGCTTGCCAAGTTACTGGATATCGATGTAGAAGGTGGACTGGAAGGGCACCCTCAATCCGTCGCCATGTTTGGTCGTTTAAGGCGTCCTATGACAGGCGCTGAGTTAGCACACAAGATTGATGCAGCACTCAATCGCCCGCCACTGCATATTCTGCCTGAAAGCGGCGACAGTGTGATTGAAACCATTGGCTGGTGTACCGGAGGTGGTCAGGATTTCATTGAGCTGGCTGCCAACCAAGGTCTGGATGCGTTTATTTCTGGTGAGATTTCAGAGCGAACGACGTACACAGCGCGAGAGCGGGGTATTCACTATTTTAGCGCGGGTCACCATGCGACTGAGCGATATGGGGTGAAAGCTCTAGGGGAGTGGTTAGCCGCGCAGCACGGCTTAGAGGTTGAATTTATCGACATCGATAATCCAGTATAACTGGGCGCGAATACTCAAAAAAACAATAAAGGGTTGAGACGATCTCAACCCTTTGTGTTTCTTATGACAGGCTATTCACGTTCATGAATAGGCTGAAAGTCGCGTTGCACTTCACCAGTGTAGAGCTGACGTGGTCGGCCGATACGGTTGAGTGGGTCGCTGTGCATTTCGTTCCAGTGTGCGATCCAACCAATAGTACGAGAAAGCGCAAAGATAACGGTAAACATCGAGACAGGAATGCCAATCGCTTTAAGAATGATGCCTGAGTAGAAATCGACGTTCGGGTACAGTTTCTTCGAAACGAAGTACTCATCGGATAGCGCAATACGTTCTAGCTCCATCGCGACATCGAGCAATGGGTCTTGAATGTTGAGTTCTTTAAGTACGTCGTGACAAGTTTCACGCATCACGGTTGCACGCGGGTCGTAGTTTTTGTAAACACGGTGACCAAAGCCCATCAGACGGAATGGGTCGTCTTTGTCTTTCGCGCGTTCAATGTACTCTGGGATGTTGTCAACGCTGCCGATTTCTTCGAGCATCTTCAAACAGGCTTCATTCGCACCACCATGCGCAGGGCCCCATAATGAGGCGATACCTGCCGCGATACAAGCAAACGGGTTCGCGCCAGAAGAACCAGCAAGACGCACTGTTGAGGTTGACGCATTTTGTTCGTGGTCAGCGTGCAGAGTAAAGATCTTATCCATCGCACGGGCGACAACAGGGTTCACTTCGTACTCTTCACAAGGGTTTGCGAACATCATGTGTAGGAAGTTCTCTGCGTAGCTGAGATCATTCCGTGGATAAATGAATGGCTGGCCAATCGAGTATTTGTAGCACATGGCCGCCAATGTTGGCATTTTCGAAAGTAGACGATACGCTGTGATTTCGCGATGTTCGTCGTTGTTGATGTCCAGTGAGTCGTGGTAGAAGGCGGCAAGAGCGCCGACCACACCACACATGACGGCCATTGGGTGAGCATCACGTCTAAAGCCGTGGAAGAAGCTAGCGATTTGCTCATGAACCATCGTATGACGGGTTACTGTCTTTTTGAATTGCTCATATTGTTCACGTGTTGGGGCTTCACCATAAAGAAGTATGTAACATACTTCTAGATAATCAGCCTTGTTAGCGAGCTGATCAATGGGGTAACCGCGGTGCAAAAGAATACCCTTGCCGCCGTCGATGTAGGTGATTTGAGATTCACAAGATGCAGTGGCAAGAAAACCAGGGTCAAAAGTAAAGAATCCATTTGCTCCAAGTTTACGAACGTCAATTACAGGAGTACCTAGGGCACCTTCCATAATTGGCAGCTCGATCGGCGCTTGACCTTCGACATGAAGGGTCGCTTTCTTATCTGCCATAACAATCTCCTTTGTTTATTATTAATCCATCCAGGATGTTTGTGTGACATTTTTGTACGTGTCTTCCGTATTAAAGTCAATTCTTCTACGCTGATGTGTGCACTTGTTTTGATTTTTTGAAGCTGTAAGGTTAAAAATCTGTTCTGTGTAGCAAAAATTGTTACATCAATTGTATTAGAATGTTGCGAGCCGTATAGTGACGCTGTAAATTTTGGTGTAAACCTAATAAATTCAAGGCTTGAAACAAACGTGAGGTGACGTTTCGAATCTTGTTGTTAACAATTATTTTACAATCCAGTTAGGGTGTATTACCTGTTGGGTGTTAAATAAATGTTAACTTTTGTGGGTTTTACAACCAAATTTCATCCATAACAATAAATGCTCAATGGAGCTGAGTGAGCAAGCCCGTGAAAGAAAGAAAGTCAAGACCTGTTAATTTAGATTTGCAGACCATTCGCTTTCCGATCACAGCAATCGCATCGATTTTACACCGGGTCTCTGGTGTGATTACGTTTGTCGCGGTCGGGATTTTACTTTGGTTATTAAACATTTCCTTATCATCCCCTGTCGGTTATGCGCAAGCCGCTGACATCGTCGATGGCTTCTTCGTGAAGTTCATCTTATGGGGCATTCTGACGGCATTGGCCTATCACATTGCAGGCGGTATTCGTCACCTGTTGATGGATTTGGGTCATTTCGAAGAGCTGGAATCTGGCGCGATGAGCGCTAAGGTTGCATTCGCAGCAACAGCCGTGTTGTCTCTACTTGCGGGGGTAATGGTATGGTAAAACACATCTCATCCTTTGGTCGTAACGGTGTGCACGATTTCTTACTCATTCGTGCTACGGCCATCATCATGACACTCTATACGATTTATCTGGTGAGCTTTTGTGCCTTCACCGATATCTCTTACATATCCTGGACTCAGTTCTTTGGTGGTACGTTTACGAAAGTATTCACCATGCTCGCCCTCGTGTCTGTCCTAATCCACGGTTGGATTGGTTTGTGGCAGGTGCTGACCGATTACATCAAATGCGCCAAGTTACGTGGTGCGCTTCAGTTGGGTGTGATCGCGATTCTATTGGGTTATTTCTTCTCTGGTCTATTTGTATTGTGGGGTGCGTAAGTGTCTATTCCAGTTCGTGAATTTGATGCCGTAGTAATCGGCGCTGGTGGTGCAGGTATGCGTGCTGCACTGCAAATTTCAGAGCAAGGCCTGACGTGTGCTTTGCTGTCCAAAGTCTTCCCAACTCGTTCTCATACCGTATCAGCGCAAGGCGGTATTACCGTTGCGCTCGGTAACTCGCATAGAGACGATTGGCAATGGCACATGTACGACACCGTTAAAGGGTCGGACTATATTGGCGACCAAAACGCAATTGAGTACATGTGTAAAAACGGACCAGAGTCTGTCATCGAACTAGAGAAAATGGGTCTGCCATTCTCTCGTTTCGACAATGGCAGCATTTACCAACGTCCTTTCGGCGGTCAGTCGAAAGAGTTTGGTGGCGAACAAGCCGCTCGTACTGCTGCTGCTGCTGACCGTACGGGCCACGCGTTATTGCACACGCTGTATCAGCAAAACGTCAAACACAAAACCACCATTTTCTCTGAGTGGTACGCGCTTGATTTGGTGAAAAACCAAGACGGCGCCATCATGGGTTGTACCGCTATTTGCATGGAAACGGGTGAAATCTGTTACTTCAAATCTAAAGCTACGGTACTTGCGACAGGTGGTGCGGGGCGTATTTATGCCTCAACGACTAACGCACACATCAACACAGGTGATGGTGTGGGTATGGCGCTTCGTGCTGGTGTGCCAATGCAAGACATGGAAATGTGGCAGTTCCACCCAACTGGTATTGCCGGCGCGGGTGTTCTGGTTACAGAAGGTTGTCGCGGTGAAGGTGGTTATCTTCTTAATAAAGATGGTGAGCGCTTTATGGAGCGCTATGCGCCGAATGCGAAAGACTTAGCAGGTCGTGACGTGGTCGCGCGCTCAATGATGATTGAGATTCGTGAAGGTCGCGGTTGTGACGGTCCATGGGGTCCACACATCAAACTCAAGTTGGATCACTTGGGTAAAGATGTGCTTGAATCGCGTCTACCAGGCATTTGTGAGCTTTCTAGAACCTTTGCTCACGTCGATCCGGTTAAAGAGCCTATCCCTGTTATCCCGACCTGTCATTACATGATGGGTGGCGTACCAACTCAAGTGTCCGGTCAAGCGATCAAACAGCTGGCAGATGGCAGCGATGTTGAAGTTCAAGGTCTGTTTGCTTGTGGTGAAATTGCCTCTGTATCTGTGCACGGTGCTAACCGTCTCGGGGGTAACTCGCTGCTTGATTTGGTGGTCTTTGGTCGAGCGACGGGTCTACACCTTGGCGAGACTTTGGCGGCTCAAGCAGAAGCACGCCCAGCGACAGAGTCTGACATCGAAGCGTCACTGGCGCGCACTATGCGTTGGGAGAACAGTAAAGGTGGTGAAGACCCAGTTCAGATCCGCAAAGATTTGCAAACGTGTATGCAAAACAGCTTCTCTGTCTTCCGTGAAGGCGACGCGATGGCAACGGGTCTCGAAGAGCTTAAAGTCATTCGTGAGCGTTTAAAAGACGCACACCTTGCGGACAAATCTTCTGAGTTCAACACCCAGCGTATCGAGTGTTTAGAGCTAGACAACCTCATGGAAACGGCGTTCTCTACTGCCGTTGCAGCGAACTACCGTACGGAAAGTCGTGGAGCGCATGCCCGTTTTGACTTCCCTGAGCGTGATGATAACAACTGGCTATGTCACTCAATTTATAACCCGGAAACCGAAGCGATGACCAAGCGTGATGTCAACATGACACCTGTTCATCGTGAAGCATTCCCGCCGAAAGTACGTACATACTAAGGGAGGATTGAATCATGAAACTAAACTTCTCTTTGTACCGCTACAACCCAGATGTAGACAGCAAACCTTATATGAAGGACTACACTCTAGAGGTCGACGAAGGCTCTGACATGATGGTGTTGGATGCTCT
>NZ_JCBDGG010000022.1:0-59001 GCF_059833835.1 Vibrio sp. R15-SG3-ISO1B | reverse complement strand
CTCTATTTTTGACTACGTTGGTGTCCCTCATCACCAACGCTGGATGAATAACGGCCAGTTTGATGGCGGCCAACTCACCGAGCAAGAACGCACACTGCGTCACTTCTACCAAAGGCTGCTTAACTTAACGTTAAACAGCCCTGCGCTGTGTGGCAACTACCATGACCTTTATGCCGACAACCACCTAGCTTTTGGTGATGGCGCAGATTACCTCTACGCCTTCGCGCGCTCTTGCTCGACGCAAACCTTGATCATCGCCACCAATTTTAGCCAAACGCAGTCTCATGAGGTGACGTTAACGTTAAACGAAGCGCTCATCGCCCAATGGCAACTCACTGAGGGGACCTACGCCTTGACCAACTGCCTAAGCGGCGACACACACCAACTGCAGGTCAAAAATGGGATTGGCCGAGCCACCCTGAATTTTACGCCACTGTGCACCTTTTACTTGGAACTAGGGGAAACACTATGACGCTGCCATATCTTTTTCATGGCCAATCTCGCGATTGGGTCACGCTAGATGAGACCAAACCTATCCTCACCGTGCGTTTAGCGACGGAAAACTGCATTCACTTTGATAAGGTTCTCGTGCGCCATGAACCCGACAACGAAGAGTATTTGGTGGCCATGACCCGCGTCGACGAGACGCCCTATTTGGATATCTGGTCGGCCAGTTTCCCACTCAATCAAGATCGCGCCATCACGCACTATGTCTTCAAGCTGCTGAGCAACCAGCGTCAGTACTGGCTCGATGGCCGGCAAGTGAGCACCCGTATGCCGGGTAAAGAGACGCACTTTAAGTACAATCGCGAACATCAGCCACCTAAGTGGGTCAGTCAACAAGTGTTTTACCAAATTTTCCCTGATCGCTTTTGCAACGGTAAGCCCGAGTTAAGCGTGAAAGGGGGCGAGTATTTGGTGTCTCGTGGTACTAAGCCTGTCACCTGTAAACGCTGGGGCGAACCCGTCGATTTGGAGGGAAATGGTGGCTGCGAATTTTATGGCGGCGATCTCTACGGCGTTGAAAGTAAACTCGATTACTTACAATCACTGGGTGTGACGGCGCTCTACCTTAATCCGATTTTTACCGCACCCAGCAACCATAAGTACGACACTGCAGATTATCGCAACGTCGACCCCCACCTTGGCAGCAACGCCCATTTTGCTCAATTATGTGAGCAATTACGCTCGCGAAACATGCGCATCATGTTGGACGCCGTCTTCAATCACACCTCCACCGAGCACCCGTGGTTTAACTTGCAAGGCTGGCATGACACCCTAGGCGCGTATCAATCGGTGAACTCACCTTACCGCGATTACTACTTGTTTAAAGATGAGGGCCAAGATTACATCGGTTGGAAGGGCATACAATCTCTGCCTGTGCTCAATTTTGACAACCCAGAGGTAAGAGAATACCTCTATCAAGGGGACGATGCGGTGGTCAAGCATTGGCTAAAGCCACCCTACTCCATTGATGCTTGGCGATTTGATGTGATTCATATGCTAGGCGAAGGAGAAGGGGCAAAGAACAACGCGCCCTACGTCAAAGCTTTTCGTGACGCCGCCAAGCAAGTCAACCCGGATTGCTACGTACTGGGTGAGCACTTCTTTGAAGCGACTCAATGGCTGCAAGGCGATCAAGAAGATGGCGCAATGAACTACTATGGGTTTGCACACCCACTCAGAGCGCTGCTGACAGGCTTAGACATCGCGTTTGACCCAATCGACATCAATGTCAGCGAGTTTTTGGATTGGCAAGCCGAGGCGAGAGCGAAGCTGCCGTGGGCCAATCAATTGGCACAGTTGAATCAGCTCGACAGCCACGATACTGCGCGCTTTATTGAACTAGTCAAAGAGGAACCCGAAAAATACGCCTTGGCTGCCACGCTGCTATTCAGCTATGTCGGCGTACCTTGTGTCTATTACGGCAGTGAATTGGCACTCGAAGGCAGTCATGACCCCGATAATCGCCGCTGCATGCCGTGGGATAAGGTGGACGCTAACCCCACCTTGGCTCTGTTTCAGGCATTGATCGCCTTGCGCAAACAACACCCTGCGCTGCAATACGGTGATTACGTCCCTCTGGTACACGACGACAACAGCTTTGTGTTTGCGCGTACCCTAGGCGATGAAGTGATTGTTGCCGCCTTTAACGTCAGCAACCAAAACCAAATCGTCTCTATTCCACTGTGGAAGCTCACCAAGCCGGTGTTTGTGTTGACCGACTTACTCGACAAGCACGCCCTCCCCGTCAAAGGAGAATCCATGCAGATTACCCTACCAGCGATGGGCGCGCGCTTGCTTGGTGGCTAAATTGTAATTCAACCAGGCGCTGATAGAGCTCACATGACTCGAGCAGCGCCGCATGGCTGCCTTGGTCAACTAACTGGCCCCCGTCGAGTACGGCAATACTGTCCGCGTGTTGAATGGTCGATAGACGATGCGCAATGATCAACGTCGTGCGGCCTTGCATCAGTTGCTCAAGCGCCTGCTGAACGTGATGTTCACTTTCACTGTCGAGTGCACTGGTGGCCTCATCGAGCAGTAATATCGCGGGATCTTTCAGAATCGCTCGCGCAATCGCAATGCGCTGCCTTTGACCACCGGACAAACGCACACCGCGCTCGCCGAGAAAACTGTGGTAACCGTCAGGCAGCGCCATAATGAACTCGTGCGCATGGGCTTTTTTCGCCGCCCGCATCACCTCTTCATCACTCGCGTCTGGACGACCATAACGAATATTATGCATCACATCTTGGCTAAACAGGGTTGGCTGTTGGGGAACCAGCGCCATATACTCGCGCAGTTGACTCGGTTCAAACAGCTTCACATCACGCCCTGCGATGCGCACCTGACCAGATTGTGGGTCATAAAAGCGTTGTAGCAGTTCAAACAGCGTGGTTTTTCCTGCGCCTGACGGACCAACAAGCGCCAGCACTTGACCATCTGCGACCTTAAGCGAGAGGTTATCGATTGCCGCCACATCTGGCCGCGATGGGTAGTGAAACGTCACCTGCTCCAGTTGGACGCTCGCTCCTTGGATTGGGCTGTCGCTCCTGGCCTCACTCGGCCCCACAATATCACTTTGCACTTGAAGAATGTCGACCAAACGCTCTGTTGCCCCCGCCGCGCGTTGCAGCTCGCCCATGACCTCAGACAATGTGCCTAACGAGGAGGCGACCATAATGGCGTAGAACACGAACGCGCCCAAATCGCCCGCCGACATGGTGCCATGAATCACATCTCTTCCGCCGACCCAAAGCATTCCAGCAATCGCAGTAAAGACGATCACAATCACTCCGGAAATCAATATGGCGCGCTGCTTCACTCGCTGACGGCCAACGTCGTAGGCCTTTTCAACTTCAGTGGCAAAGGCCGCACGCTCAAACGCCTCACGGGAATAACTTTGCACCGTTTTAATCTGTTCAACCGCTTCGCCGGCGTAACTGCCGACATCCGCCATCGAGTCTTGGCTACGTCGTGATAAAGCGCGAACTTTACGGCCATAAAAAAGAATCGGGACCAACACAAACGGCACGGACGCCAGCACCACCAAAGTTAATTTCACATTGGTGGCAAACAGCATCACTATCGCACCTAAACACATGAGTGCGCTGCGCATCGCCATGGAGAAAGAGGATCCAATGATACTTTGCAACAAGGTAGTATCGGTGGTGAGGCGTGACATGATCTCGCCGCTGCTGTTGGTTTCAAAGTAACTGGGGTGCAAAGAAATCACATGATTAAACACCGCGAGGCGTATATCCGCACTGACGCGTTCCCCCACCGATGAAACCAAATAAAAGCGAAAGAAGGTGCCCACCGCAATCATGATGGTGACCGCCACGATATAAAGGATCGCTTGCTCAAGCTCCGCCAATGACTGCTGTGAAAAACCATTGTCGATAAGCATGCGTACCCCTTGACCCACCGAAAGCGTCAACGAGGCAGTCGTCACCAACGCAATCAACGCGCCGATGACCTGCCAGCGATAAGGACGCACAAAAGCCAGTAACTCGAATAAAATCGCTAAGCTTTTACGTGATTGGGCACTTGGTGTTGCCGAAGATGTCTGATTTTGCTGATTGGTGGATGCTCGTCCCATCAAATGGTCTCTTTTTCCGTCGTGATGACGCTAGGCTATTGAACAGCTTCGAGACTACCACCTCACACACTAGGATGCACCCATTGGCTTTATCAATAAAAGAGGAATGAACGCATCGACACCGCGCCCAGTTCAATGCCACCTGTGATAGAGAAAAGCCGATCTTGTTCATCCGACGCTCCCGCAACCGTTAGCGCAGGCACATAGTGCTCAAGCGTTGGATTCGCTTGATAAAGCAGAGAACCCAGCTCACGTGTATCCGCCAAGGATGAAAAGCGTCGCGTTTGCAGCGCCTGACCGACTTTATCATCGAACTCTAGCGCCCAATCATGAACATGACCGTCTAAATCCAGAGCGCGTAGGTTGTGCACCACATTGCCAGAGCCGAGAATTAAGACGCCACGGTGGCGAAGTTCACGCAATGTTTTACCGAGATTGAGATGCCAGTCGAGCGGCTTCGTAACATCAATCGACATCTGGAACACAGGAACGTTGGCCTCTGGGTAAAGAGATTTCAGCAGCGCCCACGCGCCGTGATCAAGCCCCCACGTCTCATCTTCATGGGCGTTGATGTGGTCAAGTAACTGCACCACTTCTCGCGCGAGCCTTGGTGCCCCGGGGGCCGGATATTGCTCTTCATACAGGGCCTTGGGAAAGCCGTAAAAATCATGAATGGTGCGAGGCTGCGCAGAAACATCGACCAGGGTCGAGCCTTGACTCATCCAATGAGCAGACAGCACCAAGATCGCTTGAGGAGTAGGTAAACTGGCGCCCAGTTCCATCCACGAACGACTGTAGCGATTGTCTTCAATGATATTCATCGGTGAGCCATGACCCAGGAAGATCACTGGCATGCGTTCGGATGCGCTCAATGAGCGTTTTAGTTGTTGATAAGTCACGTTGGTCATTGTTGTGCCTCATAGTATTCGCTGGAGATGCTCCCTTGTAAGTAGGAGCGGATGAACTCAGTATGCGCAAAATAAATAATGAACACTATGTAGATTATGTGGAATAATTATCTATATTTTGTTCGCAATTTCATTCGCAAGAATGTTCCCCATTTCGATTGTTCTTAGGAGGATACCCGTGGATAAAATGGATGGACTTAGAGCCTTTGTCGCCACCGCGCAAACGGGATCGTTTACCGCAGCGGCGCAAAGGCTTGGCATCTCTAACCGACTCACCTCCAAATATGTGGCTCAATTGGAAGCGCAGGTCGGCGCCCGCCTGTTGCAACGCACGACACGCAATGTCAGTGTCACCAGTGCGGGGTTGCGCCTACTCGAGCAAGCGCCACGTCTTCTCACCGAATTTGACGAACTGTTCGAGCAAGTCGGTCGCAGTCATCAACAACTCTCTGGGCCACTCAAAATCTCCGCCCCCATCACCTTTGGTGAACTCTACCTGCAAGATCTACTGCGCCGCTTTGCCTTGCTTCATCCAGAGATTGAACTCGACCTGCGCTTAACCGATGATTTCGTTGATCTAGCGATGGAGGGATTTGATCTTGCTTTTCGCATCGGCCTGCCCGACAACGCTTCTGTTCGTGGCCGTAAGTTAGGCATTATTCACAGCCAGTTAGTGGCCTCTGCGGAGTATTTGGCCGCCCACGGCACGCCGATTAGCATCGACGATTTAGCGCAACATCGGTTGATTATTGATACCAATCGGCAAGGTTACCAACGTTGGACCTTTACGCGAGAGGGCGTCCAGAGTGACTTCAAACCGCGCAGCCAACTTAAAGTCAACAGTGCGCGCGTGGCAAAAGAGTGGGCAGAGCAAGGGATGGGTATCGCTTTGTGCCCCGATTTTGTCACTCACGATGGCATCAAAAGAGGGCGTTTAGTTCGGGTACTGGACGATTACGATCTCGGCACACGTTCGATGTACGCCATCTATCTAGCCGGGCATGAAATTCCACGTAAAGTCCGAGCGCTGATTGATTTTGCCCATCAAGAACTGTCATCCACAATCTAACCTATCTACCCAGCAAGGCTTGGCGTATGATGCGAGGCTATTGCGAATAATAATGAGAAGTCAGCTCAAGCTCCCCTTGAGCCATTTACTGCTATGAACGTCACTACGCCAACCCACCTTATCCCCGTTGGGGTTCGATTTATGCTCTTGTCTGCACTGGGCTTTGCTCTGATGTCGGCAAGCGTCAAATACGTCAGTGAGCACGGTATTCCTGTGTTTGAGATTGTTGCAGCGAGGGCATTGGTGTCTCTCATCATCAGCTATCTGGATGTGAAGCGTAAGCGCCTCTCGGTATGGGGACACAATCGTAAATTGCTCCTCGTTCGCGGCGCCGTGGGCACCTTCGCGTTGATGTGTGTCTACTATTCGGTCACCACGCTGCCCCTTGCGGAAGCGACCATCTTGCAATACGTGCACCCGGTGTTCACCGCGCTGCTTGGCGTGCTGTTTTTAAAGGAGCGCATTCAAAGCGCCACCTTAGTGTGCATCGCTCTCTGTTTAACCGGGCTTGCCGTGATGATGCAACCCAACTTCAGTGACAGTGTTCACCATGAACTGCCTCCACTTAGTGTGATGCTCGCGCTCGGTGGCGCGTTTGGCAGTTCGATTGCTTACGTCATCGTTCGTAAATTGAGCCAAACCGAAGACAGTTCAGTGATCATTTTCTATTTCCCGTTGGTCGCCCTACCTACCTCTTTGCTGCTGATGGGCGATAACGTCGTTTGGCCAAGCTTGCCAATGCTGTGCATGTTGGTGCTGGTGGGCATTTTCACCCAAATTGGCCAATACGGTTTGACGAAAGCGATGCAAACCCAAGAAGCAGGCAAAGCCTCGGCGTACTCTTACGTGCAAATCGTCTTTTCTACCCTAATTGGTGTTTGGGTCTTTAATGAAGTGCCATCGCTTTGGACCTACCTAGGCGGCACATTGATCATTACTGGCGCTTTGATCAATGTGTTTGGACGGAAAATGCTGCCACCTCTTCGTAAAAGAAATGGGGCAACACGGGCGAAATAGCCGATTCATCGAGGCGAACCTTAAGGTCAACGGCGACGAGAGCGCCGTTGACCCAGCGCCCCCCATCACGCGCTCGGCGCGTGACACTCGGGTTCTGCTTTGTGACTCATCATTTCAAACACCACCAGCAACAAGGCGGCAGTGATGGCCCCCGCCAAACAGAGATATAACGCGCTGTAATAGTTATACAGCTCGGCGACCACACCCACCGCGAGGCTCGAAACAAGGGTACTGATGTTCAGCATGTTGGAAAACAGCGTCGATGCGGTGCCAAGGCGATCCTTCATCATGTCTTGCAATGCGACCATACCTAAGGTCGCGCATATCCCAATAAAGAAACCATTCAGCAATTGAGCAAACAACATCACGCTAAATTGGGTTTCTACGAGCATCACCAAATAGAACAGCGCACCAGAGACAACCGCGGTCGTCATCACCCTCGTGGTGCCAAACTTGTCCGCCATACGGCCGGCGGCCAGCATCACCGGAATCTCAAAGGCGGCGGCAGCCCCAAATAACAGCCCAAGCCAGCTGGCATCGACCACTAACTCTTGAGAGAGGTAAAGCGGAATACTGATGATGTAGAGGTTATTCGCTGAAAAAGCGCACACCACGATCACGCAGTACAACAGCACACGTTTACCCAGAGGTTTATTGACGCGACTTGCTGAGCGATCCTCTTGCGTCACCACATGCGAGGGGATCTGCTTGACGACCACCCAAATACCCAAGGCCACGATCACAGCCGAGACCGCAAACGAGGCGCTAAAGCCAAACTGAGCTTTGAGCATAAACGCTGCGGGTGGACCAAACACCCACGCAATCGCTAGACCCGCTCGCATGGTAGCAACAAAACGCGTGCTGTTGTCGACATGACGGTCACCATACTCTCGGCCGAGAGCGAACAATTGACCAAACGAAGCGCCACTGACGCTGCCGAACAGTGTGACCACAGCAACCGCCAACCAGTAGTCACGAATCACAGTAAAGCTCGCCACGGTAATGAGATAGCTGCTTAACGAGACGACCAAAATGGTTTTGCGATTCCAATGGCTGTCTGACCGTTTGGCGATCGCCGATGAGACCCATACCGAACTGCTGACCGCCACCACCATGTAGAGGCTCAACATCAATGGTGAAGCACCCAGTTCTTGCACAATGAAGAGACTCGATAATGGATAGAAAAACGCGCCGCACAAGCCGGTGACAAAAGTGGTAAATATAAAATAGAGTGCGGTTTTATCCCGGTACATGGCGGACTCCCCATCCAGACACATTGAGAACGAACACGGCGAATACGCCGCAAGCAATGCCCGTCAGTCTACGCCAATCCCCCGCCGACAATGGTAGTATTCGAGCCAGATTTGATACTATTCCTTCAACTTTACACTCATCTTTGACAGAAAAGCGTCACAAAGCTAGGCTAACGACAAACCAAGGAGCACATTGTGAAGCCATTTAAAGAGCATGTACTGACAACCCCTAGCTTTGACTGGCTGGTGCGTGAATTTCGTTGCCGAGAGCACAACGATCAGTACGCCTGCTCATGGCACTATCACAGTGAGTATGAGTTGGTGCTCTATCTCGATCCGCACTCAGTGTTTCAGGGTAACTATTACGCCGGTGATGCGATTGGCGAGATTGTGGATCATACTCTGCTGCTTTATGGGCCTGGGCTGCCCCACATGCTCGCAGGCAAAAGTGTTGCCTCAGAGAACAGTGAGCAACACACGGTGATCATTTGGTTCTCACAGCACTGGGTGGATCAACTGCAACACTTAGTGCCCGAAGCGAGACACCTCTCTCGCTTACTGAGCCAAGCTGCGCACGGGCTGCATTTTAGCCCTGAGATTGCGCAGAAAGTGGCCAATATCATGGAAGGGTGTATCCATCTGCCGCGCCATCACCAGGTGGTCAAAGTCATTGAGGTGCTGCTCACGCTTGCCGACGATCTTAAGGCGACCAAACTCTGTACCTCACCATATCGCATACAGCCTTTTTCCTCCCAGCACGACACGGATCGCCGCATTGAACTGGCCACGCATTACATTGAACAGCACTACGCACAAAGCATCACAATGGCCGCGTTGTGTCAAACACTGCACATGAGTGAAAGCTCCGCCTATCGATTGTTTGAAAAACACTATGGGGTAAGTTTCTCTGAACATCTCAAGCAGTATCGCGTGGGCAAAGCCTGCGAGCTGCTAGCCAGTACTCGTCTGCCGATCGCCCTTGTTGCAGAGCGTACCGGCTTTAAAAACCTCTCCAACTTTAACCGTCAATTCAAAGGGGTTAAGGCGATGACGCCGAGCGAATTTCGCCAACAGTTTATCTCTCCCTTAACGCTAAAATCCTCTCCCTAGCATGTTGTTGGCCTTAACCGCAGACGAAAAAGTATGAACACTCTCTCCTCCTTTTGCCTGCAACACGACACGTCTAACCGTCTCAGGGCTTAGAAGAGACACAACACAAACTTTCGTTCATAGCGGAGCCTCTCACCCTGTTCTATCTAATCAAGTACCTATGGATAGAAGAGGCTTACCCGATGTCCTTTCCCTTGACGAAATTCTCCCTAACAACCTTGACCCTACCCTGCTTAAGCGCATTGCTCTTGTCCAACACGACATTCGCGCAAGAAGAGGCGGCTCGACCGTTAACTGTGGGCGATGTGATCGCACGACCTGGCGTACTGACACCGAAAGGAAAACTCACTTTTGACGCCTCACTCAGTTACACGCAAAACTCATCCAATAAAGTCTCTGTGGTTGGGTATACCGTGTTGCCGACGCTGATTGTTGGACGTATCGAGGTGAGTGATTCAGACAGAACCACCATTACCGCAGGGATGAGTGCGCGTTATGGACTCACCAACACAACAGAGTTGGAACTGCGCTTACCGTTTGTGTATCGAAACGATCAAATCTCTACCCGCCCAATCCAAGACGGTGCGCAAGACAACACGGTCAATATCACGCTAGATGGAGGGGGATTAGGCGATGTGGAGTTAGCGCTGCGCCATCAATTCAATGTCGACTCAACTCCTTACTGGATTGGCGGCCTAAGCGTCAAATCAGACAGCGGAAAGTCGCCCTATGACATCGAGATCGACGACACCACCAATACCTACAAAGAGGTCCCAACCGGATCCGGTTTTTGGAGCATTGAGCCCAGCCTTTCGATGATCTATCCGACCGACCCTGCCGTCCTCTTTACCAGTTTCAGCTACATTTACAATTTTGAAGATGACGTCAATGTAGGGGACAGCAGCAGTGCCGTAAAATTGGGTGATACCCTTTCATTAGGCGCGGGGATTGGCTTTTCGGTCAATCCTGATCTGTCGTTTTCGCTCGGCTTGAGCCACAAAACAATATTGAAAAGCACACTGGATGGCGAAGAGGCGGACGATGCAAAACTACTGCAACTGGATTCGATTAACTTTGGTGTCAACTACGCGTTTTCAAAGACATCGTCATTGAACGTCAACGCTCAGGCAGGCTTAACCGAAGACACCCCCGACTTCCAACTGACAGTGAGGGTGCCGTTCAGTTTCTAATAACCTCCGATCAATAAGGCATCTTGAAGCTTGGTGCGACTGCGAATCTGTTGCACTAAGCCGCTGACTTGAGCGTCAATATTGACAATCGTATCCACCCCCAGCACGCTGTGATCGAGTGTATTTTGAATCACATTAGTGATGCTTGCTGAGGTGATCGACGCCGATGTGCCGTTGGTCACATCCAGTGAATTGACTAACGCCGCTGGGTTGACACTCACATCTCCTGCAATCTGATTGCCTTCGCCTACTTGAACAACATTCACCACATCGGTGACAGGCACCGCAGTCGTTGCCGTCAACGAGTCGTCCGTTTGGTTAGCTTGCCGGACTTGATAGTTCGCCGACTGCTTGAGCAGTTGACCGTTTTCAAACACCAAGTTGGCGATTTGCGTATTAAAGACCGATTGTCCATTAACACTGCTTCGTACACTCAAGCCTATATTGATGACGTAGTCTCTGTTGATTTGAAACCCTCCTCGATACAGAGCCAATCTCGATTGACTCATGGGTGTCAGTTGAACTTGCTGTATATCAATGGCATCAGCAAACACGGACATCGACGCCATGCTGGCTAATACTCCTATTACCACCTTTACCGTTTTCATAATGTCGCCCTAAAGGCTAGTATTCCCCAGCCTCTGGTAACGTGATCGAAAATACCCCGAGAGATTCTCGAGATACCCCTGTGCTTAATGGTGCGCTGTGATAAACCGCGAAGTGATCGTCGGTAATGAACGAGGCCCTCCCCACTTCCGCTTTATTGCGAATCAGCAGGACAACACCTTGATAGTACTGTTCAAACTCTTCAAAGCTCATCATCATGGTGCCACGAGAAGGATCGCCTAAGATCACAGAATGTTGGTTCATTCCCTTTATGACCACAAAGTGAAGATAACCGTCAAAATTCACTAAGGTCACCCCAGGAACGCCTACCTGTTTCATTTTCTCCAAACTGATCTGAAATCCATCTGCGCGCAGCCCTTGAGCGTCAAGATACTGCTTCATATCCAGCAACGAAAAGCCTTGTTGCTCAATGAGGGCTTGATCCCCATTTGAGAACATCACTTCAAATATCTCTTGTTCGGCGGAAGGGGTTTGGTAGTGGTAAGTCAGAAGGGAAGCCAGCGCCGCAGAGCCACAACTAAAATCGTATTGTTGACGATGCACGTCACCAAACTGCAACTCCTTGTAGCTTTTTACGGGCACGCTGTACATTCCGCGCTGGGGGAGAAAATTGAGAGCTTGAGCAGAAGAACAGAGCATCGCTCCTACCCAAGCTAGAATTACGCACCAAAGTTTCATGGTCATTTCAGTGTTAAATTGACAACTGTTGAGTTTTGTATCAACACATTATTGCCAGTGTTTTGGACCACGCTCGTGATACCTGAGCTGTGCATGAGCGCACTGCTCGCGATCACGTTGTTCCCCGTAACACTGTTTGTCACCGCATTTCCTGCGTTGATACCATTTATCTCTGACGACGCAGTCACACTCTCGATGTCGATGTGATATTGGCCTCCACGGGAGCTGTCGAGTTGCTGCTCCGACAGCCCCGGTTGTTCCAATATCAACTCATCGGCATAAGCAGATAGCGTGCCCAACGTCATCAGGACGAATAGAGCTGTACGCATCGCTTTGCTCCTAGAGTGCGAACTTAATCGGTAAACACAGACGCGTTAGTGGATACAGACTGTTGGATCAATGAGTTTGAACCCGCATTCTGCGCCACAGTCACGATACCCGCTGCACTGCCAAAGCCATCCATACGATTGATGTTGTCTACGCTCACACGGCCTTTGTTTCCACCGGCACCGTAAACGACAGATACACCCGATACGCTACCGCCCAGTGTTGAGCTGGCCACAACCGTGTCGGAGTCGAGATCAATCTCATAGGTATTAGTGTAGGTATTGGCACTGTTGTTCCAAGTATTACTGTTATCACTGCCATCGTTGTAGCTGCCATTAGTACTGGAATTGGTGTTACCACTGGCGACCGTTGCAGTATTACCACTATCGTCAACACTGTTGTCGATATCAGTATTCGCCTCGGTGTACGTAGCAGTGTTACCACTGTCGTCAACACTGTTATCCGTCATGGTGTTACCACTCGCTAAATTCGCCGTATTTCCACTATTGGCCACACTGTTGTCAGTATCGGTGTTCGCTTCGGTATACGTCGCTGTGTTACCACTATCGTCAACGCTGTTGTCCGTCATGGTGTTGCCGCTGGCTAAATTCGCCGTATTCCCACTGTTGGCCACACTGTTGTCGGTATCATTGTCATACACCGTTTGCGTTTGCGTCACGGTGTTGGCACTGTCGTCCCAGTTGTTACTTGAATCTGTATTGTGACTTAGAAAGTCGTCACTGTTATTGTTATCGGCCCACGCAATACCACTCACAAATAGCGCTGACATCGCGACAGCAATACCGGTTTTTTGAAGATTCATAATGTGCACTCCATTAAGTTGACTGATTGTTCCTCGCCCTAAGGCAAGCTCAGTATAGGGGGTGCGCAATTTGGAATTGTCTCACCGCTAAGACTGTCTAAAGCCAGACACCAGCAATTTAGGGAACACTTATCACTGCTTGTTTTTTTAATCTTTAAAAACAATATCTTATCGGGCACTGCTGACTGAAGTATGAAAGAAGATGACTATTTTGGAGGGAAAAAGTATGACGTGTTTACGGCTATTTTCAGTCTTGCACGCTCATACAGTCATGATGAAAGATAAAGTCAGAGCAAAGTTAACCTACTGATTTAAAATCACAAAACAACGTTCCGACTAAGCGCTTAGTTTATATACCGCCGATCATGTTGAAACTAAAGGTCACCACCCTAATACGCTTCTAGTCTCTCTTTATGATTTTGCGCCGTCATACTGGGCGCTGGCGTATACTTAACCCTATTGAAAGGACGATGTTTCGAGTCTTTCAACGTTCATTTTGTTGCCAGGATGGGAAACCCATGGATACCTACACACTGATGCTCCTGACGCAAAAAAATTTGCAAAGTAGCTTGATTCAACAGCAGCTCTCAACTATCAAGAATGTCAGCGTTGAGAGTTGCGCGCCAGAGCAATTGGTCGAGCTTTCTGTTAAGCGCAAAGTGGATCTGGTCGTGGTGGATTACGCCTACTTAGACGATATGTTACGCGAAGATGCCCTGCCCGACTTCGAGCTGCTCGGATTTGGTTTGCTCGTTCACAATGTACCGGAAGAGGCACAAAATTTTACCTTTGTGCGTTGGAAGTTTTTGCGCGGCCTACTCCTTCAATCCGCTTCGGTCGACCACTTAACACAGAGTGTAAAATACATTTTGTCCGGTGGATTGTGGCTGCCCAGAAAATGCCTAGAACGCACCGTGCTCCACTATCGAGATCCGGACACCGTCCAACACGACTACTACGCCAACTTGACCTGCCGAGAGAAGCAGATTCTAGATTTAATCTATCATGGCAAATCTAACCAGCAGATCGCCAACCAACTCTATCTCGCTGAAAGTACGGTCAAAAGCCACATCTACAAACTGTATAAAAAGCTGCATGTACACAAGCGAAAAGAGGCGGCGCAGGTCGTCCGAGCGGTCCAAAACGCCACGGGGCTTTAATTCAATGTGTGTGATTGAGCTTGGAGCTTAATCATTTTGCTTGATGTTTTTAAAGAATCGCTCCAGATTCACGCCCACCGTCATACCGCCGATAAATCGCCCTGTTTGGCTGTCGCGGATAGGAACACTGATTTGGGTTTGAAACAAATTGGTCGAAGGATCGTACTGAATGTCGTCAATAAACATGTCAATGCCGTTCAAGAGCCTCAAGTATTTGAGCTCATCGCCTTGCCACAAGTCTGATGTCACCACACTTTGCCCTACGTTATAGCCTTGAGCATCAAAAACCATGATTTCGGAGAAGCTCTCTTGGCTTTGTTCCTGAAATTGAATCAGGTATTGCGAGAGCGCATTGCCCATCAAGGCATCAAAATTGTTTTTCATTTGTCTGTGCTGAGGATCTTTATTCGCTACCGCGACGCCATCACTGACCAACGCACTTTTCGCCAAAGGCACAATATCTTGTATGGCGAACTGCTTAAGCACTTGCTCCTCCTTATCACTCAGCGAATAGGAAACACTCGAACAGACAGGAATATAGCTGTTGAACCTTGCCATGAAGCCTTCATTTTCGTTGACGAACTCATTGTTAAAGTAAATGCCCAGTGCAGAGAATGTCAAAAACTGTGAGTTAAGCTGCGACACTCGGTCCATCGGGTAAGAGCCGGAGGCAATTTCACTGTTGAACGCATTCAGGTCGATAGCGATCACCTCGATGCGATTTTTCAGTAGCAAGTTGATCAATTGTGCGGAATCCTTGGCGCGGATGATGGGGGTGTACATGGTTTGGCCTGATAGCCAAGCATCTTGAGCACTGCCATGCACTACGCCGAGTTTGTCAAAATTGACGGTGTCACCGCTGTACACCCAATACCACTTTTCCAGTACTAGAGGGTGCGTCAAGGTCGCATTACCAGAGAGCTCTGAGTTATAGGTTGAAGAGAAAAAGCCATCCACGCCGCCGGTTTTCAACGACTGACTAGCGCGCTTCCACGGTGAGAGTTGGATACGGTAATCCATGTCCATATTTTCTAAGATGCACTTGACCGTGTCCACCACAGTGCCATGCAATTCTCCATTATCAAAGCTTTGATAAGGTTTAGAAATTTCCGTATAAAGCTCAACAGGATTGGCCCATGTCTTTACCCAAGGCATCAACAGGAGCCACCACACTGCGACTAAACGCGCCATCATCACTCTCCTTGCTTAAGGGTTATCTCACCACAAACTGATTGACGTCACGGCTCAGCCCGCTCGATAGCTCCATGACATTTTGCGCGACTTGATGGATACGCTCTGACAGGGCTTTGCTGCTCTGATTCTGATCATTGAGGCTGACAAGGTTAGTGTTGATCTCTTCAGAGGTGGTGCTTTGCTCCTCCGTTGCGGCGGCAATTTGGGTCGCCATATCACTCACATCAATGGTGGCTTGATGAATCTCGGTAAAGAGCGTTTGAATTTTCTCCGCCGCTTCGACTGAACTGCGTACTTTATCATTCCCCACGCGAATCGATGACACGGCGTTTTGCACGCCCACCTGCAAGGAGTCGATCATCTTCTGAATCTCCTCAGTGGATTGTTGGGTTTTGCTTGCCAATGAGCGAACTTCATCCGCTACCACGGCAAAGCCGCGTCCTTGCTCACCCGCTCGCGCTGCTTCGATGGCCGCATTAAGCGCCAGCAGATTAGTCTGCTCTGCGATGTTACGAATCACATCCAGTACGGAGACGATGTTTTGCGATTCGGTTGACAGATTTTCGATAACATTATTGGCATCGGTAATCGCATCAGACAACTCATGCGTGCCACGTACCGATCCCTCAATCAAGGCTTGGCCATTTTGCGTCACTTTCGCGGTCGATTCCGACATTCTTGCCGCTTTGTCGGAATACTCCGCGACCTCTTTTACCGAGACACTGAACTGATTGACGGCGGTGGCGATCATATCGATACCACGACTGATCTCTTCGTTCACCACCTGCGCCTGTGAGTAGCTCTGGTTAAGTTCATCAGCCGTATGATTAAGATTATTGGTGTTATCGTAAATACCGATAATGATGCCCTGCAGTTTGCTGACAAAGTTATCAAAGGTACCGGCCAGAAGCCCGAGTTCGTCTTTGCGTTTAGAGTCGATACGTTGTGTTAAATCCCCATCACCTTGTGAGATTTCACCCACGCGTGAGGTCAATTGGCGCATACCGTCGACCAATAGTTTTGGAACAAAGAATGTCAGTACAGACGAGAGCACACCGACGAAAATGACGAAAAGAAGAAGATTGCGGTGATTCACATCCATGCGTGCATTGAGCACATCGACGGTTTGCTTTGCTTGCGCATCGAGCGCTTCACCGGCGACGTCATAGAAATCTCTTAACGTGGAAAAGTGCGCGCTGTTATCACCACTGAGCAATTCGGAAGCCCGTTGTATCTCACCTTTGTCACGCAGCGCAATAACTTCAAGAGAGGAGCTTTTCCACAGATCAAAGGCTTGCTGATAGCCTTTAAGCTTCGCCAATATTGCCTGTTCCTCTTGCATATAACCGAGATAGTTGTTCATTCTATCCAGTGCTTGCTGTGCGTTTTCTTCAAAATCAGCAAGGTCATCCTCAGTGCCATTGGCCGTGATGTAATTCATTTGCGCCACTCTGGCTTGGTATAAATCTCGGTCAGCATTGAGGATATCGGACAGCGCAGGCATATAAGTTTGGCCAAACAAACCCAGGCCATTATTGAGTGCGGAGGAAATGGTACTAAAGGTGACAAACACCACCACCAAGGAGACCACCAGCAAACCCAGTGCGGAAGATAGTTTTAAACGGATACTTTTTGACATGGCTGAGAGCATACTCCCTCCTAACTTCAAATGAGTAGACAGCTACTCATTTGAAGTTAGTTCAGAATGGGACCACCCTCAACCTAAGTGATAGGGAATAACCGGCAAATAACCCACAAGTTGTACCAGTTGCGTCAAGGCTATTTAGTTATTGAGACGCATACTCAATTGAGCGGCCACCTGCGCCAGTTCTTGACGGGTTTGCTCGATGTCTTCGATGTGATGATGAACAGTGCGCGAATTTAAGGTCATGTAAGGTACTGTCATTACTGCCATCAGTTCGCCTAAAGCACCAAAAATTGGATAGCTGATGTTGGTAACGCCAGAAATTTGCGGACTGGCGCCAACGAAGTAGCCGTCTCGCTGCGTTTTCTCGATGTTCGCTAACGCGTGTTCAATTTCAGCGGACGTCGCATCGGTTTGCGCAAGGATTTTGTCGCGCTGAGCTTGCTCGGTAAAACTGAGCAGCACGATGCCAGAGCCCGATGAGCAGATATCTAACGTTGCCCCTAAGCGTAAGCCAAAGCCCATTTTATAAGGGCTTTCCTGCACACTGATCACCACGAGCTCACCATGCTTGTATTGGCTTAAGTGGCAAGATTGGTTCACCTTCAAACACAGATCTTCCATCATAGGCACCGCACGTTTGAGCATCTGCGCAATGGGAGGATGTTGGTTGGACAGCACAAACATTCTTAGGCTGAGCGAATACGCCGATTGTTCAGCGTCGAGCTCAATATACTGCCGCTCCACTAGCACCGACAACATGCGAAAGATTTCACTGACACTGCGATCGAGTTTTTCCGCAATTTGCTTTTTACTCAGCGCCACCGGAGACGCGGCAAGAAGCTCCAAAATGTCGAGCCCTTTCTCAAGTGCGGGCGCGCGATATTCAGTTTTTTTAACGTTGCTCATGATCAATAGAGGCTGTCATAGAGAAGTCTCAGTATGACAGCCAATCTAGGTCCTTTAAAGTAGGTTAACGCCTTGATTAACGGATCAATCCCATCCACTGAGGAATCGTCAAGGAAATCGCAGGAATATAGGTGACGAGCATCAACACACCAAAGATCATCACAAAGAATGGCAACAAGGTGCGAATCACGCTATCAATGCTGATGCCACTGACCTTACAACCGGTAAACAGAATCGGCCCTACCGGCGGCGTAATGGTGCCAAGCGATAAGTTAAACACCAACAAGATACCAAATTGTACCGGATCCATACCCAGAGAAGTACAGATAGGTAGGAAAATCGGTGTGAAGATAAGCACCGCGGGCGTCGGGTCCATAAAGGTACCGACAAACAGCAACACCAAGTTGATGATCAGCAAGATCATAAATGGGTTGTCAGTCAATGAGAGCAGCGAGTCTGCAATCATACCCGGGATCTGGGTAAACGCCATGACCCAAGACATAATCGACGAGGTCGCCAACATGAAAATCACAATCGCTGACATTTTCGCCGTACTGAGGAAAATCTGCGGCAACTCACTGAATTTCAACGAACGATAGCACGACGTCAAAAAGAGTGAATAGACCACGGCAATCGCCGACGCTTCGGTTGCGGTAAATACGCCGCCAAGAATGCCGCCAATCACCACCAGAACCAAGGTTAAGCTTGGCACCGCTTGAATCGTGACAGAGAAACACTCTTTCAACGTCATGGTATGTTTGGCGATATAGCCACGGCGTTTTGCCATAAAGCCGGCGATGATCATCACGCTCAAGCCCCACAAAATACCAGGTACGTAGCCACCGACAAACAGCGCCGAGACCGATACGCTACCGGCAACCGTCGCGTAGACAATCAAGGTGTTGCTCGGTGGAATCAACATTCCCGTCGGCGCGGAAGCAATATTTACCGCGGTACTAAAGGCTGGGTCGTAGCCCTCTTTCTTCTGAATCGGCGACATAATGCCACCAACCGCCGCCGCGGATGCCACGCCAGACCCACTGATTGAACCAAACAGCATGTTGGAGACCACATTGGTCTGCGCCAGTGAACCAGGGAAGAAGCCGCTGATGATTTTAGAAAAGTTAATCAGCCGTATTGCTATGCCACCATTGTTCATGATGTTACCGGCCAAAATGAAAAACGGAATCGCGAGCAGCGCGAAGGAATCAAGCCCGACGAACATACGCTGCGCTGAGGTCGTCATTGCCCCTTGAAACGGAAGAATGACCGTCATCGCGGCAAAAGAGGCCGCGCCGACACTGATGGCGATCGGCGCACCGATAATCAGCAAGACGATCGCCCCAACAAACATCACCAGTGAGGCGGTAAGAGCCATATCCATATTACACCTCGCTTGAAGCTTTGCTGTGTTTGAGAGCTTTGAATTGATGGATTAGATTCAATTCGTTATAGAGGAAATAAAACAGAATCAATCCTCCAGAAATCGGGATGGCCGCGTAGATGACACCCATCGGGATTTGCAGTGCCGAATCTAACTGCCACATTTGGCGTACTGCACTGTTGTAACCACCGATGATCATGATCGCGTAGGCAAAACTGACCGTTACCAACTCGATGGACATCTCCACCAACACGCGCACTTTGTCATTGAACTTGTCACGGATAAAGGTGATGGCCATATGCTCACGTAGGCCAAAGACGTACGCACTGCCAAATAAAATCAGCCAAATGAAGAGATAGCGCGACAGCACTTCACTCACCGCACTTGGGCTATTGAATAGATAGCGTGAGGCAACCTGATAGGTGACCAAGGCGGTCATGGTGCCCACAATCAGAATCAAAAACAGGGACAGCACTTTGTCCACCCACTGTTTTAAGGTTGTCATGGCTGACAACAAGGTTTGAAATACGGTTTTTTGCATAATGAAGATCCGACAAGGAGCCAGCACCGCGCTGGCCCCTTACTCTTGAACTTATTTTAAAGCGGCGATTTTTTCGAACAGCTTCTTCTGAGCTGGAGACTCAGTGAGCGCCTGCTGAAGCGGTTGACAGCTCTCTTGGAATGGCGTGATGTCGACTTCATTGAAGGTCGCACCGTGCGATTTCGCGGTCTCCATTGCCGTGCTGATACGATCATTCCAAAGCTTAAACTGCGCTGGCGTACTCTCTTTCGCTAGGCGGCGCAGTGTCGCTTGGTCTTCTTTCGACATCGTATCCACAAAGTAGCTGCTCACCACTACCAGATCGGGCACCATCAAATGACGGGTTGATGAGAAGTAAGGTGCCACTTCGTACTGCTTAAGATCCGCATAAGTGATCTCGTTGTTTTCAGCGCCATCCAATACGCCTTGTTGAATCGCGGTGTACACTTCACCTTGACTCATAGGTACGCCCGTACCGCCCATGCACGATAGCATCTTAATCATGGTTTCAGACTGCATTACACGAATCTTGTTGCCTTTCATGTCCGAGACGTTTTCAACCGGCGCATTCTTGGTGTACATGCTGCGAGCGCCTGCGGTGTACGCCGTCAAGACTTCAAAACCAAAGCGTTTGGTGGACGCGAACAGCTCGTCCAACTCGCCCGAGGTAAATACCGCCTCTTGGTGCGCTGGACCAGAGTAGACATACGGCATACCAATCACACGGTAGGTCGCGTCGTAGTTTTCAATCAGTGGGTTGGCGACAACCGCCATTTGAATCGCGCCATTTTGCACCAACTCAAGTGCCGCACGTTGGTCGCCAAGCAGTTCATTTGGGTAAATAGACAGTTTGTAACGGCCGTCCGTTTGCTCGTTGAGTTTTTTGCCAAACTCTTGCAATGCGATGTATTGCGGATGATTGTCTGACTGGTTAAACGCCGCTTTGATTTCAGTTGCCGCTTGAGCCATAGAAACGGTGCCTAGGCCAACGCTGACCAAAGCAGATAGAGCCGTCATTTTCAGTACTTTTTTCATCACAGTAGTCCTTGTCAATGTGTAGGGTAATGTCGTTATTGGTTGTTATCGGATGGCGGTCATGTCCACGAAATCCATGTCATCAAAGGTCTGGTTTTCGCCCAACATGCCCCAGACAAAACTGTAGTTGCTGGTCCCACAACCTGAGTGAATTGACCAACTCGGAGATAGCACTAACTGTTTGTCACGTACGACGATGTGTCGTGTTTCTTGCGGCTCTCCCATGAAATGGAAAACCACTTGATTCGGTTGAACGTTGAAATAGAGGTAAGCCTCCATACGGCGTTCGTGAGTGTGCGCAGGCATAGTGTTCCATACACTGCCTGGTGCAAGATGCGTCACGCCCATGCACAGTTGGCAGGTCGGCAGCACATCTGGGTGCAAGTATTGATTGATCACTCGCAGGTTAGAGGTGTCGTTTGAGCCAAGCTCGACCACTTTCGCTTGTTCACGGGTGATCAAACGCGATGGGTAGCCATGATGCGCAGGCGCACTTAAGCAGTAAAGATACGGTTTGTGCGCACTCTCTTTAGAGTGGAAACGGATATTGCGTACCCCTTTGCCTAGGTAAAGGGCATCGAGCGGCTCAAGTCGGTAGATCTCTTCCGAGGTGTGGACTTCAATCGCCCCTTCTCCCAAGTTGACCATGCCCAGTTCGCGGCGCTGCAAGAAATAGTCGGTGCCGAATACGCCATTATCGATGTACTCATCCAAAGAAAGTGGTTGAGTCGTAGGGCACACACCCAGTGCGACCACACGATCGATATGGCTGTAAAGCAAGGTAATCGAGTCTTCAGCAAACAACTGTTCATTTAAGAATTCTGCGCGTAAGCGATCCGTATCGTAGTGCTTCGCATCGAGCGGATTGCTGTTGTAATTGGTAAACATCATTCTCTCCTTTGTGTTGGCAGTAAGTGTATCTTTAATTCATATATGATCAATATCGTTCAAATATAATCAAAAACGAATTGAGATCTTCACCCGCTACCTAACCTCTAAAGGGAAATTTTGTGTGATGTTGGCCATCATTTTTTGCCAAAAACACGCCAAAAATTAGACATTGAAACAATTTACCTCATTTTTATGAACCATTGTTTTAATATCAATCATTTATCATTCAAGACTGAACTTAGGCGCAATGAGCAGCCCAAAAGAGACAAGCGCATCGCACTGGGCATCGGTTGTCGTTATACTACTTTGGTTGAGAATGATGCAGCTTGGAGAGAAGGGTTTTGAAGGGGTTACCACAGCGTGCGCTGACGATTGCAGCGCTTTGTTTTATTACGAGTGTATGGGGAAGCCCTGAGAGCCTCGCCGCCGACTCTGATGCCTTTAGTCAACCCCGAGTGGATTTGATCCAAGTCGATAAATCAAAACGACGTATGTACCTACTGTCTAACAACGAAGTGGTTAGAGAGTTTCGCATCGCCCTGGGTAAAGCGCCCAAAGGACACAAAACACAAGAGGGTGATCAAAAAACGCCCGAAGGACGCTACTACTTGGATTTCATTATGGAAGATTCTGAGTTCTACCGTTCCATCCACATCAGTTACCCAAACCAAGCGGATCTCGAATACGCCAGTGCGTTGAATGTGTCGCCGGGCGGAGACATTAAAATTCACGGTTTGAGAAATGGAGAGCAAAGGCCCGCCAACTATGTGCAGAGTTTCGATTGGACGAATGGATGCATTGCTCTCAGCAACCCTGAAATGGATGAATTACTCAGCCTAGTGGAAACGGGAACCCCAATCGACATCCACTGGTGAGCCGCTAAGAGTTGACCTCTTCCAGTGTCGGCGTTTTGCGCTTTTCTCGAGTCACCCACCAGCAAATCAACGAGCCAATGGTGACCATCGCCACGCCTTGAAGAAAACTGTGAGTGATCGCCACACCCAGCAACCATGACGAGATAACGGTCGCGATGATGGGAGTAAAGTACGACAAGGTCGCCAGAAACACCATGTTGCCACCGATAATCGCGTAGTTCCACAGCGCATACCCTGCCCCCATCGTTACGCCGGCAAGCAACAGAATCGCGCCAGATTCCATCGTCAACACCTCACTCAAAGGCAGAGCGCTGTACTCTGTGAACAGTGCCGCTTTAATCCATAAAGTGATGGCCGTGAGAAGAAAAAACAACGTAATGGCGTTTTGCCCTCGCGCCAGGGTTTTGGTTAGATTGCAATAAAGCGCCCATAAAAAGGCTCCGATGAAGGCCATCGAATACGTCGCTGGGTTCATGGCGACATTGGCTGCAATTTGGCTGACAGAAAGACCCGCATCGCCGGTGATACTCCACGCAACGCCAACAAACGCGAGTGCAATACTTGGGTACACCAGCCAACTGGCCCGTTTCGGGCTTAACAGCAGAGCCATCAGTACAGTGAGTGCTGGCCAAAGATAGTTTATCACCAACATTTCAATCGCTTGCATGCGCGAGTTGGCCATGCCCAGCGCTAAGGCGAGACAAATCTCATAGGCGACAAACAGCCCGCCACCAATGAGCACATACCGCCAAGAGTACTGGCGCCACTTCGGCCGCCCCATCACCAGCAGCAAAAACAACGACGCCACGCTGTACATCGCTGCAGCCCCTGCCACTGGGCCAAAGGACTCCGCGACTAAGCGGGCTAATCCCGTCACGCTGCTCCAAAGAAGAATGGCCGCAATACCGGCCATTGTGTATCGATCGACGGACACGATTTAGACGATTTCCCAACTGTGGGTCATTTCAACGCCCTCTCCGAGCATCAAGCAGACTGAGCAATATTTTGTCAGTGAAGCGGCCGCCACTTGCGCCACGATTTGGGGATCAAGCGCCTCTCCAGACACCTCAAAATGGATATTCACTTTGGTAAAAATACGTGGAGCGCTGTCACGGCGCTCAGTGGTCAGCTTGGCGACGCAAGTGCTCACCGCTTGGTTGGCTTGTTTGAGACCATCGACCACGTCTACCGAGCTACATCCCCCCGCTGCCATCAACACCATCTCCATTGGGCTAGGCGCGCTCGCACCCCCATTGCCATCCATCACGACAGAGTGGCCCGATTGGGAATGACCTAAAAACTTGAACTCATCGATCCACTTAACTTCTGCTTGCATGATTGTCTCTCTACTCATTTAAAAACTGCGAAAACGTCAGTGTGTAAAAAGCGCCAGTGAAAAACTCACTCGCGCTCTGTTGTCTGTTCATTGCTTCAGCACATGCTGATACCGGCGATTAGCGATTATACGGTCAGCAAAACTCGCGCTGCGAGCAGTATCAATACACACCCTGATAGTCTATCAATCAATACGGCTTTAGAGCGAATTTTATCGATAAGCTTCGGACTTGAGAGCAAAAACGTAATTAAGGTATACCAGAGCCCATCCACCACAAACGGTGTGAGCACGATGATCGACTTCGCGGCAAAGGTGTCACCGACTGCGACAAATTGGCTAAACAGCGCGATGAAGAACAGCGCAATTTTCGGGCTGAGCAGAGAAATCAGCAGCCCTTCTCGCGCCGATTGAGCCACTGGTGTTGGCTCGCCCGACTCCAGCCTTGCCGCTACGCCACCTTTAGAACGCAGCGCATTGTAGCCAAGGTAGATAAGGTACGCGGCACCGGCGTAGCTAATCCCCTTGAATAGCAAGGGTGATTGCTGCAACACCACAGCTAAGCCAATTAAGGTAATAAACGCATAGACGCCAATACCAAAAGCGTGCGCCCATGCGGCGGCAAATCCATTGATGCGCCCGCCCGCCAAACTGTGCTTTGCCACCATGGCCAAACTAGGCCCCGGAGACATAGCACCGAGTAGACAAATCGTGAAAAGTGAAAACCAAATCGTTAAGGTCATGAAAACGTGTCCTAATCCATGTGAATGGCGTAACGATAATGCTGATTAGCTATGATTTGAAATCAAACTTTTTCATAAGCATCATGATTTCATATCATACCTATCGAGTAAGGGGATGTGCGCATGGCGCTCAGCACAACCTCTCTCATCCATTGATGGGCGGGATCAAGATCGTACTTGGGATGCCAAATCAACCAATAGAGATGACTGGCCGTATCAAAAGGCAAAGGACGATAAAGAAGTGACGCATCCCGCGACAAGTTAATCGCTATGTGTTCTGGTACCACCATCAGGTAGTGGCTGCTTTGCAGAGCATTGACTGCGGCGGTAAAGAATGGCACTTTCAAGGCAACGCGTCGTGTGTGACCAAGCGCGTTCAGTACCACATCGGTGCTGGTGTCCTTGTCGCCGCCCCCTGTGACTTTCAAATGTGGGTAAGCCAGCATATCTTCCATCGATACCGCACCTTTATCGGCAAGCGGGTGCCCTTGGCGCATCAACAAAACGGATTTGTCTTCACCGATCAGCACGGAACTGACGTACTCTGGCTGACGAGGGAGCATGGTTGACGCCAGATCAATACCATTCGTATGAAGCTGGTCCAAATAATCTGGGTCCCACAGCTTGTACGTCAGATTCAAATTAGGGGCTTGATCGGTCAGCACCGAGACTACGCTAGGTACGATGTACTGCGCGACATAATCACTCGAGGAAAACACAAACTCTTGTCGCCAATTGTGCGGTTGAAACGGCGCATCGGCCAACAGATTATCCACCTCAGAGAACATCCGATCCAAGCGCTTCTTAATAACCAGCGCACGAGGGGTTGGAACCAATTGGTTACCGTCTCTCACCAGCAGTGGATCATCAAATAGCGTACGTAGCTGAGCTAACTGACGGCTCACCGCAGATTGAGTAATGTGCAAACGCTCTGCTGCGCGGCTGACATGGCACTCGTCCAGTAACACCGATAACGCCCGTAGCAAGTTTAAGTTGATGTTATTGAGCATCATGAAGCGTGTTGAAGAACTCAGTTAAAACAGTATGCGTCACCAAATGACGCAGCTCTGGGATGGTGTACAGCTCATCTCGAATCCGGTATAGCTGCGCCATACTCTCCACTTCGACAAACAGCATCATGTCCGTTTCACCACTGATGGCATGGCACCACTTCACCCCTTCAATCTGATAAATACGCGGGGCATAATGATCGCAATAGTGCCTGGTTTTCGTCGTATCAAATTTGAGTGCGAGATAGGCTTGGATTTTGGCGCTACTGGTGTCTGGCTGAGCAATTTCTGCGTGATAACCGAGGATCACTCGCTCCGCTTCTAAACGCTGAATACGCGCCGTCACAGCAGAGCGGGACAAGTTGACCTGACGGGCGAGTTCACTGACAGACAATCGAGCGTTGCCTCTAAGTAATGTAATGATTTTATTATCGAATTTATCCATTTCTTTTTCTCATACTTGCCCTTTGGTCAATTTGACACAAAACGAACAGGAAGAAAAGGTGACAAAATGGCGGGCGATACGTGAAAAAACGTCAAAGTGACGGATAAGCGAGACACATTGATGGATGCCGAGATAGACACAATTGGTTAAGCTTGGCCAATCACCCCGCGCTAGGATGCGACATGAACCAACTCAAACAAGAAATCTCGTTATTATCAGGCATCGGCCAACTCTCGACCACATTACTCGGCACTGGGCTATTTATGGTGCCCGCCATCGCTGCCAGCATTGCCGCTGAAGCGTCGCTATGGGCTTGGTTGCTGCTGTTTATCGCCATCTGCCCCATTGCGCTCACGTTCGCCCAGTTAGGTAAACGCTACCCCAACGCTGGCGGAACCGCCTATTTTGTGCGAATGGCGTTTGGCCCCCGCCTTGAAAAAAGTGTCGCGTGGCTGTTTTTGAGTGTCATTCCTGTCGGGGTACCTGCCGCCATTGCGTTGGCTGCGGGCTTTCTTGAACAGATTCTTCCTACTAGCCTTCAAGACCCTTTGCTTGCGCAAGTGATCACCGTGTTATTACTCGTGCTGGTTAACTTATCTGGGGCGAAATCTTCGGGCCGTCTACAAACGGTGATTGCGCTCGCGATCTTTGCACTCGTCGTCGCGTTTTGGTGGCAAAGTGATCTAAAGACCGATGACATCACGCTCCCCACCTTGAGCCAACAAGATTGGCTGCCGATTGGCGCGGCGCTCGGCGTGATGTTTTGGTGCTTTGTCGGTATCGAAGCGTTCGCCCACATGGGGGAAGAGTTTAAAAACCCAGAGCGCGATTTTCCCATCGCAATTGTGATTGGCTGTTTAGTCGCCGGCCTTACCTATTGGGCTTGCTCGGTCGTGATTTTAAAATTGGGCGCGTATGGCTCTGCGCAATTTGAAAGCACCTCTATTCCGTGGATGGCAGCTCAGTTGTTTGGTCCGAGCGTCAAGTGGCTCATCAGCATCATCGGCTTTGCGGCCTGTTTTGCAAGCGTCAATCTCTACACTCAAAGTCTCTCGCGTATGGTTTGGTCGCAAGCGCGCGATTACACGCCACACAGTGCGCTTGCAAGATTGTCAGTGCGTGGCGTGCCGGCAAACGCAACGATTGCCGTTGGCGCTGTGCTGCTGCTTTCTTGCGTCGTGGGTGAAATTTCCGGCCTTAACTTGGAGTTTTTCCTTAAGCTCGCCAACGGGATCTTTGTTTTGGTTTATCTACTGGCGATGCTGGCGGCCTACAAACTGCTGCGCGGCGTAGATAAAGTCTTAGCGAGCGTCGCGCTACTGCTCTGTAGCCTTGTGTTTCTCTGTTTAGGCTGGTCGATGTTTTACGCCGTGACCATTTTTGCCGTGCTCACACTCCCTTGGCATAAATGGCGTAAACTGCCGCCGCAAGCCACCTAAAACCAGTACAAGAGAGAGATTGACCGACGTTATTGGTGCAAAAGCAATCATTCAACCCAACATGTCCCGTTTTGTTGGGTTTGTGTGCTAGGTTTTTCAAGATAGAGTATTGTTTTTCTGCCGTTTTCGAGTACTTTGAACACAGCGTTTAAACGGACAATAACGGCTGGAGTGCTCTGTGAGCCAATTTCAAGATCTCTCTATTTTGATCGCCGAACTGCTTCGCAGTGAAGACTGTGAGCAGGTCACCACTCTTAACGAATCTATCGAACACGGACTTGAGCCCGGCGCTTTGGCGCTGATTCTCGAGGCCTTTCCCATTGATGACCGTGTGCGACTTTGGCGCAGCCTGCCCCTTGAGCTGCATATTGAAGTACTTACCGAAGCGCGTGCGGAAGTTCGCCACTCCATCATCAAAGAGCTGTCTGAGGTTGAACTCAAATTAACCCTCGCCAAACTGGATAACTTATCTCTGATTGAATGGTCTGACTCACTCCCTGAGGAGATCATCAATGAAGCGCTACGCCTGATCGAAAAAGATGAACTTGAGCTTTACGATCAAGCGAATGCCTATGAAGATGATCAGATTGGTCGTTGGGCCGAACGAAAAGTGGTCACGCTCCCCTTCACCATTTCCGTTGAGAAAGCGAAAGGTTTGATGGAGCGCTACAGCTATGACGCCCCTGAGCACATCTATCTGATCAACAAGAAGAAACAGTTTCGAGGTATAGTGCGCTATATCGATTTGCTGCGCGCCGAGCCGGGCGACAGGCTTAAATCATTGGCGCTAGAGCACCCTGTCACCTTAAACGCCAAGCTAGAACTTTCTGAAAGTATCGAGGCATTGGAGCACTCTTCACTCTCAACCATGCCAGTGACCGATGACGATGACACCTTGATTGGTGAAGTGGATTGGCATTTTGCCCTCAGTACTCAACGAGAAATATACGAAGCGCGCCTAATGGCGGGTACCGGTATGGATGAAGGGGACGACCTGTTTGCTCCCATCATTCGCAGCTCGAAAAAGCGTGGGGTTTGGCTTGGCATCAATCTCATGACGGCAATCCTTGCCTCAGTCACTATCGGCTTGTTTGAAGATGTGATTGCTCAAGTGGTTGCACTGGCGGTCTTGATGCCCATCGTCGCCTCGATGGGTGGCATCGCAGGTAGCCAGACGTTAACGCTGATGGTCCGTGCGATGGCGCTCAACCAGATCACAGCGGGGAACCGCTGGGCGCTAATGAAAAATGAAGTGGGCATTGGCTCTATCAACGGATTGCTGTGGGCAGTCATCATTGGTGGACTCGCCGGACTGTGGTTTCAGTCTGTCATATTAGGTGCCACCATCGCGCTGGCGATCGTCGTCAACATTATTACCGCCGCTCTATTTGGTGTGCTGATCCCAATTGTTCTCGACAAGCTCAAACTTGACCCTGCACTGGCAGGCTCTGTCATCCTGACAACTGTGACTGACGTGGTGGGTTTTTTCGCCTTTCTCGGCACAGCGAGTCTCGTCATGCTCTAAGCCCTAGCGGCACATAAGATGACCTTAGATCGCGCACCCACAAGGTGCGCAATCTGATCCTCTGTTCGCAATATGCTGGTGTATTTGCAATATGCAATGCCAATATGCAACCAGCCACTCTTTCTTAGTCTCAATCTCAACGTAAAGCCTGATACAGCGGGCATATTAAAGTTGGCACATAACCTGCTATCTATACAGTGACCCTAGCGTTAGGGTCACCTAGCCAACTGACGTTGTTAGTGAACCCAATTTGTTCACACCCAATATCAGCCAGAATCCTCACGGTTTCTGGCTCTTTTTTTTATTTTTGCTCATCCATACAAAATACTGATGGCACTCACCCAATTATTAGCAACACAAATCCTGGAATAATCAATATTCCAATAGAAAACATAAAATAATAAATACACAACGCACTGTTTTCCTTGATCAAATCAATCAAAAACATCCAAGCAACCGTTTTACAAGCCGCCACTTGCATTGACAGCGCAAAATACACCCCCATAATACGCGCCGCAATCGAATACATTCTGGTAAAGACAGTCTCATTCTGCGGAGGTAATACAATGGCTGATGACAACAATTACAGCTTAGGACCGGTCCCGAGCAACGCACGCAAAGGGGTTGCGTCTCTCACTATGGTTATGCTTGGTTTAACCTTTTTCTCCGCCAGTATGTGGACAGGTGGCGCTTTGGGTACGGGCTTAACGTTCAACGATTTCTTTCTTGCCGTGTTAGCCGGTAATTTGATCCTCGGTGTCTACACCTCGATTCTTGGCTATATTGGTGCCTCCACCGGCCTATCTACTCACCTCCTTGCTCGCTATTCATTTGGTACACAAGGCTCTTGGCTACCTTCTGCGCTATTGGGCGGTACGCAAGTCGGTTGGTTTGGCGTGGGTGTGGCGATGTTTGCTATTCCAGTCCAAAAAGCGACGGGGTTAGACGTCAACTTGCTGATCCTCGCATCGGGCTTATTGATGACGGCAACGGTTTACTTTGGCATCAAAGCGCTGATGGTGCTCTCTGCCATCGCCGTCCCTGCGATTGCTATTCTTGGTAGCTACTCGGTTTCACTGGCGGTGGACAGCGTGGGCGGCGTGGATGCCTTAATGCAGGTTTCACCCAAAGAGCCGATGGATTTCTCTATCGCATTGGCAATGGTGGTCGGTTCTTTCATCAGCGCGGGGACGTTGACGGCTGATTTCGTTCGCTTTGGTAAAAAACCCGCTGGCGCTGTTCTTGTCACCATGATTGCGTTCTTTATCGGAAACTCACTGATGTTCATCTTCGGTGCTGCTGGCGCTGCAGCGACCGGCCGCGCGGATATTTCTGACGTGATGATCGCGCAAGGACTGTTACTGCCTGCCATCATCGTTTTAGGTCTCAACATCTGGACCACCAACGAAAACGCCCTTTACGCTTCGGGCCTAGGTTTTGCCAACATTACCGGCCGCTCAAGTACCTTAATGTCGATCGTCAATGGCGTCGTCGGCACCATTTTTGCGCTGTGGCTATACAACAACTTTGTCGGTTGGTTGACCTTCCTCTCAACGGCGATTCCTCCTATCGGCGGCGTGTTGATTGCTGACTACCTCATCAATCGAAAACGCTACAAAGACTTTGCCAATGCAACCTTCAAACGTGTTAACTGGGCCGGCATTATTGCCGTAGCCGTTGGTGTGCTAGCGGGTAAATTCATTCCGGGTGTCGTGCCGGTCAACGCAGTATTGGGCGGTGCGTTATGCTATGTCATACTCAACCCATTATTGAATAAATCTTCGCTGACCACGCAAACTGCGTAAGGAGATCGCATGCCATCGCTACTGATCAAAAACGTCACGCTTGAGGCGCAAAGCGGCCTTAAACAGATTCTTATTGAAGATGGACACATTTCGTCCATCACCGATGCGAACTCCACTATCAACTTTGAGGGGGAAACGCTGGATGGACAAGGGGCGATGGCCGTCGCACCCTTTTGCGAACCACACATTCACCTAGACACAACTCAAACGGCTGGTGAACCGAGCTGGAATATCTCGGGCACGCTATTTGAGGGCATCGAGCGCTGGGCAGAACGCAAGCAGCTGCTCTCTATTGAGGATGTAAAGCAGCGTGCCAAACAGACGTTAAAGTGGCAGATTGCAAACGGTGTGCAGCATGTGCGTACTCACGTGGATGTCTCTGATCCGACTCTGGTTGCGCTAAAAGCAATGATTGAAGTGCGTGAAGAGATGCGATCTTGGGTAGATATCCAAATCGTCGCCTTTCCACAAGAAGGCATCCTCTCCTACCCTAATGGTAAAGCACTGCTTGAAGAAGCAGTCAAACTAGGCGCCGATGTGATTGGTGCTATCCCGCACTTTGAGTTTACGCGCGAGTATGGTGTCGAATCGCTGCATTACGTCTTCGAGCTAGCACAACAATACGACCGTCTGATTGATGTGCACTGTGACGAAATTGATGATGAGCAATCACGCTTCGTCGAAACCGTAGCCGCATTGGCTCACAAGTTCGATATGGGGCACAAGGTCACCGCAAGCCACACGACGGCAATGGGTTCATACAACGGCGCTTACGCGTCACGACTGTTCCGACTGCTACGCATGTCGGGCATCAATTTTGTCGCTAACCCGCTGGTCAACATTCACCTTCAAGGTCGATTTGACGACTACCCCAAACGCCGTGGCATCACACGCGTGAAAGAGATGTTAGCCGCAAACATTAATGTCTGTTTTGGCCACGATGATGTGTTTGACCCTTGGTATCCACTCGGTACCGCCAACATGTTGCAAGTGCTGCACATGGGGCTGCATGTGTGCCAAGTGATGGGTTACGATCAAATCAACCAGTCACTGGCGCTGATTAGCCACCGCTCTGCGCGTACCCTCAACATCACAGAACGTTACGGCATTGAAGTGGGTAAACCGGGTAACCTGCTGCTGCTTGAAGCAGAAAACGGCTTCGACGCGGTCAGACGTCAAGTTCCAGTGCGTTATTCGATTCGTGGCGGCAAAGTGATCGCTGAGACTCAACCCGCGACCACGCATATTCACCTCGAGGAGCGTGAAGCGGTCGATTTCACCCGTTAACGGTAGGATTGGCTAGGTGGGGCTGGACTAATGGCGTCGAAACAAGGATATTAGTCAGCAACCCTATCCATCTAATTTGTTTGAGGAAGCTTTGATGATATCTAAGTGGGCGCAACGTTTTTACCAAATGGCAGAATTGGTTGGCTCTTGGAGTAAAGATCCTTCGACTCAGGTCGGCGCCGTCATTACAAAACAGAACCGCATCGTCTCTGTCGGCTTTAATGGCTATCCACATGGCATTTCCGACAGTGCCAATACGGATGACAGAGACATGAAGTATCTAAAAACGCTGCATGCCGAAGAAAATGCCATTTTGTTTGCTAAGCGAGATTTAGATGGCTGCGAGATCTGGGTGACTCACTTTCCGTGCCCAAACTGTGCAGCGAAAATCATTCAGACTGGTATCTCCTCGGTGCACTGCCCAGAGCAAACTGAGGATTTTCTCTCTCGCTGGGGTGACAAGATCAAAGTCAGCCAAGACATGTTCTTACAAGCGGGTGTGAAAGTGAACTGGTTGCCGCTCGATGATCTGATCCCAAGACCATAGACTTTTCTCGACCCATTTATCCCCAAAAACGGAGCCCACCGCGCTCCGTTTTTTTCATTCTTACTCATCGACACTCAAAGACATCACGCCCCCACTCGCGTTCGACCTTGGTTTACCATTTTACGATCTCGTTTTGTTTACCAAATCTGTAGATTCCATGAGTCAAAACGCATTCCTTATGTACCTTATAGGCAAGATTGCACCAATGACGTGTCACAAGTATTTTTTGTCGCGAATTAACTGCGCTCTTCATTTTTTGTCAATAGGCACTTCTACTGATTCTTAACGTGATCAACCTCTGCAATATCGACGTTATTTAGTGATAACCACCGACATTATTTTTACTAGCAGAATAAGATATTAGCTATTACAATCCTGCCGCATAAAAATTACAAAATAGTTACAACCCTATCGCTGTATTGAGCACCCCAACTGAATACAGCATCAGCCCTAAAACGTGAAAGGTCCCCTAAACCATGAGTCCAGAACATCACCTTCTAGACTGGCAGAAAAGCCAAACGAATGCTGAAACGATCTCCCCTTTACTCAGCCAACTTTACCGACAAAAAGGCGTTGAAGTGCTGCTGTTTGGCAAAACACTGGTCAACGCCGCCACCATCGACATCATCAAAGCGCATCGGCTCGCTCGTCACTACACCGGAAAGCCGCTGAGCACAGAACAAACCCTGCCTCTGATTCAGGCGCTCTCAACCATGGCTCTGTCACCATGTCGTATTGATGTCGGCCAACTCGCCCACCAATTTTGGCAAGGTCGCGATGATGCCCACGGCGTCAGTGACTTTTTGCACACGGCGCTGGTCGGTGCGATGAATGGCAACACGGTGCCGACACCTCGCGATGTGGTGTTGTATGGTTTTGGTCGAATTGGACGACTTCTAAGCCGCTTGTTGGTCGAAAAATCCGGCCCGGGTTATCCATTACGTTTGCGCGCAGTGGTCGTACGCGGCGGAAAGCAGGGTGATTTAGCCAAGCGCGCGAGTCTACTACGACGCGACTCTGTTCATGGCCAATTTAATGGCAGCATCATTGTCGATGAAGAGCGCAAAGCGTTGATTGTGAACGGCAACTACATTCAATTCATCTATGCCAACCAACCTCAAGACGTCGATTACAGCGCCTACGGTATTCAAAATGCGTTAGTGGTCGACAATACGGGCGTGTGGCGCGACGCCGAAGGCTTGAGCCAACATTTGGCCTGCCCGGGTGCGAGCAAGGTGCTGCTGACCGCTCCAGGCAAAGGTGAAATCAAAAACATCGTCTTTGGTGTGAATCACGATGAAATCGAAGCGAATGACACCATAGTGTCCGCAGCCAGTTGCACGACCAATGCGATTACACCGGTGCTCAAAGCGGTTAATGACCAGTACGGTATTCTCTCTGGCCATATCGAAACCGTGCATTCTTTTACCAATGACCAAAATCTGATTGATAACTTCCACTCAGGCGAACGCCGTGGTCGCAGCGCGTCGCTAAATATGGTTCTAACGTCAACCGGCGCGGCTAAAGCGGTCGCTAAAGCCCTACCTGAATTGGCGGGCAAGCTCACGGGCAATGCCATTCGCGTTCCGACTCCGAACGTCTCGATGGCAGTCGCGAACCTCAACTTGGCCCAAGGCACCGACAAAGCCTCACTCAACGCGTATCTTCGTGATGCCGCGTTGAACTCAAGCCTGTCTGCCCAGATGGACTATACGGATTCCACCGAAGTCGTCTCGAGTGATTTGGTCGGTTCACGTTTTGCTGGTGTCGTCGATGGCGCAGCTACCATTACGCAAGACAACCGCTGCGTGCTCTACATTTGGTATGACAATGAGTTTGGCTATAGCTGCCAGGTTGTCCACTGTATGGAACAAATGATGGGCGTTCGCTATCCCACGTTCCCACAAAGCCGCGCTTAATCTCAATTCAACTCCACAACAATAATAATCCCCCCCCCCCCCCGAATTGCCGCTGCATCAATGCAGCGGCCTTTTTCATTCATCTTTCATTCATACCGCCTTCAGTACGATAGCCTCTCACATTAAGAGGAGTCCTATATGGCACGCGCAATGACCGCTATCTTCGCCCTGTTTGTTGGCATGTTTACTTTGATAATGAGCCTTATCCTTGCTATTCCGTTGACCATCGCTGCGATTTTCGCTGGCAAACGACTTCAGCGTTCAGCAGCATTTTCACGCACTGAACCATCCGCCAATAAAAGCGGCAACACGATTGAAGGTGACTATGAAGAGGTCCAGCGCTAGTTAAGTTTGCACCTCGACCAAAAAGTGTGCTAACTCTATACCCTGCTTGCTCAAGAGAATAAAAAGGAAGAGTTTATGAGCCATGGGAAAAGGGACATTACACTGCGTTTTCTGGCCGAGCCGGGTGACGTCAATTTTGGCGGTAAGGTCCACGGCGGCGCAGTCATGAAGTGGATAGATTTAGCGGCCTACGCCAATGCCGCCGCATGGAGCGGTAAGTACTGCATTACTGCCTACGCGGGCGGAATTCGTTTTGTAGCGCCAATCCATGTTGGCAACTTGGTCGAAGTAAGTGCCAAAGTGATCTACACCGGCACCTCATCGATGCACATCGCCATTGACGTGCAAGCCAGCGACCCTAAAGAGATGAAAAATCGCCTCACCACACACTGCATTGTCATCATGGTCGCGGTAGACGAGCATGGAAAGCCATCACCTGTCCCTGAGTGGATTCCCGAGACTGCCGATGATATTAAACTGCGTGACTCGGCGATCCGCTTAATGAACATGCGTAAAGAAATCGGCGAAGAGATGGAAGCGCACGTCAAATACCTCAAATAGACATCAACAGGGGGCGCTTGCAGCTCCCCCCTCTCAGTCTATCGATTAGCCATCAAGATTAGCCAACTTTCTCAGTTCCGTTCTATGATTTGTTAACCACTGTTCGAACGTCTGCGGTTGGGAGCCAGTCAGGGCAACAAACTCATCACTGCTGCCATCCGAGAAGAGACCTCGATTGTGCTGGTCCATCGTAACACACAGCTCAATAACAGGCTCTGGCAGTTGGAATGAGGTCAGTTGAGAACGAAACTCATCGTCACTCAAGTGCACCATATTGATTGACGTACCCAAGATGCGATCCATGATATGCGCCATTTCATCATTAGTCAGTGACTCGGGCCCATTCAGAGTCAATACTTGATGTCCTGAAGGGGCTTTAACCAACGTCGCCGCAGCCGCCATCGCGAGATCGCGACGAGAGAGTTGCGCTGTTTTGCCATTACCGGCAGACGTCAACCAATGGCCCGTTTGTAACGTACTGGCAAAGTACTCAGGTAGATTTTCAAAATACCAGTTGTTGCGAAGAATCACGGTATTGTCGATACCACTTTGAACGATCGCCGCTTCGGTCGCCTCATGTTCATGAGCAAACATAACCGGTGACTGGCTCGGCGCTGGCATAGACGTATAGATAAGATGGTCAACGCCCGCTTTTTTCGCAGCGTTAACTGCGTTGAGATGCGGCTGTGTGCGAGCGCCCGCAGACAAATCAATGCTGACTAACAGTAGGCTATCCGCCCCAGTAAAGGCCTGTTCTAACGAGCTCGGATCAGAAAAATTTGCTTCTCTCACGTCCACACCCAACTCGACCAGCGAGCTCAACTTCGCTCTGTCACGGGTGGTGACGATCAATTGCTGCGCTGTTAACGCGCCTGAGCTAAGAAGTTGCTCTACTACTGCTGAACCTAATTTGCCGGATGCGCCGGTCACCAAATATTTACGATCTGACATCATGATATTCTCCGTTTCTCTAACTGTTCCAAAGCGACAGACTCCTTCAGCCTGTCATGGGATGAACTGACTATATAATTATTAATTTGATAAATAATTAGCCAATTATTAAACTTATTGTTTATTAATAGTAAACAGTGAAAGTCATGATCTCCCTTGACGATATGTTAGTGTTTGCCATGGTGGCAGAGAAACAGTCCTTTACTCAAGCAGCCGAGGCGCTGGGTCTTGGTAAGGCAAGAGTGTCGCAGATTGTCACTCGCTTAGAACGTTCGTTGAACACACGCCTGCTTCACCGCACAACCCGTTCGCTATCTCTCACCGATGCCGGTCAGCGCTACTACGAAAAATGCCGAGCGATCAACGATATTGCCAAAGAGGCCAACAGTGAGACACTCACCGGGAACCAAACCCCGAGTGGCACCATTCGAATCTCCACCCCCAGCAATGCGATGGTCGAGCTACTGAGCGAGTTCATTCGCCAATATCCCGATATTCGACTCGATATTATTGAAAGTGATAGCTACAGCAATCTGATTGAGTCGCGTTGTGACATTGCACTGCGAGCCTCTTCAGCGCTTGAGGACTCTCGTCTCTATGCCACCAAAATTGGCTTTTTCCGCGACATGATTTGCACCTCGCCGGATTACTTAAAACGCGTCGGGAAAATTGAAGAGCTGAAGGACTTAGTCAATCTTGACTGGATAAGTCATCACATCGTCCACGGTGATAAGCACTTGGTTTTAACCAATCAACAAGGTGAAGTCACCCGACTGGTACATCAACCTAAGGTGCAAGTGCGCACCGCCAACGCAGTGAAGCAATTTGTGCTCAACGGGTTAGGATTTGCCATCATGCCCAGTTTTATGATTAAAGAAGAGCTAGATGCCGGTCAGCTTGTGCGGATTTTACCTCATCTTCATGACCGTGAAATTCCTCTGTATGCGGTTTATCAGGAGAAAGCCCTGATGCCACTACGTGTGAGAACTTTGATTAAATTTCTCAAACAAAAAGGCAATGCGTTTGATTAGAGAGGTAGCGCGAACTGAGGCCTGATATGCCCTTCACAGCAATGACATCATACTGTCATCATTCCTTCATCTAGTTTTGGTTAAATCCGCAAACGTTTTCATCGCTTGGATGGGAACCCACACGCCTATGGCTAGGCTTATGATGATAATCCGCTAAGATCGGAAGGAAACCCCATTGAACGTCAGTGAAACCACGCTCAGTGAATCGACCATTTCAGACCCACGCGCAGTGGAGTACCAATGGGTACGGACACTGTATGTGGAAGGGTATAACCCGCAAGAGATAAACCACTACATCCGCACCTGCTTTGGCGGTGATGACGTGTTTGCCGATCTGTTTCGTAAAGTCGCGCTCTCTCAAGAGAGTGTCTATGTGCTGTTGCAATACGTTGGGTGCGCCCCTTCAAACCGAGAGTTCTAGAGCCACTTCTCAGCGTCATGTAACTACTGGCGCACTTTTCAGATAAATATGCTCTGTTGCTCGCAGTGATTCTCAACACCACTATGCGGGATATAATCGGTCGCTATACTGCCTCTAACCTATTCATTTATCTTGAATTTGTCCTATAAAAAAACCCGAACAAGTTCGGGTTTTGGTTACAAAAACTGTTAGAAGTAAAAATAGTAAGGAATCTTGCTAACAGCCAGCTATGCGTAACGCCAGGACTGCTCTTCGCTTAACGGATCGGCGGCCAAACCAAGAATGTTAAGTGAAGAAACAAAATGGGCGACCTCGCGGTCGCCCTTATCGTTCTTATTAGCCTTTCACACCACCGGCGGTTAATCCTCCGACCAACCAGCGCTGCGCAAGTAAGAATACGATGGTTATTGGTAATGCGGACAAGACTGCTGCCGCGGCAAAATCACCCCAGAGGTAGTTTTGCGGGTAGAGATACTGCTGCATACCAACCGCTAACGTGTAAGAGTTTACATCAGAAAGTAGTAACGACGCCACCGGAACTTCACCCACAACCATGATAAACGAGAGGATGAACACCACCGCAAGAATCGGCACAGACAATGGCAGTAGAACCAATCGGAACGCTTGCCATGGCGTTGCACCGTCCAGCGCTGCCGCTTCTTCTAGCGAGCCATCAATGGTTTCAAAGTAGCCTTTGATGGTCCAAACATGCAGTGCGATACCACCGAGATAAGAGAAGATCAAACCACCGTGTGTATTCAAACCCAAGAATGGGATGTACTGGCCGAGCTTGTCAAACAGAGCGTAGAGTGCCACCAGTGCCAAAACGGCTGGGAACATTTGGAAGATCATCATCGCTTTCAAGATGGTGTTCTTACCTTTGAACTTCATTCGGGCAAAGGCGTACGCCGAAGTGGTCGATAGACACACAATCAAAATAGATGAAATGCCCGCCACTTTGACCGAGTTCCACAGCCAGGTTAACACTGGGAACGGTGGTGGTGTCACGCTACCATCTGCGTTGGTGACCGAGAAACCCAGTGCGAGTTTCCAGTGCTCCAACGATGGATTATCTGGAATGATGCTACCCGTTGCGAAGTTACCTTCACGGAATGAGATGGCAACGATCATCAACAGCGGGAAGATAATTAGCGATAGGAACGCCCACATTGCAATGTGTGTTGCCCAAACGCGGTATTTTAATGACTTACCTTGTACCATAGCCATAATGAGCCTCCTTAATCTTGAGCAACTTTCGTGACACGTAGGTTGAGTAGCGCAAGTGCACCCACCAATAGGAAAATAAGCGTCGCGATGGCACTCGCCAGACCGAAGTCTTGACCGCCTGCACCTTCAAACGCGATGCGGTACGTGTAGTTCACCAGTAGGTCGGTGTAGCCCGCCGGCTCGGAGGTACCAATCATGTTTGGACCACCTTGCGTCAACAGCTGAATCAATACAAAGTTATTGAAGTTAAACGCAAAACTTGCGATGAGCAGCGGTGTCAACGGCTTGATCATCAGTGGCAGGGTAATCTTGGTAAAGTTGGAGATGAAATTGGAACCATCAATCGCAGACGCTTCGTAAAGATCGTCTGGAATCGCTTTCAATAGACCCATACACAAGATCATCATGTAAGGGAAACCAAGCCAGGTGTTGACGATCAAAATCATCATCTTCGCCATAATCGGGTCTGAGAACCAAGATGGGCTGATGCCGAAGAAGGCTTCCAGAACCATGTTCACTTCACCAAAGCTTTGGTTAAACAAACCTTTGAAAATCAGGATAGAGATAAACGCAGGCACCGCATAAGGCAAGATAAGCAGCACACGGTAAATCGCGCGGCCTCGCAAGGCTTCCCACTGAACAATGCTGGCGAGGATCAAGCCGATGATGACGGTTAAGCCCACGCTCACCGCTGAAAAGACAACTGTCCAGATGAAAATACTGATAAACGGTTCTTTGATGCCGTCGTCTTTCCAGACACGCTCAAAGTTGTCAGTCCCTATAGTGACGATAAAGCCAGGTGAGACAGTATTACCGACAAACTGCCCCTGCTCATCCACCGGCTGATAGAAGCCGACATCCATGTTCGGGCGTAGCATTTCACCAGTACGGTTGTTGTACAACGCCTCGCCATCCTCTTGCAGGGTGTATAGAGGAACCACGGCAGCAAACTTACGTAAACCGCTCATGCGGATATCTTCACCGCTCGGTAAATGCAAGTCTAAGCCATTGAGCACCGGGCGATTTTGAATAATGATTTTGATCGCTTCAGGTTCGCCATCCACATTGGTGACAGGCGTGAGATCCATGTCCGTTGTGATGACATTGGCCAAATCAAACTCTTGCGTCACGAGCAGCTGTTCGCCATCTTCAATCGCGATCTTATGCCCTGTTCCCGTGTTGTAGAGAGAGAAGGAGTAGCTCTGACCACTTTGGTAGGTTCGATCAAGCAGAACCGTTTGCGCACGGTCGAAGGACAATTGGTTTTTCGCACTGTAGTTTGTAAATGCAAGACCGATTGTGTACGCCAAAGGAAAAAGAATGAAAAGAATCATCCCTGCGATACCTGGATAGATATAGCGGTGGGCGTAGGTCTTTTTACTACCAAAGATAAACAGTGCGAGCGCGGTAAGAATGACTGTGAGCAGCGCAAACGCCATCTCACCACGAGAATACATTAGAATGGTTGCGTATCCGTTAACGATACCGACACTGCCTAGCAACGCCCATTTGATGAATACGTTTTTACTTGTAGGCAAGCTCGTTGTGGGTGATGCCATGGCATCTGTACCTTGAACTGACTGCATATGAGAACCTGCTAGCGATAAACAAAAAAAGAGAAATGAAGGAGGGGTTACCCCCTCCTCAAAAGGTCGAACAATTACTTAGTCATTTGTTTCTCTGCGTCTGCAAGTGCTGCATCCACAGTTTGACGGCCATCAACGATGTTGATGATGGCATTTTTCGCGCTGCCCCAGAAAGCGTTCATCTGAGGGATGTTTGGCATGATTTCGCCGTTCATTGCGTTGTCCATTGTCGCTGCAATGCGTTGGTCAGAATCAAGCTCACGTTGGAATGAGTTCAACGCTACCGCGCCCAGTGGCTTGTCATCGTTCACTTTGCGTAGACCGTCGTTGGTCAGTAGGTAGTTTTCAATGAACTCAACCGCAAGGTCTTTGTTTGGTGACGCTGTGCTGATACCTGCAGTCAATACACCCACGAATGGCTTAGACGATTGACCTTGGAATTTAGGTAGTGTTGCTACGCCGTAGTTGATGCCTGACTTCTCAACGTTGCCCCATGCCCAAGGACCGTTGATAGTCATCGCAACATTACCTTGGTTAAACGCAGACTCAGACACAGAGTAATCCATATCAGAAGAGATCACGCCTTTATCGACTAGACCTTTAACAAAGTTCATCGCGTCTTTTACGCCTTCGTTCGCGATACCCGCGTCTTTCACGTCGTAACCCGCTGAACCGTATTTGAATGCATAACCGCCATCAGCCGCCATAAGTGGCCATGTGAAGTACGGTTCTTTTAGGTTCCACATGATCGCTTTCTTGCCGTTTTTCTTCAGCTCAGCGTCTAGTGCTTCCACTTCTTCCCACGTTTTTGGTGGGTTAGGAACCAAATCTTTGTTGTAGATAAGAGACAATGACTCAACGGCGATTGGGTAACCGATAAGTTTACCGTCGTACTTCACTGCATCCCACGCGAAATCAACGATGCCATCTTTGATTGCTTGAGAAGGCTTGATTTCAGCAAGAAGACCCGCTTCTGCGTAACCACCAAAGCGGTCGTGCGCCCAAAACACAATATCAGGGCCATCGCCAGTAGAAGCCGTTTGAGGGAACTTGTCTTGCAGTGCATCTGGGTGAGCGACGGTCACCTTGATACCCGTATCCTCTTCAAACTTTTTACCAACTTCAGCAAGTCCGTTATAACCTTTATCGCCGTTGATCCAGATGGTAAGTTGACCTTCTTCGATAGCAGCACTTGCACCGAATGAGCCAAGAGCAACAAGAGTACCGAGTGCTACTGCGCTTAGGGCGTTTTTCATGTTCATATCCTTTTTATATTTGTGTTGTAGGGCGTCACCAGAGGATTCGCCGTATTTCGACATATATTTTTAGCCATCGTGACAAGTAACTCATCCTCCTGCTCCCTACGCCCTCCGTATTATGGCCTATTTTCGTGATCACCATCGACGAAGGTTGGCGACCCAAATCACAAAACCAGTCAGTAATGTGATCAGATTCATGCTTACCGCAAGCAATAATTTGAACTTGATCTCGCTACGCCTTTTCCTCCACCCTAAGCCTCCTCCCCCTCTACTCCCCCTACAATTAATTGTGTCGGGAGGATGTCGGCGTGATCGGTTTCTCGCAAACTACAGACATCCAAGAGTGGATGGTAAGAACCCTTTCCAGCGACGTGTTTTTACGCAACAGCTGGTTGCAATGCCGCAGGGTTTGCTGTGATGGTGCAAGCACGTGATTGTTCAGGAAACTGATTTGATACGGGGGAGACGCTTGTTTCACACGGGGGAAGCAAACCTTAATTGGCTTGATGGGTGATGTGAGCGACTCCGTCACCCATTTTTTCTTACACTCAAGTTCACCTTACCTGAATTCCTACTATTATTGCTTGCCAGATAATTCATATAATGTTGAGCAGTAAAACAAAAATATTGATCGAGGACGAGCTAGATGGCGAGTGTCACGTTAAAAAATGTATGTAAAGCTTACGGTGACGTACTTATTTCAAAGAACGTTGATTTGGAAATCCAAGAGGGCGAGTTTGTTGTCTTCGTGGGTCCATCAGGTTGTGGTAAATCCACCTTATTGCGTTGTATCGCCGGTTTAGAAGACATCACCTCCGGTGATCTGTACATCGGTGATGAGCGAATGAACGAGGTTGAGCCTTCTAAGCGCGGCGTGGGCATGGTATTCCAGTCTTACGCGCTCTACCCACACTTAAACCTTTACGACAACATGTCTTTTGGTCTCAAACTGGCAAAAGCGAACAAAGCAGAAATTGATAAGCGCGTCGAGCACGCGGCAGAAATCCTGCAATTGAGCCACCTATTAGAGCGGCAACCGAAAGCGCTTTCCGGTGGTCAGCGCCAACGCGTGGCCATTGGTCGTACGCTGGTCTCTCAGCCTAACGTGTTCTTGCTTGATGAACCGCTGTCTAACCTTGATGCCGCGCTGCGTGTTCAGATGCGCTCAGAGATTACCAAGTTGCAACGTAAGCTTGGCTGCACCATGATCTATGTAACGCACGACCAAGTCGAAGCGATGACCATGGCTGACAAAATTGTGGTCCTCGATGGTGGTTATGTATCGCAAGTTGGTCAACCACTTGAGCTTTACCACTACCCACAAAACCGTTTTGTCGCAGGCTTTATCGGCTCACCAAAAATGAACTTCATGAGCGTCTTTATAGAAGAAGTGGAAAAAGATCGCGTGATGGTTCAACTTGCTAACGGCACTACATTCTGGATTCCAGTCGATGGTACAACCGTCAATCGAGGTGAGCGTATGTCACTAGGGGTTCGCCCTGAGCACTTGTTGCCTGCCGGTGAGGGTGATGCCGTGATTGAAGGTGAAATCAACATCGTTGAGAAACTGGGTAACGAAACCCAAGTCTACATGCACATCGACGCTGCGGATGCGGACATGATTTACCGTCAACCAGACACGTTGGATGTTGATCCGGGAGATACCATAGCGGTTGGCATCCCTGCGCATCGCTGCCATCTGTTCCACAGTGATGGCCGAGCCTGTCGTCGTCTTCACCAAGAAGCGGGTGTCGCGCTCCCTAGCGCTTAATATCGAGACACCATTTATTATCCTTCTGCCCAGCCTTCTTCGCTGGGCTTTTTTATGCCTACCTCACAGCTTCTAACCCATTAATCTACAATGTTGCAAGTAATTTCATATATTCTTAGTGTGGGTATTATACTTACTGGGTTGTATGACTATACTGTTCAATAGTTGGCTAGTGAGAAGAATAAAATGGAAAATCAAGTTTCCGACATCCGTCGGACTCTGTTGTGTATCATCGCGATTGCAATGGGGCTCAACCTATTGTTGGTCGCGTATGTCACCACGCAGTACGGCGCACTCAAACGTGTTGAAACTCTGGTGGTCGAGCAGACGCCTCAGCATTTCGATATGGCCCGTAAGCTCACCGAGATAGAAAGCAGCATGGGTTACCTAGGTTTCATCCACCACTTTAAAAACTACGTCCTCAGACGCGATGACAGCTACTATCACGCGGCTATAGCCAGTTACGAGCAATCACATCAATTGCTCAGTGAACTAGCGCAGATGCAAACTACCAATGACTTCTCAACCGAAATTCAGATCCTCTCCAACACTTTAAATGAATACAAAGCCAACCTTGAACTCGCCCGCTCACTGCCCTACACCCTAACCAGTGCGGAAGTGGATGAGATCGTCTCGGTGAATGATATCGCAGCGGCGACCGCACTAAAATCAATGCAAGACTCACTGGAACCTCACTTAGCCAAAACTGCTGTCGAGGCAGAGAAGGATGTCTATCAATCCATTCGCTACACGTTAGCCTTCAACATGCTGATGATCCCCATCATATTGGGCGCAAGCTTGTATATCTTTAAGACTTCTCGACGCTCGTATCGTTTGGCTCATGAACTCAATGCGATCTTTGATGTGTCGCCTGATGGAATGCTCTACATTGAAGACAACGGCCAAATCCTCTACGCCAACAAGAAGGCTTGCCAGCTGTTTCAATACAGTTTTGAAGAGCTCACCCAGCGTAAAGTCGAAGATTTAGTTTCGCCCGAGCTAAGAGAGAAACACCAGCAATACCGTATAGACTTTATGAACAAAGCCAAACATCGCCGCATGGAGCAGCACCGATCAAACATTCAGGGGATGTCCAAGACGGGCAAGCAGTTGGATTTGGCAGTGGCGATTGCCTCTGGCAGTGACATTAACCAGAACCGAGCCGTGTGTATCGTCCGAGACTTGCAACCAACGCTCGACCTCAAGCAGCGCGCCGAAAAAGATCACCTCACTCAACTCTACAACCGCAGTGTGATGGACGATATGTTGCGCAAAGAGCTACAAAGAAGTCACCGCACTGGCGACCCTCTCTCCGTGTTTCTGATTGATTTGGATAATTTCAAAGCGGTCAACGACCACAAGGGGCATGGGGTGGGCGATCAAGTCCTCAGACAAACCGCGCAATTTCTTCTCAATCATACTCGCGCCTATGACCATGTAGGCCGCTGGGGTGGCGATGAGTTTATTGTCCTTTGCCCGAACTTAACGCCGGCAGACGGTAAGCACTACGCTGAGAGACTACGTGACGCGTTTAACCAGCTTGAGTTCAGTCAGCACCATGACATTACGCTGAGTATCGGTATTGTCACGTCCGATGAGCAGACCCATTACAACTCGAAAAACCTGTTTACCGCAGCGGACAACGCGCTCTACCGTTCCAAAAACGAGGGCAAAAATCGCGTCTACCACATAGAAGATGCCGCGGGTAGGCTGGCAAAATGACAAACGAAAGGCGCCTAGTGGCGCCTTTCATCTTATATACCCTAGCTGCGTTTTACTCGCTATCGCGCGGCTCTATCGGTTCTTGAGACTTATCCACTGCCACATAGCCGTACTCTTCAATGCGTTTTTTCGCCGCGCTGCTGGTGAGATAGTCGACAAAGGCTTGGCTCTCGTCATCAATCGATTCCGTCTTGTACAAAATGATGAAAGGACGAGCCAGCTCATATTGGCCACTGGCAATGTTGTCGTTGTTGGATTCAGTGCCTTCAAACTGAATCGCTTTGACCGAGTTGTCAATCGATCCCGTCGAAATAAAACCAATCGCCTGTTTATTGTGGTTAACGATGGTTTTCACCATGCTATTGCTGTTCACCACCAAGTTGTTCGGGCTGATATCAGACACCAAACGGCCTTTGATCACTTTGGTAAGGCCCAGCAGACTTTCAAAACTGTAACGCGAACCTGACGAATCTTCTCGGGTCACCACTGCAATGCGTTGATTCGGGCCACCGACATCTTTCCAGTTGGTGATCTTGCCTTTGTAGATATCAAACAACTGATCGCGCGTGACGTTTTTCACTGGGTTCGCTTGGTTGACTACGACCGCTAAGCCGTCATAGGCGATGGTTAATACAGACAACGACGCGTCGAGCTCACTTTCCGTCAAATAGCGCGAACTCATCCCCAAATCGGCCACGCCTTTTTTCACTAGCGTGATCCCAGCGGTCGAACCGACACCTTGCACCGCGATGTAAGTCTCGGGGTGGGCTTTGTTGTAATCCTCTGCCAAAACATCCATGACACGCGCGACAGAAGTCGAGCCAGAAATATTGACCTCAGCAGACCACGCAGAAAAGGCCACGACTGTTGACATCAAAGTGGTCAACGCAATGCGAAACATAACTTTCTCCAAACAATTAGGCAGATAACAGCCGCTATCATATTTCGATAAGATGACAATTTTGTGAAAATCGATTCAGGCGCACTGTATTCGTAATGGGTCTATGCTTAAGTACTTACTACACAGAGTGCGCATGCATGAGACTTCACGTCATGGAGTGAGAATGGGACTAGTCAGTTTGCTACAAAAACAAGCCCAAAGGCGCGCGGAAATGATCTGTAAGCATCGCAATCAAAGCTTACCCGCTGAATTTGGCAAAGCCAGCTATGAAATGGCTGGGCAAGGTGTGGTGTTCATCAAACAATTTTTTTTACTCGATTCCAACCACTGCGAATATATGTCACCGGTAGCGAAAGTGGATTGGAATGACGACCTCGGCGCTTGGCAGCTCTTTATGCTGTCACCGGAAGACTCTGACCAAGAGAGTTGGACTCCCTACCCCTATCTTCCCCCTAGCCTCGACCTCACCGCCATCATGCGAGAAGTCGATAAAGATCCCAAAGCCGTATTTTGGGACTAAAAAGGGAGCCGAGGCTCCCTTAACAACACGTATCTTGCTCTTTGGGTTTACGACGCCGGGCTCTCTTGCGTTTCAGGCGCAGCGACCATATCCGCAAAGACTTGAGTCGGTTTGGCAACCAGGCTTCGCGTCTCCTGATTCACCTCATTGAGCACCACTTCAAGCACATCGCCCAATCGATAAATCACCTCGTTGTCGATGCTCACTGTGCCTTGTTCGCCATCGCACGCGAGGCGCTCTTTGTTGGCGAGAATCAATGAGCCTGGAATAAACGCTGCTGCGCCATTTTCTAGTAGTCTCACGCGTAGCCCAGCGCGAGAAACATCGAAGATCTCTGCATGGAAAGGCGTCGCTTTTTCCACCTCTGACGCCAGTGTGCGCGCATACAACCAATCACCCACATTACGCTCAGCAATTTTATGATGCTTACGGTGCAGCGCAAGCTCTTCACCCACGGTTTCGTCTGCCATTTGTACCGGCGCTTTCCCTAAGATGTGAGCCTTAAGCATACGATGGTTAATCATGTCGCCGTACTTACGAATCGGTGAGGTCCACGTGGCGTATAAGTTTAAGCCCATCGCATAGTGCGGAAGAGGTTGATTGCCAATTTCGCTGTAAGCTTGGTATTTACGAATGCGGTTATCTAGGTAAGAAGTCTCTTGTGCCGCCAACCAGCGACGCAACTCAGCAAAACCTTCTAAGGTCGCAATAGACTCTTCCGTAAAGGGTAGCTCACCTTCTGGGTTAACCAAGTTTACCACGTCCGCGATCTTCTCTGGCTTGAAGCCGGCGTGGGTGTTGAATACACCTGAATCAAAGCTCGCTTGCAGCGTTCGACCCGCACAAATATTGGCGGTGATCATCGCTTCTTCTACCAAACGGTTCGCGCAGCGGCGCATATCCGCATGAATGGCAACCACATCGTTGTCTTCACTCAATTCGAAGCGATAGTCAGGACGGTCGGGGAACACAACCGCGTGCGTCTCACGCCATTGCGCACGTGCCAATGAGAACTGGTAGAGATCTTGAACCACTTGCGCAATGGTCTCATCCGGTTGCCAATTGTCGCAGTGGCCGGTCTCTAACCAATCAGATAGCTGGTCATACACCAAACGCGCATGAGACTGAATGTGCGCGGCAAAGAACTGAATGTCATCACCGATCACGCCATCTTTACTTACCGTCACACGACAGCACAGCGCCGGGCGCTGCTCACCTTCAATCAAAGAGCAGAGATCATCGGCAAGATCACGCGGCAACATTGGGATGTTGCGCCCAGGCAAGTAAATGGTAAAACCACGCTCACGCGCGACTTTATCCATGTCACTATCTGGAGTGATGTACGCGGTAGGATCGGCAATCGCGATCGTCAGTTCAAAATCGCCCGATTCCGTTTTCTTCGCGTACAACGCATCGTCCATATCTTTGGTCGACGCGCCATCAATCGTCACAAACGGAACGTCAGTCATATCGACACGCTCAAGGTCAGCGTCGTCTTTGAGTTCCCAGTGGTCGATACCTGCTGGCTCACTGTTGGGCAAGTCATTTTGCGCTAACGTCACCCACCACGGCGCAATTTTGTCGTCTGCATCGGTGATTTTTTGTGAGATTTCAACAAAAAAGCCATTGTCACCATTGAGCGGATGACGGATTAAGTGAGCAACAACCCAGTCGCCCTCTTTCAAATCATCGCTTTTAATGCCTTTACGCGTTTTCGCTTTCAGAGACAACTTTTTCAACTGAGGATGATCCGGCGCAACGTTCAGTTTGCCTTTGAACCATTTCACACGGCCGATGAAGCGCGTTAAGCCCTGCTCCAATAGCTCTTCCGGTTCAGCGACTTCGCGCTCTTTTTCAGTACGAATGATGGCTTTGACTTTATCCCCATGCAGACATTTTTTCATGTACGGTGGTGGAATAAAGAAGCTGGTCTTGCTGTCGACTTCGAGAAAGCCGAACCCTTTCTCGGTGGCTTTAATCGTGCCTTCTTTTTTCGGAAGGGTTTCTTGGATTTGCTGCTTTAGCTGAGCGAGTAGCGGATTGTCTTGGAACATGGATACATTTCTAAGCAAAAAAATTGCGCACACTATAACATTGCCGCATCGACCAAACCACCTCACGCCGATAACAAGCGAGCAAAAGCCGCGCAAAGCGCTGAAAAAGGCAGCGATGATGACGCTTTCATGAACACCCAGTTCAGTTTTGAGAATTTTTTGTGATGAAACTCAAGTTTTTCTGGCTTTTGTTATGTTTTTCAGGAATAATTCGCACCCTTGTTTACGTCCCTAGTGGCTTGATGCGATTTACGACTCATCCGCATCTGAACGGAATCAGCTCTTTCTGGATTGATATTGGAATTGGTAGAGCTCATGGGACCTTTAGTTGAATTAATATAGTAGGATCCCAATGACAGATTCTGTAATCAAGTTTAGTGACTTGTCACTGAACGACGCCATCCTATCCGCTCTAGACGGAATGGGCTTTGTATCTCCAACTCCTATCCAAGCAGCAGCAATCCCTCACCTGATGGAAGGCTCTGACGCACTAGGTAAAGCACAAACCGGTACCGGTAAAACAGCGGCTTTCTCTCTACCTTTGTTGAACAAACTTGACCTTGCTCAGCGCAAGCCTCAAGCGATCGTTCTTGCTCCTACCCGTGAACTGGCTATCCAGGTTGCAGCGGAAGTGAAAAACCTCGGTAAAAACATCCAAGGTCTAAAGGTATTGGAAATCTACGGTGGTACGTCCATCGTTGACCAAATGCGAGCGCTTAAAAATGGCGCGCACATCATCGTCGGTACTCCAGGTCGTGTTCAAGATCTGATTAACCGCGACCGTCTTCACCTCGATGAAGTACACACCTTTGTCCTTGATGAAGCAGATGAAATGCTCAACATGGGCTTTGTTGACGATGTAACAGCGATCATGGAGCACGCGCCTTCATCTGCACAGCGCGTTCTTTTCTCTGCGACTATGCCTCCAATGTTGAAAAACATCGTTGAGCGTTTCCTTCGTGAGCCTGTGATGATCGACGTCGCGGGTAAGAACCACACCGTTGATAAAGTAGAGCAGCAATTCTGGGTCGTGAAAGGCGTAGAAAAAGACGAAGCGATGTCTCGCATGCTTGAAACAGAAGAGACAGATGCCTCTATCGTGTTCGTTCGTACTCGTCAAGATACTGAGCGTTTGGCTGACTGGTTGTCTGCACGTGGCTTTAAAGCGGCGGCACTGCACGGTGACATCCCTCAATCATTGCGTGAGCGCACCGTAGATCACATCAAACAAGGTGTGATTGATATTCTGGTTGCGACAGACGTTGTCGCTCGTGGTCTTGATGTACCACGTATCACACACGTATTTAACTACGACATCCCATTCGATGTTGAGTCCTACATCCACCGTATCGGCCGTACTGGTCGTGCTGGACGTAAAGGTAAAGCGATCCTGCTTGTGCGCACTAACCAAATGCGCATGCTACGCACCATCGAGCGCGTGACTAAATCTTCTATGGAAGAGATTCAACTGCCACTGCGTGACCAAGTTGCCCAAGCGCGCCTTGTAAAACTTGGTGAAGAACTTGCTGGTGAGAAAGAGCACAAGTCTCTAGACAAATTTGCGGAACTGGTTGAACAGCTTCAAACCACGTTAGAGATTGACGCAAGCACGCTAGCGGCTATCTTACTGAAACGTCAGCAAGGTAAACGCCCGCTATTCTACATTGGTGAAGATCCAATGGTTGAAGCAATTGAGCGTGACAAGCAACGTCGTAAAGAGCGCCGTGAAGGTGGCCGTGATGGTCGTCGCGAAGGTGGTCGTGAGCGCAACTTTAACACCCAAGATTGGGATACTTACCAATTGCAAGTGGGTCGCGAGCAAGGCGTACAAGTGAAAGACATCGTTGGCGCATTGGCGAACGAGTTGGGTCTAACTAAAGGCTCTATCGGTGCGATCAAGCTGGCTCAAGGCGAAACGTACGTTCAATTGCCAAAAGCGATGTCTTCTGACACGGCAAGCAAACTTCGCAAGCTGCGTATTCGTCAGAAGCAAGTGGATGCCGTGGTCTGTGATTTTGACGACTTCCGCGAGCCTCGTGGACGTCGTGACGGTGGTCGCCGTGAAGGCGGACGTCGCGAAGGTGGCTTTGGTGGTCACCGTGGTCGTGATGGCAACCGCGAAGGTGGTTACCGTGGCAACCGTGAAGGTGGTCGTGGTCATCGCGAAGGCGGCCGTGATGGCGAACGTCGCTTCGACCGTAACCGTGGTGGTGATCACCGTGGTAACTACCGTGGCGAACGCGGCCATGGTAAAGCACGCCACTCTGAAGCTTAATCTTCATTGGTTAAATAAGAAAAAGGTACGCATTGCGTACCTTTTTTTGTGTCTTTTGTTGTTAGGATTGAACCGTTTGACCTGGCAATCAGGCCGTTCGACCAAAAATGTATTTATCCATCATGGCCACCATTTTGCCAATTTCTGGTTTCGTAATGGTGTCATTCGCGCCAAGTGCCAGTGCTTTTGCTCGGTTGTCCTCACTCATCAAAGAAGAGAACATCACGATGGGGATCGATTGATACGCTTCGCTCTCTCGAAGGCGTTTAACTAAGTGCATGCCATCCATACGAGGCATCTCTACATCCGTCACCACACCATCGATCAACTCGTTGACCGGTAAGTTTTCCTCTTTCGCCACTTCAATCAAATTCATCAGCTTGTCGTGTGCTTCACCACCATCTTTACAAGCAATGATGTTGTAGCCAGATGAACTCAAGGTATCTTGGATTAGAGAGCGGATAAAAGCAGAGTCATCGACCACCATGATGGTTTTGCCATTACGTTTGGTTATTATCCGTTGGTTCATATCGACGCTCTTATCTTCTTTCACGTCGTATTTATCCATAGACAATTCTGGGTTAATGTCGGCAATGATTTTTTCAAAGTCGAGGATCATGATGAGGTTGCCATCTTTACGGACCACCGCAACAACGCAGTCTTGTTCGCCCGCTTCTAAAAACTGGCTTGGTGACTCAACGTCATTCCACGAAATACGGTGAATGCGACTGATACTGTCAATCAAAAACCCATTGGTCATATTGTTGAAGTCAGTGACAATAACAAACTTTCGAGCGAGATCTGGGTTGGTCGGGACACCGAGCCAGCCAGCCAAATCCACCAGCGGGGTCAAAATATCACGTGATGAAAATACGCCCACCATATGCGGCTGTGCGTTGGGGTAATCGGTGGTTTCCGGCACCTGAATCACTTCGCGTACTTTGGCGACGTTGATACCGTAATAACACGTTTTGGTTTTACCATTTGGGAGCTGTTTTTCTAAATGAAATTCAATGATTTCCAGCTCATTGGTACCGCTCTCAGTGAGTATCGTGCTGCTAGATACGCTCATAATGACTTATTGCCTGCTCTCAACTTGATGATATACGCCTTTTTAACCGCTATTCACGCTTTTGTAAATTGCCACCCCGTAGGTTCGACGTAGGAATAACCAAATTTGCGTCGATTCCGTGACGAATAGCGAGGTCTGTGCGTTGTGGTACTTTTAGTGTAGACAGGATTGTCAGCATGATCACTGAAAAATCATCACGCTAATCAATCCGAATCTGCCTGAGTAAAAAGTCGGCACTATGAGAGCGACAACTTTTTCACTGTGTGACGCTCGACCAAGGTCGGCTCTAGTTGCACGACTTGGCTCTCCTCGACGCTGTTTTCAAGACGCTGCAATAGTGCCTCGACCGCCGCTTTGCCGAGTCGATACTTAGGTTGGTGGATAGTGGTTAAAGCGGGTGTCATAAAACGAGCGATATGAATATCGTCATACCCGATGATAGAGAGCTGATCCGGAATTTTGATCCCTAACTCAGCCGCAGCGTTGATCACGCCAAGTGCCATCATGTCATTGCAGACAAAAATCGCACTGGGCAGCGGCCCTTTCTCGACCATCTTATGCAGTGCGTTGTAACCGCCTTCACACTCAAAGTCGCCTTCGATGATCCAGTTCGCTTTGAACTCATTGCCCGCTTCGTTCATCGCGCGTTTATACCCTTCATAGCGCATCTGCGCTTGGTGTTTTGCCAGTGGCCCGGTGATACACCCAACCTGAGTATGACCACAATCAATCAAATATTTCGCCGCTAAATAGCCGCCGCGTAGAGAGTTGTCTTGAATCTTGTCGCTGGTAAACAGCATCGGGCCCCAATCCATGACGACAACGGGGATGTCTGGGTATTTGTCAAAGATATCGATGCGCTCGCCTTCAAGCGACGAGCACATCAAAATCAGCCCATCGACACGCTTTTGCAGCAGAGTATTGATCGATTGACGCATCCGCTCATGATCGCCTTCGGTGTTGCACAAGATCAGGTTATAGCCTTGATGATAACAGCTGCGCTCTACGCCCTTGACCACCTCACCAAAAAATGGGTTCGTCGAGGTCGTCACCAGCATACCGATGGTGTTCGTACGATTGACTTTAAGACTGCGCGCAAGCGCCGATGGCGTGTAATTGAGCTGAGAAGCGGCTTGATTAACGCGCTCGGAGATCGCTTCACTCACAAAACGCGATTGGTTGATCACATGGCTAACCGTAGAGGTTGAGACCCCTGCCAGTTTGGCAATATCTTTCATGGTCGCCATATCATCGTCTCCTTACTACAGCGATATTATGGCTGCCGACCCGGCAGCCATCTAGACAAGCTAGACTCGCTCAGCAAGAAACGCTTCCACTTCTTGACGACTAGGAATAGACGTTTGCGCGCCGAACCGGGTCACGGAGAGCGCCGCCGCTGCATGAGCGAACCTAATCGAAGATTCTAGAGGCAAATCCTCTAATAAGCCAGTGACCAAGGCCCCATTAAAGGTATCCCCTGCGGCTGTGGTATCCACAGCCTCAACACGAAAACCTTGGATAAGTTCCCCCCGTCCATTTTGACTGAGCCATACGCCCTTAGCGCCCAGAGTAATGAGCACGATCTCAATACCTTTCTGGTGCAAGGCATTCGCGGCTTGCTGCGCTGAAGCATCATCGGTCACCGTGATCCCGGTCAGCACTTGCGCTTCGGTCTCATTTGGGGTGATGACATCCACACACGCCAGCAACTCATCGCTGAGCACCTGCGCAGGGGCCGGGTTTAAAATGACATTGGTGCGCGCTTCTTTGGCAATGCGGGCGGCTTTCTCAATGCCGCACATCGGGGTTTCCAATTGCATTAATAGATAGTGAGCTTGACGAATCGCTTGGCAATCTTCGTTGTCTATCGCCTCTGCAATCAGCTTCGCGTTCGCCTCCGCTGAGATGCAAATGCTGTTTTCACCGCTGTCAGCCACTTGGATCATCGCAATCCCAGTCGGACAGTTAGGTTGCATTTTCACGCCAGAGATGGCGATTTTATCTAACTTAAAGCTCTCACGGATGTTAATGCCAAACGCATCATCGCCGACACATGCGATAAATCCGACATCCGCATTGAGCCGAGCGGCCGCTACCGCTTGGTTGGCGCCCTTGCCACCAGGAATGACTTGATAATGTCGACCGTGCAGCGTCTCACCTGGACGCGGGAAAGAAGGCACCTGAAGAACATGGTCAGCGTTAACACTACCCAATACCACTAACTTATTCATAGAAAATTCCTCGGCTCGAGTGAACCTTGTTTCGAGTTACGCTAAATACCTTTTCACTCACAAGGATGACTCTCGCTCGGTTTTATCAAAACTAAGCCTTGTAAGTGCAAAGGTATTCGCCCTCCTACTCCCCTTCAGGCAAAGGAAGTAGGAAGGCTCGCACGATCACCATGCGTTATTTCATGACGTGATTACTTAGTCACAACTTTCAACGGTACTGGGATGTATGCTTCAACGCTTTCCCCTTTCAGCACTTTCGCTGCGGTCTCGATGCCCAATGCACCAATCAGATCCGGCTGCTGAGCAATGGTCGCCTCCAGTTTCCCACGGTTAACCGCGGCAATGCCGTCGTCTGTGCCGTCAAAACCAACGATCACAACCTCTTTACCCGATGCTTCGACCGCGCGCAGTGCACCCAGTGCCATCTCATCGTTTTGGGCGAAGACGGCTTGTACATCTGGGTTCGCTGCCAACAAGTTTTCCATTACGTTCAAACCTTTAGTACGGTCAAAATCCGCTGGCTGACTGGCCAACAGTTCCATTTCGCTGCCTTTCACCGCGTTCATGAAACCTTCACCACGCTCACGCGCTGCCGAGGTACCCGCGATACCTTCAAGCTGAATCACTTTGGCTTTCATGCCCACTTTTTCAACGATGTAGTTACCTGCAAGCTCGCCCCCTACAACGTTATCTGACGCAATGTGGCTGACAACCTCACCACGGCTTGCACCGCGGTCAAGCGTCAGCACAGGGATATTGCTGCGGTTTGCCATACGAATCGCGTTCGATACCGCATCAGAATCGGTTGGGTTGATTAAGATCGCTTTGACGCCACGTACCGTAAGGTCTTCCACGTTGGAGAGCTCTTTACTTGGGTCATTTTGCGAGTCCAGAACGATCAGCTCGTAACCCAACTCTTTCGCCTTCGCTTCCGCGCCATCTTTCATGGTGACAAAAAATGGGTTATTCAACGTTGAGAGGACAATCGCCATCGTGTCTTGCGCATGAGCGGCAACAGACACAGTGGATGACAGCAGAGCAGCAGAGATAAGAGTTGCTAGTTTTTTCATTGTTTTAGTCCTTTATGTAGGGGGAGACTCGAAGTGTGACCACGACGAGTCAGAGTTAACCTAATTACTTGTTTTTGTTATCGACCAGTACCGCAAGTAGAATCACTACGGCCTTGGCGATCATTTGGTAGTAAGAGGAGACATCGAGCAAGTTCAGCGCATTGTTCAAGAAACCAATGATCAGTGCGCCAATCAAGGTGCCCATGATTCGCCCTTTACCACCCATTAAGCTGGTACCACCTAATACCACCGCTGCGATGGCATCCAGCTCATAGCCCATACCTGCCGTCGGTTGCGCTGACGACAAGCGAGAAGTGATGATGATCCCTGCCAGTGCCGCCAACAAACCACAGATGGCGTACACTCCGATTTTCACTCGGTCGACGTTAATGCCCGATAAGCGAGTGGCCGACTCATTACCGCCCAGCGCGTAGACGTAACGACCAAAACGAGTGTGATTGAGTAGATACCATGCCGCTGCAAATACCACGACCATCAACCAGACCGGAACAGGGATCCCTAAGGCGTAGCCCGTACCAAACCAAGCGAACGCATCGGCGGTATCGGTAAAGCCGGTTGAAATAGGACGACCATCGGTGTACACCATAGTGACACCACGCAGAAGGGTCATGGTGACCAAGGTTGCGATAAACGCCTGCACCTTACCTTTGGCAATGATGATCCCGCTGATCGCGCCCAGCGCCGCCCCCGCCAGCAGTGCGGTTGGCACGGCGATCAGTACCGGAACTTCCAGTGCAATCATGCTCGCGGCAAAAGCACCACATAAGGCCAGCACAGAGCCGACGCTCAAATCGATGCCCGCGGTTAAAATCACCAGCGTCATCCCCACCGCAATGATTGCATTGACCGAGGTTTGGCGAAGAATATTTAAAATGTTATCAAGGGTGAAAAAGTTCGGGTTTAAGAACGACACCACGACAATCAAAAACAGCAGGGCAATCAAAGATTTCTGTTCGATTAACCACTCTTTGCTCAGCAGCTTTTTGCTGTGGCTTGGGTTCGCTTTAGTTAGGGTTTTGCTGCTCATGCTGCATCCTCAATACGCTTTTTACCGACGGCACACGCCAGTAGTGTTTCCTGGTCTGCCTCTTTGGCATCAAATTCGCCGCTAATTCGGCCCTCGTGCATCACTAAAATGCGATCACTCATTCCGAGCACTTCTGGCATTTCCGACGACACTAAGATGATGCTCATCCCATCGGCTTTAAATTTATTAATCAGTTGGTAGATCTCTTTCTTGGCGCCGACATCCACGCCGCGTGTGGGCTCATCGAGAATCAGCACTTTAGGCTTGGTCATCAAGCCTTTCGCAATCGCTACTTTTTGCTGATTGCCCCCCGATAAGTTGCCAATAATCTGCTCTCGACTTGGCGTCTTGATGTTAAACAGACGAATAAAATCATCGACGGCAATCACTTCATCGCTATGTTGAATACGCCCGCCCTTGGTGAGCTTATCCAGTGAACAGAGCGACATGTTCTCTTTGACAGAAAGCCCAAGCACCAGTCCATCGCCTTTACGATCTTCAGAGATATAGGCAATACCATTTGCCAGCGCATCTTGTGGGTTTTCTGGATTGACCGTTTTGCCATTGAGATTGATCACGCCCCGCTCACTTGGCAGCGCACCGTAGATCACTTTCATCAGCTCAGTACGTCCAGCGCCCATCAGGCCAGAAACGCCCAAGATCTCACCTTGGTTTAAGGTAAAGCTGACATCTGAAACACCCGAACCGGTCAGGCCAATCACTTCCAAACAGACCTTGCCATGCGAAACCGCGATGCGTGGGTACTGCTCGTCCAATTTGCGTCCGACCATCATCTCAATCAGGCCATCTTCATCGGTATCAGACACCGGACATTCACCAATGAACTTACCATCACGCAGCACGGTAATGTCATCACAAATCTGGAAAATTTCCTTGAGGCGATGGGAGATATAGACAATGCCGCAACCCTGATCGCGCAGTTCATTGATCACCGCAAACAGCGATTCCGTTTCGGTATCGGTCAAGGCATCGGTCGGCTCATCCATAATGATAACTTTGGACTCGAATGAGAGTGCCTTGGCAATTTCCACCATTTGCTGCTCACCCAAACTCAACTCACCCAACAACTGCTTCGAGCTGTGTTTCACGTTCAAGCGGCGCAACAATTTATCCGCTTCCGCGTACATGGTGTCCCACTGAATGCGCCCCAACGCAGAGGTAAATTCGCGGCCTAAGAAGATGTTTTCCGCAATCGTCAACTCAGGGATCAGGTTCAGCTCTTGGTGAATAATGCTGATACCTGCTTGTTGTGAGTCCCTTGGTCCTTTAAAAGCCGCGGGTTGGCCCTGATAGTGGATGGTTCCGCTATCTTTGGTGTAGATGCCGGTCAGGACTTTCATCAAGGTTGATTTGCCTGCTCCGTTCTCCCCCATCAGCGCCATCACTCGGCCTGGGTACACATTGAGACTGGCGCTATCTAGGGCTTTGACCCCAGGAAACGCTTTGTCGATGTCACTCAGTTGTAAGATAGCTTGAGACATAATTGTTCCTGTCTTTGTGCAGCGTCACCGCGTCACACGATGTCGCCAACGTCATGATGGTTAAAACACGACGCCCGATTGGAAGATAACATTGGCATACGGTGTACATTCGCCCGTACGCACAATCGCACGACTGCGCTCGCTACGCTGTTTAAACGCTTCATGAGAGAGGGTGTGCACTTCGATTGTCTTACCTGACGTGCGACGCTCCTCATCGATCAACGCCATCAATGCTCGATGATGCTCAGGGCTGACTTCGGCAAACTCTTGCGCCACGATCACTCCTTCAATCTGCGCTTCACTTAGCCAGACACGCACCGTATCTAAAAAGCTGGGCACGCCATAAGTCAGCGCCAAATCGATGCGCTGCACCGACTCTGGAATAGGCAAACCGGCATCACACACGGTGATTTCATCGGTATGGCCGAGTGTCGCCGCTAGGTGGGACAACTCCGCATTCAGTAGGGAACTTTTTTTCATGTAGGGAACCTTTTTTCATGTAGGGAACCTTTTTCTCGTTCATCGTTTCGCTGGCCGTGGGCTTCTCTTACCGGAAACAGCGCGATCACATCGCGTTAATACCCCTGTCGCTGATTGAAGCGCTGTTTAAAACACCTTGCTTTAATCAACCTTGTAAACACCATCGAAACGTTTCGATGA
>NZ_JCBDGG010000021.1:0-27882 GCF_059833835.1 Vibrio sp. R15-SG3-ISO1B | reverse complement strand
TACGCGCTCAACCATGTACTGTACGGACATCGCTAAGATGGTCCAAGCACCGATCTTCCATGTCAACGCAGACGACCCAGAAGCGGTGGCGTTTGTGACGCGTATCGCCCTTGACTACCGTAACGAATTCAAACGCGATGTGGTGATTGACCTGGTTTGTTACCGTCGTCACGGTCACAACGAAGCGGACGAGCCGAACGCGACTCAGCCGCTGATGTATCAAAAAATTAAGAAGCACCCCACACCACGTAAGCTCTACGCCGATGTGTTGATGGAGCGCGGTGATTTCGGTATCGACGTGGCCACGCAACTGGTCAACGAATACCGTGATGCACTTGATCGTGGTGAAGTGGTGGTCAAAGAGTGGCGCCCGATGGCTCTGCACTCAGTGGATTGGTCTCCATACCTTGGCCACGAGTGGGATATGCCGTGGAGCAATACCTTTGATAAAGCGCGTCTGCTTGAACTAGGCAAACGTATTTGTCAGTACCCAGAGAGCCACAAGCTCCAGAGCCGAGTGAATAAGCTCTACAACGATCGTCAAGCTATGTTAAGCGGTGAGAAAGCGGTCGACTGGGGTATGGCTGAAACCTTAGCCTATGCCACCTTGGTTGACGATGGTAAGCGTATTCGTATCTCCGGTCAGGATTCAGGTCGCGGCACCTTCTTCCACCGTCATGCAGTACTGCACAACCAAGCGGACGCCAGCACGTATGTGCCACTGTCTAACATCCACGACAAACAAGGCCCGTTCCAGGTATTTGACTCGGTGCTGTCTGAAGAAGCCGTGCTTGCCTTTGAATATGGCTATGCGACCGCTGAGCCGGGCGGCCTGACGCTATGGGAAGCGCAGTTTGGTGACTTTGCCAACGGCGCGCAGGTCGTGATTGACCAGTTTATCTCGTCTGGTGAACAGAAGTGGGCCCGTTTGTGTGGTTTGACGATGTTGTTGCCGCACGGCTATGAAGGTCAAGGACCAGAGCACTCTTCTGCACGCCTAGAACGTTATCTACAGCTATGTGCAGAGCAAAACATGCAAGTGGTAGTGCCGTCTACGCCAGCTCAGGTATACCACATGATTCGCCGTCAAGTGGTTCGCCCGATGCGTCGTCCTCTGATTGTGATGTCTCCGAAGTCGTTGCTGCGTCATCCTTTGTGTACGTCTACTATGGATGAATTGGCCGATGGCACATTCCAAGCGGCAATTGGCGAAATCGACAACTTAGAGCCAGCCAAAGTGAAACGTGTCGTGTTCTGTTCCGGTAAGGTCTACTTTGACCTACTTGAGCAGCGTCGTAGCAATGAACAAGACGACGTCGCGATTGTTCGCATCGAACAGCTTTACCCATTCCCGCTGGAAGAGGTGAAAGCCGCTATCGAACAATACACCAACGTGGAAGATTTTGTCTGGTGTCAGGAAGAGCCACAAAACCAAGGGGCTTGGTACTGCAGTCAACACAACTTCCGTGCTGCTATTCCGAAAGGCGCAGATCTTAAATACGCGGGCCGTCCTGCGTCAGCATCTCCTGCGGTCGGCTATATGTCAGTACACTTGAAACAGCAAAAGGCGCTAGTTGAAGACGCGCTAAACGTGAATACAAAAACTTCGGATTAAGAACTAGAAGTTAAAGGAAGAAACCGATATGACAATTGAAATTCTGGTTCCAGATTTACCTGAATCTGTTGCTGACGCTACGGTCGCGACGTGGCACAAACAACCTGGTGACGTTGTAGAGCGTGACGAGGTGTTGGTGGATATTGAAACGGACAAAGTGGTTCTAGAAGTCCCAGCGCCAGAAGCGGGTGTACTTGAAGCCATTATTGAAGTCGAAGGCGCAACCGTGCTCTCGAAGCAGCTTCTTGCCAAACTTAAGCCAGGTGCGGTCGCCGGTGAGCCAACGACTGACACAACAGAAGCGTCAGAAGCGTCACCAGACAAGCGTCACAAGGCGTCATTGAGCGAAGAAAGCAACGATGCACTTAGCCCAGCAGTGCGTCGCCTGCTCGGTGAGCATGGCCTTGAAGCGAGCCAAGTCAAAGGCACGGGCGTAGGTGGTCGCATCACGCGTGAAGATGTTGAAGCGCACCTTGCGAACGCGAAAGCAGCACCTCAAGCGGCAGCGCCTGCAGCCGTTGAAGCGCCAGCAGCGGCACGTAGCCAAAAACGTGTGCCTATGACGCGTCTTCGTAAGACAGTGGCTAACCGTCTACTGGAAGCGAAGAACAACACCGCGATGCTGACAACGTTTAACGAAGTGAACATGAAACCTATCATGGACCTGCGTAAACAGTACAAAGATCAGTTCGAAGAGCGCCACGGCACTCGCCTTGGCTTTATGTCTTTCTACGTCAAAGCGGTGACGGAAGCGTTGAAGCGTTTCCCAGAAGTGAATGCGTCAATCGATGGTGACGATATCGTTTACCACAACTACTTCGACATCAGCATGGCGGTATCGACGCCACGTGGCTTAGTGACGCCAGTATTGAAAGACTGTGACACCCTAGGCTTTGCAGATATCGAGAAAGGCATCAAAGAGCTTGCGATTAAAGGTCGTGATGGCAAGTTGACGGTCGACGAATTGATGGGCGGTAACTTCACTATCACTAACGGTGGTGTATTTGGGTCATTGATGTCAACGCCAATCATCAACCCACCTCAGTCAGCAATCTTGGGTATGCATAAAATTCAAGATCGTCCAATGGCGGTGGATGGCAAAGTCGAGATCTTGCCGATGATGTATCTCGCGCTTTCATACGACCACCGTCTGATTGACGGCCGTGAATCCGTTGGCTTCCTAGTGACCATCAAAGAGCTACTGGAAGATCCAGCACGTCTGTTATTGGACGTTTAATATCGCTGAAACGTCTAGCTGTCTTAGATAGCTAGACGTCTAAAGTTTCAAAGGCTAGACTCGCTCAACTGTCTGGCCTTCATTTGAATCGCAGTGTCGGTAACGAGATATGCGGTTGATTTGAGAAGACCCTACAGACGTAATGCAGTTCGCTGCGACGTTATGGAAATAATAATCCCTTAAGGGAACATAAACGGAATATCAAAATGAATTTGCATGAATATCAAGCCAAACAGCTGTTTGCAGAATTCGGTTTGCCTGTACCTAAAGGTTACGCGTGCAGCACGCCTCAAGAAGCGTACGAAGCAGCCGGTCGAATTTCGACAACCAAGAAAGTAGTCAAATGTCAGGTTCACGCGGGTGGACGTGGTAAAGCGGGCGGTGTAGAACTGCACGAAACCAAAGACGGCGTAAAAGAGTTTGCGCAAAAGTGGCTAGGTAAGAACCTAGTGACTTACCAAACTGATGCGAATGGCCAGCCGGTTACTAAGATCTTGGTTGAAGAAGCGTCTAACATCGCCAATGAACTCTACCTTGGCGCAGTTGTCGACCGAGCAAGTCGTAAAATCGTATTCATGGCCTCAACCGAAGGCGGTGTGGAAATCGAGAAAGTGGCAGAAGAAACGCCAGAACTGATCCACAAAGCGGCGATTGACCCATTGGTTGGCCCTCAAGCTTATCAAGGCCGTGAACTTGCCTTCAAACTTGGCCTTGAAGGTGACCAAATTAAACAATTTGTGAAGATCTTTATGGGTCTTGGCACTATGTTCTCTCAATATGATCTTGCTCTGCTTGAGATCAACCCGTTGGTGATTACCGGTGAAGGCAGCCTGCTTTGCTTGGACGGTAAGATTAACATCGACTCCAACGCACTTTACCGTCAGCCTAAACTGCGTGAAATGCACGATCCTTCACAAGAAGATGAGCGTGAAGCACACGCTGCTCAGTGGGAGCTAAACTACGTTGCACTTGATGGTAACGTTGGCTGTATGGTCAATGGTGCTGGCCTAGCGATGGGTACGATGGATATCGTTAACCTACATGGTGGCAAGCCTGCAAACTTCCTAGATGTGGGTGGCGGCGCGACGAAAGAGCGTGTTGCTGAAGCCTTTAAGATCATCTTATCTGATGACAATGTTAAAGCCGTACTCGTCAACATTTTTGGTGGTATCGTGCGCTGTGACATGATCGCAGAAGGCATCATCGGTGCGGTTAAAGAAGTAGGTGTAAACGTACCGGTTGTGGTTCGTTTAGAAGGTACAAACGCCGATCTCGGTCGTGAAGTGCTTGCGAATTCTGATGTTGATATCATTGCAGCTGAGTCGCTTACCGACGCAGCTCAGAAAGTTGTTGCTGCTGCGGAGGGCAAATAATGTCTGTACTAATTAACAAAGACACCAAAGTAATTTGTCAGGGTTTCACCGGCGGTCAAGGCACTTTCCACTCTGAACAAGCGATTGCTTACGGCACGCAAATGGTCGGTGGCGTTTCTCCGGGCAAAGGTGGCCAAACTCACCTCGGCCTACCGGTATTCAATACCGTACGTGAAGCCGTTGAGGCGACAGGCGCAACAGCCACTGTGATTTATGTACCAGCACCTTTCTGTAAAGACGCGATCTTAGAAGCGATCGACGCGGGTATTGAGCTTATCGTTACCATTACCGAAGGCATCCCAACCACGGACATGATCGACGTGAAAGTGAAGTTGGAAGAAACTGGCGTTCGCATGATTGGTCCAAACTGTCCAGGCGTTATTACTCCTGACGAATGCAAGATCGGTATCATGCCGGGTCACATTCATAAGAAGGGTAAAGTCGGTATTGTGTCTCGTTCTGGCACGCTTACTTACGAAGCGGTTAAGCAGACGACAGACGAAGGCTTTGGTCAGTCAACATGTGTGGGTATCGGCGGCGACCCAATTCCAGGTTCAAACTTCATTGATATCCTGAAATTGTTCCAAGAAGACCCTGAAACGGAAGCGATTGTAATGATCGGTGAGATCGGCGGTACTGCGGAAGAAGAAGCGGCGGCGTACATCAAAGAAAATGTCACTAAGCCAGTTGTTTCTTACATCGCGGGTGTCACTGCGCCTCCTGGCAAACGTATGGGCCACGCGGGTGCGATCATTTCAGGTGGTAAAGGAACAGCGGAAGATAAATTTGCTGCACTTGAAGCGGCAGGTGTTAAGACGGTGAAATCACTGGCTGAGATCGGTAAAGGTCTCCGCGAAGTGACGGGCTGGTAATCTTAGCATTACGCAAACGTATACAAACAAAGGCTTGGCAGTGAAATGCCAAGCCTTTTTATTTGTCGGGCTCGTTGGATTATTAGCCTAGCTTCGCTTCAATTGCTGCTAATCGGGCGGTGAGCTCGCGTACTTGCTGCTCAAGTTGAGCAACGCGATCTTCTTCAAGCGGCGGCTTTGCCGCGACTTCAACTTTTGGTACGCGCTGTGACGATTTCCAGCTTTTAATCGTTGTGATCAGCGCTGGCATGGGAATGGGAGTAGAAAGCCGGGCTTTGACCAAGGCAACCGTCGGCTCTTTGCCTTCTTGGCTGAGTTGTTCTAATACTTGTTTGAGCTCTTGGCTAACATCCTGAGTAAGCATAGTGACTCCTTGTGTGTAATCGATCACATGATACTCGTCGACGATGAAGAAAACGAATAGAAATTTTGGTAATTGCGTGTGCGAGATCTCGCACAAAGAGTGTGAGAAAAATTCGTCATTTTGCTAGCTCTTATATCAATAGTGGAATATAACCGTTTGATAGTATTTGATTATTTGTGTTGTTTATGAGTTGTAAACATAAAAGAAATGACCATCAGACTTGTCCAAAATCGTCAATCACGTAAATTAATCCCTGTCGGAAGGATGCTGACACGGAACAGGAAACAGCACGGATTGCACTCTTCAGGATGAAGAGGATTGGCCAGGATGGACAATCGCGCAGGATGCTAGGATAGCCGTACGGACACGGTTTCGCTGATAGGACATTAGCGATCAAGGAACGAAATGGACCCCTCTAGGATGAGGCAGGACAGCATCAGGAAGATGCCAAGGACACCGCTCAAGGAACAAGTGATGAGCGCTAACGGGGAAGGTTAGCACAAAGGACAAACAGGACACCGCTAGGATGGCGAAGTAGGAAGAGACTGACGGATCACAGTCACTAATAAGGAAGATGCATGGAGCACCTTTTGTAGCCGGACTGCTGCGAGTAAGACTATAGCCCCGATACGTAAGTATCGGGGCTTTTCTTATTCCACGCTTTTTCCTATCGATGCTTTTTCCTACGGACGTTAGTCTAGCGGCCCTGCGTGTTTAATCCTTTGTGCGTCTACAGGCGATGTGGCTCTAACCAGATATCACGCAGGTGAAACCCTTGCATGGTGATCGTTCCTTGATAACAGTCGTCACCAAGCGACGAAAATTCAAACAGGTAAATCGTATGCCAACGCCACTGACCTTGTGGCGTTTTTAGTTTGTGTCCATCTAGCGCCACACTTAAGAGCTGTAAGCCTAATTGGTCGCACTTACGTATGGCGATTGCTTTGGCGATCTCGGCCTGACGACGATGTTGCCAAAAAATAAAACAGCCAAAGCTCAGTGCCAGGATGGCCAGCAAGTTGTCAATCATACGCCCTCTTTTCTACTCGGCTTTGGTCGCTTTCTGAAGGTTCAGCAGCGCTTGAGCCAACTCTGGGGAGGGGCTGGTGTGGAGCAACGGCAGCAGGACCATACGCAGCTCAGGGAGCATCACCAGATCGGCAAACAGCTGATTAAAGAGTGTTTGATTACCAGTTTGCGCCAGTCGCAGCAAGAACTGCTCTGCGATGTCTTGATCTGACAGCCAGTGCCAGCAGCGGCCAGCAATAGCGATGAGCACTTCTTGATGACTGAGCCGCGGAGAGGCTAAGAGGGTTTTAACCAAGCGGTGACTCAGTTGATGGTGACTGCCCGATAACGCACGAGTCAGTGCGGAGAGCAAAAACAGATCCGGCGTTTTGGCCTCCATCTCCTTGTGCGCCATTTCACTGAGTCGCTCGGCTAATTTGCTTGGTAGTGGTGACGTATGTTCGAGCACCCCAAGCAGAGCATACAGGGGCTGGCTAGGCAGCGATGTGAGGGACTTACGTATATGCACGCCATTTTGGTCACGTCCTAGACGTGCGCACATATCACTGATGCCTTGAAGCCCGACAGTCTGCCATTGTTCAAAGCCTAATCCACCTGAGAAATAGTGTTGCGCGTGTTCATAGTACTGACTACAAGGAAGGTCGAGCTCGGCACGAATTTGACTATGGAAAACCGCCATTTTGTCATCGCTGGGTTTGAACGTATAGGGGTTGTTGGATAGCTTCTGTTGCTGCTCCTCACTCATCTCTTGATTTAAGCGTGAGCCCATCGCCTCGATGACGTATTTAATAAATTGGCCAATGTCCGATTGTTGAAACAAGCCGCGCTCATCCAACTCGAATTTTAAAAACCAAATCCAAGGTTGCTTGTGTTCATTCCAATAGGCGATCGCGAGGTGTGCTTTACGTTGAAGTGGGTAAGGGTAGGGTTTCTGTCCTTGTTCCACATCAGAAAATGTCTGAGCATCAATGACGCTGATGCGACGGCCTAAATCGTAGACACGGTAGTCGCAATGGCTGTTTTTCAGCAGGTCAGTGAGTGAGTGAATGGTATCCATCGATGAATTGTCCTAACTTTCTTTCCTCTATAAATGGTACTCTTATCATTAATTTCAAGGTTTCACGTTTAGGTTTATGACACAGCAACAACAATTGCTCACCTTGTTTGCGTCTATTCAAGCGCAACTGCAAGCATTACAACTTTGGCAACATACTCGACCTGATGAGTCACAACTTGTGAGCGCACAGCCCTTTGCGATGGATAAGCTTGCTCCTGAAGCTTGGCTTCAATGGATCTTTGTCGACAAAATGACCGCAATGATCGAGAACGGTGAGCCTCTTCCGAGCGGTTTTGCTATCGCGCCCTATTTTGAGCAGTGTTGGCAGTCAAACAGCGACTATCAGCCGTTGCTTGAACTGATAAGACAGGTGGATGAGGTGTGTCAATGACGCTAGAGATTCTTTACCAAGATGCGTATTTTGTCGCGGTCAATAAGCCTGCGGGTATGTTGGTACACCGCAGCTGGTTGGATAAGCACGAAACGCAATTTGTGATGCAGACGCTTCGCGATCAAATTGGTCAGCATGTATTTCCTCTTCATCGCTTAGATAGACCAACATCGGGCGTGCTGATGTTTGCGTTGTCCAGTGAAGTGGCAGCAGAGGCGATGCCGATGTTCGCTGAACATCAAATGGAGAAAACGTACCATGCCGTTGTGCGCGGTTGGATTCATGAGGCGGCTCGCCTCGACTACGCGCTTAAGTTAGAGTTGGATAAAATCGCCGACAAGTTCGCGAGCCAAGAAAAGGAAGCGCAAGAGGCCATTACCGATTATCGTCCACTGGCAACAGCGGAGGTGCCTTATTCCACAGGACTGTTCCCTACGTCTCGCTACGCGTTAATGGAGTTAAAGCCTCTTACCGGTCGCAAGCACCAGCTTAGACGCCATATGGCCCACCTGAGGCACCCTATCGTCGGTGATACTACACATGGTGATGGTAAGCATAATCGATTGTTTCGTGACGTCTTTGATGCACACAGGTTGATGCTGCATGCCTCGCGGTTGAGTTTTGTTCATCCTTATACCCAAGAGCCCATCACCATCGTTGCGCCAGTCGATGAGTGTTGGCTGAGGATCATGGCGTCGATGTCTTGGCCGCTCGAACGCTTAACGGATTGATGAGAACACAAACGCAAAGAGCGCAGACTGGGTCTGCGCTCTTTTTATGACTTGAATTGTTAGGGCAAGTGCGTTAAATGGTAAAGTACGCGCTTAGCAAGCAAGATAATCGCGAATCGCGCGCTCTATGCCCTTTGCATCTAGGCCAAGCTCTTGATGCAACTCTTCTTGTGTACCTTGAGCAATAAACTCATCCGGTAAACCCAGGTTAAGCACAGGTTTGAGTAGCTTATTCTTCATCATGAACTCAATCACGCCTGCACCTGCGCCGCCCGCAATCGCGTTTTCTTCAATGGTAACCAGCACATCGTGTTGCGCTGCCAGTTCAAGAATCAGAGCTTCATCAAGCGGTTTAACAAAGCGCATGTCAGCAACTGTGGCATCTAGGCCCTCAGCCGCCTCGAGTGCGTTCGCAAGGAAGGTACCAAAACTCAAGATAGCGACACTCGGGCCCTCTTGAGAGTGGCGAGATTGACGAACCACTCGCCCTTTACCGATCTCCAGTGCCGTGAACTCGGTTTCAATCTCAACGCCCATGCCGCTGCCTCTCGGATAACGAACGGCACTAGGACCTTGATGCTGATGGCCGGTGTAAAGCATTTGTCGGCATTCATTCTCATCACTCGGCGCCATGATGACCATATTCGGAATGCAACGCATAAAGCTTAAGTCAAATGCCCCTTGGTGGGTCTGACCGTCAGCGCCCACCAGACCGGCGCGATCGATGGCAAACATGACGGGCAAGTCCATGATCGCGACGTCATGAATCAGTTGATCGTAACCGCGCTGCAAGAAGGTCGAGTAGATCGCGACAATAGGGTGATTGCCTGCAATCGCCATGCCCGTTGCTAAGGTCACAGCATGCTGCTCTGCGATCGCAACGTCGAAATACTGTTTGGGGAACTCTTTAGAGAAGCGCACCATGCCAGAGCCTTCGCGCATGGCTGGCGTGATGGCCATCAATTTCGGGTCGATGGCCGCCATGTCACACAGGAAGTCACCGAAGATTTTTGAGAATGTCGGCTTACCGCCGCTGCTTTTTGGCAGCGAGCTGTGGCTTGGATCAAATTTAGGTACACCGTGATAACCGATGGGATCTTTTTCTGCGGGCTCATAACCTTTGCCTTTTTTGGTCATGATATGCAAAAACTGTGGCCCACTGAGTTCGCGCATGTTTTTTAGCGTTTTCACTAGTTCATTAACGTCATGGCCGTCAACAGGACCAATGTAGTTAAAGCCCAGCTCCTCAAACAGAGTCCCTGGTACCACCATGCCTTTTAGATGCTCTTCGGTACGACGAACCAGCTCTTTAATCGGCGGCACGCCAGAGAGGACTTTTTTGCCCCCCTCACGAATCGAGGTGTACAAGCTGCCAGACAACACTTGCGCAAGATGGTTGTTAAGTGCACCAACGTTTTCTGAAATGGACATTTCATTGTCGTTGAGGATCACCAGCATGTCAGGGTGAACGTCACCGGCGTGGTTCATCGCTTCAAACGCCATACCTGCGGTGATGGCACCATCACCAATTACACTAACGACTTTACGATCTTTCCCTTCACGCCCAGCGCTGATCGCCATGCCGAGCGCAGCACTGATCGATGTGGATGAGTGTCCGACAGAGAGGGTGTCATACTCACTCTCTTCACGCCAAGGAAAGGGGTGCAGTCCGTCTTTTTGACGAATAGTTGGCATTTGCTCACGGCGACCCGTCAGAATCTTGTGCGGGTAAGCTTGATGACCCACGTCCCAAATCAACTTGTCAAATGGCGTATTGTAGACATAGTGTAAAGCGACCGTGAGTTCTACCGTACCAAGGCCGGAGGCAAGGTGACCACTCGATTGGCTCACCGAGTTGAGTAAGTAGGTGCGTAGCTCGTCACACAACGCTGGCAGCACATCTTTCGGCAGCGAGCGTAGCTCCTGCGGCGTGTCAGCCAGTGCAAGTGTCGGATACTTTGAAATATCAAGAGTCATAGTTATGCGCGCTTATAGTGTTAGTTCTTGCGCTCGATGACATATCGGGCGAACTCTTCCAGTAATTCTGTATTGTAGGGGATCGCTTCCAATGCTTGAAGCGCCTCATTAAACAGAGTGTGAGCTTTGTTTATGGCTCCCTCTAATCCTAGCAAAGCGGGATAGGTACTTTTGTTGAGCGCTTGGTCTGAGCCTTGCGGTTTGCCGAGCGTTTGCGTATCACTGATGATGTCCAAAATGTCATCTTGGACTTGAAACGCCAGCCCAATGGCATCGGCGTAACGATCAAGATGTGGCAGTACCTCGACTCCTCGTTCACCGGCGGCGAGGGCGCCAAGACGAATTGCAGACTTCATCAGTGCCCCCGTCTTGTTCCGATGGATGGTTTCGAGCTCCTCAAGAGACACGGCGCGATTTTCCGCTGCTAAATCCAACGCTTGACCTAAACACATACCATTGGCGCCCGAGGCATTCGCCAACTCCTGTACCATCTTTATACGTAGACTTTCGGCCTCAGGGTGTAATGGGCCTTGCGCTAAAATGGTAAAGGCGAGCGTTTGCAATGCATCACCCGTGAGCACCGCGGTCGCTTCGTCGAACTTAATGTGGCAAGTCGGTTGGCCACGGCGAAGCTCATCGTCATCCATCGCGGGTAGGTCGTCATGAATCAAGGAATAAGCGTGGATACATTCCACCGCCGCTGCGGGCGTGTCCAATGATTCCAACTCACATCCGAGCATCTGGCCGGTGATGTACACTAAAAAAGGTCGCGCGCGTTTTCCACCGAGCAGTAAGCCATAGCGCATGGCCTCCAGTAGCGGAAGATGCTGGTGTGGGTAGCTATCGAGCCAAGCTTGCAGCTGAGCGTTGTTGCGCTGTTGAAGAGAGGTTAAGGCCTCAATCATAGGAGAATCTTCTAAAACCGTTATTCAGGCTGGGCATCAAAATCAACGAGCGGCGCGTCATCGTCATTACGAAGTAGCAGGCTGACACGTTGTTCTGCATCGCTCAATTTAGCTTGACCAGCACGAGCAAGAGTGATTCCGCGTTCGAATTTCTTTAATGCGTCGTCGAGCGACAAATCGCCATTCTCTAAATTTGCAACAATTGTATCCAGTTCTTCAATTGTTGCCTCGAATGTCATATTTTCGGGTTTCTTGCTCGCCATAACTTTTCTACATTTGTAAAGATGGACGAAAGTTACCTTAGCCGCCAATGATGGTCAAATTTAACCGAGTAAATTTGTCAGAAAAATCGAGCTTGCGCGGTGGCTCCGGTCAAGCAAAGATGGATGTTGTGACGCGCAACTTATAAAAAACTAAAGATCTGAACATGTTGCCGATATAATTTGGTAGAAGCTTGGAGTTAGCATGAGGAGTGCTTTGTGGATTTAGCAACGCTTTTGGGATTGCTTGGCGGATTTGCCTTCGTCATCATGGCCATGATACTTGGCGGAAGCATCATGATGTTTATCGATGTTACATCGATATTGATCGTGGTCGGCGGTTCGACCTTTGTTGTACTGATGAAGTTTACCATGGGGCAATTCTTTGGCGCGGCGAAGATTGCTGGCAAAGCCTTCATGTTCAAGGTGGACGAGCCAGAAGATCTCATCGCTAAAGTGGTCGAAATGGCTGACGCTGCTCGTAAAGGTGGCTTCCTTGCACTCGAAGAGATGGAAATCACCAACAGTTTCATGCAAAAGGGCATCGACTTATTGGTTGACGGTCATGACGCCGATGTCGTGCGCGCCGCGTTACAAAAAGACATCTCCTTGACGGACGAACGACATGAATTTGGTACCAGCGTATTTCGCGCCTTTGGTGACGTAGCGCCGGCGATGGGCATGATTGGTACCTTGGTCGGTCTGGTGGCGATGCTGTCGAACATGGACGATCCTAAAGCGATCGGTCCTGCTATGGCGGTGGCGTTGTTGACAACGCTGTACGGTGCGATCTTGTCTAACATGGTGTTCTTCCCAATTGCCGACAAACTCTCCCTACGCCGAGAACAAGAGAAGTTAAACCGTCGCTTGATCATGGATGGCGTACTGGCTATTCAAGACGGTCAAAACCCTCGTGTTATCGACAGCTATCTGAAAAATTACCTCAATGAAGGTAAGCGTGCCCTTGACGTCGATAACGAGTAAGGAATAAAGATGGACGATGAGAACGATTGCAAATGTCCGCCACCTGGTTTGCCCTTGTGGATGGGGACGTTTGCCGACTTGATGTCGCTGCTCATGTGTTTCTTCGTACTGCTGTTGTCATTCTCTGAAATGGACGTACTGAAGTTCAAACAGATCGCGGGATCAATGAAGTTTGCGTTTGGTGTACAGAACCGCTTGGAAGTGAAAGACATCCCGAAGGGGACCAGTATCATTGCTCAAGAGTTCAGACCAGGTCGACCTGAACCAACGCCGATTGACGTCATCATGCAGCAAACCATCGACATCACTCAGCAAACGCTGGAGTTTCATGAAGGCGAGTCCGATCGCGCCGGGGGAACCCAACGTGACAAAGGCAAGCTGACTGGCGGTAAATCACCCGACACGTCAACGGAAGACAACCAGAACTCTGAATCAGACAACGAACAACAGCAATCGGCAGAGAAGTCGCAAGAGCTTGAAACCTTGATGGAAAGTATCAAGAAAGCGCTAGAACGTGAAATTGAGCAAGGGGCGATTGAGGTAGAAAATCTTGGCCAACAAATCGATATCCGAATTCGTGAAAAAGGTGCCTTCCCTGAAGGTTCTGCCTTCTTGCAGCCTAAGTTTCGTCCTTTAGTGCGCCAGATAGCGGATCTTGTTAAAGACATTCCTGGTGTGGTGCGCGTCTCTGGCCATACGGACAACCAAAGGTTGGATTCGGAGCTCTACCGCTCGAACTGGGATCTGTCCGCTCAGCGTGCGGTATCAGTAGCACAGGAAATGGAACGTGTGAGAGGGTTTGACCATAGCCGTTTAGAAGTGCGTGGTATGGCGGATACTCAGCCGCTCGGACCTAATGACACCGAAGCGCAGCGCTCACGCAATCGCCGAGTTGAAATCAGCATCTTGCAAGGGGAAGCCCTGCTCAGCGATGAAGTGCCTGTACTGGACAACTAAGCTAAAGCAAAAGTAAGCAAAAGTAGTCAGGGCAAAAACAGTTAGGATAAAAGCGCGATTCGAGAGGCGGAAACTTAGCGTCATCGAGAATGGTCAAAAGGCGAGCGATGGCTCGTCTTTTTTATGCGCACTCATTCGTGTATAATCTTGCGCCCTTAGCCAGCGCAACGCGTTAAGGCTAACCTCTATTTATGTGCGAAACAGAACTTGTGAAGTGAACTATGAAATTTATCGTTAAGCCCCATCCAGAAATCTTCGTAAAAAGTGAATCGGTGCGCAAGCGCTTCACCAAGATTCTAGAGTGTAATATTCGCAACATTATCAAAAGCCGAACGGAGTCTGTAGCGGTATTTAACCGTCGTGATCACATCGAAGTGACCTCCGAGTCTGATAAGTACTACAACGAAACCATCGAAGTGTTGACGCACACGCCGGGCATTCATCATGTCTTAGAGGTTAAGCAGTCAGAGTTTAAAGACTTGCACGACATCTACGAGCAAGTGCTAGAACTTAATCGCCCCAACATTGAAGGTAAGACGTTCGTGGTGCGCGCAAAGCGTCGTGGTAAGCATGATTTCACCTCTATCGAACTGGAACGCTATGTCGGTGGTGGCCTTAACCAAGCGGTGGAAAGTGCCAGCGTTAAGCTGCAAAACCCAGATGTAACAGTCAAGGTTGAAGTCGCAGGCGACAAACTTAACCAAGTGATCGCACGCCACAAAGGCTTGGGCGGCTTCCCATTAGGGACGCAAGAAGATGTGCTGAGCCTGATTTCAGGTGGTTTTGATTCCGGTGTTTCTAGCTACCTGCACATCAAGCGTGGCTCAAAAGTGCATTACTGCTTCTTTAACTTGGGCGGTCCGGCGCATGAAATCGGCGTTAAACAAGTCTCTTACTACTTGTGGAATAAATACGGATCGTCGGCCAAAGTGCGCTTTATTTCGGTCGATTTTGAACCTGTGGTCGCAGAGATCTTGGAAAAGGTCGACGATGGTCAAATGGGCGTGGTGCTAAAGCGTATGTTTATGCGCGCAGCCGGTATGATTGCTGAGAAGTTTGGTATTCAGGCCTTGGTCACAGGTGAGGCGCTCGGCCAAGTATCAAGCCAAACCTTAACCAACCTGCGTCATATTGACGGCGTGACCGATACCTTGATTCTTCGTCCGCTGATCAACTGGGACAAAGAAGACATCATCAACCTAGCGCGTAACATCGGCACCGAAGATTTCGCTAAGACCATGCCAGAATATTGTGGGGTGATCTCTAAAAAGCCAACCGTCAAAGCGGTGAAAGGCAAGCTAGAAGCGGAAGAGGCCAACTTCAACTTTGATATTCTTGAGCAAGTGGTGCGCGAAGCGCGTCAAATGGATATCCGAGATATTGCGAAAGAGACAGAGCTAGCGGCGCCTGAAGTTGAGCAAGTTCAAGCGGTGGAAGATCACGCAGTGGTTTTGGATATTCGTAGTCCAGAAGAGGAAGACGATAAGCCATTAGAAATAGAGGGTGTTGAGGTTAAGCACATCCCGTTCTACAAGCTAGCCACGCAATTTGGCGATCTCGATCAGTCGCACACGTATCTGCTTTACTGTGAGCGTGGGGTGATGAGTCGCTTACAAGCGCTCTACTTGCAAGAGCAAGGCTTTAGTAACGTCAAAGTCTATCGCCCATAGTGGTTTTTTAAACCCTATAAACGCGCAGCCTGAGTTGTCTCACGCTGCGCGTTTTTGTTTGACTGGGTAAATGAGCAGATAAGGAAGCGTTAAGCCGTTATTGTCTGAAGAACACGAATACAGGGCATAAAAAAACACCGCCATAAGGCGGTGCTAAAAAATTTGACAGACAGGTCAAAATAAATACAGGAAGTATGCGCTTTGATAGTTATCAAAGCGGGTAGAATACTACCGAACTCGAAATTCGAGTTTGCAAACACAACATCGCAACAAGAAGCCAATTGATACCGAAATATCAAGCCGTTCAGGCTCTTGGTGCGGTGAGAAATATAGAATTTCTCTAGTCGTCAGGCAATGGACAATTTATAATGTTTCAGATTAAAAAAACTAATCCATATAGAGGCGACCCTAATGTCCAGAAGATTGCCCCCTTTGAACTCATTAAAAGTGTTCGAGGCCGCCGCACGTCATTTGAGCTTTACCCGTGCTGCCGAAGAGTTGTTTGTGACTCAAGCGGCAGTGAGCCACCAGATTAAAGCGCTGGAAGAGTTTCTCGGCTTGAAACTGTTTCGTCGCCGAAATCGCTCGTTACTGCTCACCGAGGAAGGTCAAAGTTATTTCCTTGATATCAAAGATATCTTCTCTTCACTGGCCGAAGCGACAGATAAAGTTCTGGAAAGAAGTGAGAAAGGTGCCCTAACCATCAGCTTACCGCCGAGCTTTGCGATCCAATGGCTTGTTCCAAGACTGGCGGACTTTAACCAGCAAGAGCCAGATATCGACGTGCGTATTAAAGCCGTTGATATGGATGAGGGGTCTCTGACCGATGATGTCGATGTGGCCATTTACTACGGGCGCGGTAATTGGCCCGGGCTTCGAGCAGACAAACTTTACCAAGAATTTTTAATCCCACTTTGTTCCCCGTCGTTACTTTTAGGTAACAAACCATTAGAAACATTAAGTGACCTCAAGCAGCATACTCTACTTCACGATACCTCGCGCAAAGATTGGAAGCAGTTTGCGAAAGAGCATGACATTGAAGGCGTCAATGTCAACCACGGCCCCATCTTTAGCCACTCAACCATGGTGCTGCAGGCGGCTGCTCACGGCCAAGGGGTCGCCTTGGGTAACAACGTTCTTGCCCAACCAGAGTTGGAGGCAGGACGCTTAATTGCCCCATTCGATGAGGTATTGGTCTCCAAGAACGCCTTTTATGTGGTCTGCCATGAGAAGCAGGCGGATATGGGGCGTATTGCCACTTTCCGTGATTGGATGCTGGCCAAGGCGCACAAAGAACAAGAGGTATTGCTGGATGAATAATCGACGTATTGACGGCGATAGCCATGATCCTGTGTTTATTTTTGCTCATGGCGCGGGGGCGGGAATGGATCATGCGTTCATGGATGCCGTCGCCAAGGGGCTCGCGAGTCACGGTATTCAAGTGATTCGTTTTAATTTTCCCTATATGGAAAAGTGCGAACAAGATGGCAAGCGCCGCCCGCCAGACAGAGCGCCCAAGTTACTGGAAGCCTATCAACAGGTACTTGAGCAACATGCCGCTTCCCCTGTGGTGATCGGCGGTAAGTCGATGGGAGGACGCATGGCGAGTTTATTGGCTGATGACGATAAGGTGCGCGCGGTGGCATGTTTGGGGTTTCCTTTTCATCCGCCGGGCAAGCCAGAGAACTTTAAGGGCGACCACCTAAGCACTATCCACAAACCCACCTTGATTTTGCAAGGTGAGCGTGATGCGTTCGGCTCAAAAGATGAGTGCGTGAATTTCTCTTTGTCGTCATGTACCGAGCTTGTGTTCATTCCAGATGGCGATCATAGCTTTAAACCTCGCAAACGCTCTGGGCATACTGAGCAAAGCAATATCGCCTTAGCGGTCGAGAAGTTGGCCGAGTTTATTCAAGGAGTCTACAGTGAAAAGTAACCACTTACTTGCCTTGGGTGGCATGTTTGCCGGTCTTGGTGTCGCATTAGGCGCTTTTGCTGCCCATGGTTTAAAAGCCATGCTGCCGCCTTATCTGCTGGAGGTGTTTCAAACCGGCGTCCATTATCAATTCCTCCACGCTGTCGCGATCATGCTCTGTGCGCTTTTCCTTCGGTTGACGTCATTATCCGCCGGAGAAAAAAATTTCGCACGTGCGGCAATTTGCTTTATCATCGGCATCTTTTGTTTTAGCGGCAGCTTATACGCACTCGCGATCACGGGCATCAAATGGTTTGGCCCGATCACTCCGTTCGGTGGAGTGATGTTTTTGATTGGTTGGGCGCTGTTTGTTGTCGCCGCACTGCAAAGTAACGAGGTGAATCAGTGAAACAGTTAATACTCTATTGCCGTTCTGGGTTTGAGAAAGAGTGTGCCGGAGAAATTCAAGATCGCGCCACCCAGTTGGAAGTGTATGGTTTCCCTCGCCTGAAAAAGAATTCGGGATACGTGCTGTTTGAATGCTATCAAGAGGGCGATGCCGAGAAGTTGGTCAAAGAGCTCGACTTTAAGTCGCTCATTTTTGCCCGTCAGATGTTTGCGGTGGCGGTAGAGATTGACGAACTGCCTCGTGAAGATCGCATCACGCCGATTTTGCAATTTCTGGCTGAGGTCGAAGGTTTTCCTCGTTGCGGCGATATCCGAATTGAGACGCCAGACACCAATGAGGCCAAAGAGCTACTCAAGTTCTGCCGAAAATTTACCGTACCGATGCGCCAAGCGATGCGCGGCAAAGGCATTCTTTTCGATAGAGAGAGCCCGAAAAAACCAGTCTTGCACCTCTGCTTTGTAGCGCCGGGGCACTGTTTTGTTGGCTACTCGTTACCTAGCAACAACTCCCAATTCTTTATGGGCATCCCGCGTCTTAAGTTCCCTGCTGATGCGCCTAGTCGTTCGACGTTGAAGCTTGAAGAAGCGTTCCATGTCTTTATCCCAAAAGAAGAGTGGGACGAGCGTCTTGCCTCTGGCATGTGGGGTGTGGACTTAGGTGCGTGTCCGGGCGGTTGGACCTATCAACTGGTCAAGCGTTCGATGTTTGTCCATGCGGTTGATAACGGTATGATGGCGGACAGCTTGATGGAAACGGGGCAAGTGAAACACCATCAAGAAGATGGTTTTAAGTTCGAACCCGCGCGTAAGAACGTCACTTGGCTCGTGTGTGATATGATTGAAAAACCGTCACGTGTGGCGCAATTGATGGGCGAATGGATCATCAGTGGTTGGGCGAAAGAGGCGATCTTCAATTTAAAGTTGCCGATGAAAGGGCGTTACGATGAAGTGTTGGAAGATATTGAAAACTTGAAGATTTTCCTGATTGAAAACAAGGTCAAATTCAAGCTGCAAGCGAAGCACTTGTATCATGATCGAGAAGAGATCACCGTGCACGTCCAGTGTTTATCGAACATCTCGCCGCACTAAGCTAACCGATTAAGGTCAAGTTACAGCCCTGCATTGTCAGGGCTGTTTTTTATCCTTGTTCGGGCGGTGAATAGCGCAAATCTTGTAAGTTGAATCCAAGCTCGATATCGGTTTTCAGCGCGGCAACTTGGCGGCACAGTTTGGCTTGCTCAATATGCTCGTCCAATTTTTTACGATATTTGGGCGCTAAACTCTCGCTGGCGTAGGCCTCATCGATGTTGGCAAATTGCGTCAGGATCTCTTTGGCGGCTTTCGGGCCAATGCCCGGAACCCCAGTCACTTGGCTTGAGCTAATGCCAGCCAATCCCCAGTAGTCGGCCAATTGCTCGGGTTTGACACCAAATTCTTGTTCGATAAATGGCGCGTCCAACCAACGATGCTGAAAATAGTCGCGAATTTGCAAGGTGGGAGAGAGCAATTGGCAATAGCCTTTATCGGTGGAAATGATGGTCACTTTTTCGCCGTGACTCGCGACCTTCATCGCCAGTGTGGCGACCAGATCGTCCGCTTCATCCCCTTCAGATAACAGCGAATCCACCCCCAATTGCCACCATGCTTCTTGAATGCTCTCTAGGCCCTCTTGCAGTGGTTCGGGCATCGGTTTGCGGTTTTGTTTGTATTCAGGCAACCGTTCGGCGCGCCAGCCTCGCTCTTGCAGGTGATGATCAAACACCGCAATAATGTGGGTGGGTTGGCTTTCGTTGATGATGCGACTTAAAGTGCGCGAGGTGGTTTGAGCGGTACGTGCGATGTCTGACGCATCGGGCTGCGCTGAGTGGACTCGGCGAATCAAATTGAGGGCATCGATGATCACAAGGTGTATAGACATAACAGCGTTACCAAAACGGCATAAAATAAGGGCTCTAAGGCCCTTATTGTAATGATTGAGTGATAGATTGCTAGGCGGTCTTAATCCGATAGCACGGTTCGTAGGCACTGCCTCCGGGCAGTTTCATCCGGTCTTGGCTGACAAAGTCTTTTAATAGTCTGTCCATCTTTTTCATCAGCTCACTATCGCCATCGAGTTCGAACGGGCCGTGGCGTTCAATCTCACGGATACCTTCTGCCTTAACATTACCCGCCACAATGCCCGAGAATGCTTGACGCAGAGAAGCGGCGAGGTTTTCAGGTCGTTGATTGAGGTGCAAATCCAAACTCGCCATGTTGTCGTGGGTCGGTTCAAAGGGCAGTTGGAACTCAGGCTCAATTTTAAGTGACCAGTTGTAGCTGTATGCATCGCCGGTTTCTTTACGATGAGCACGCACTTCACTCATTCCATGTTTCATGATTTGCGCCACACGCGCGGGATCATCAATCACGATTTCGTAGTGTTGTTGTGCAGCTTTACCTAGCGTGGCACCGATAAACTGGTCAATGGAGCGGAAGTACTCTTCACTCTCTTTTGGCCCAGTCAGTACGATGGGCAGCGGCTGATCGGCGTTTTCTGGGTGCATCATAATGCCTAACACGTAAAGCAGCTCTTCCGCTGTGCCCGCGCCGCCGGGGAAAATCACAATGCCGTGCGCCATACGCACAAAGGCTTCGAGGCGCTTTTCAATGTCCGGCATGATGACCAGTTCATTGACGATCGGGTTTGGCGGCTCAGCAGCAATGATCGATGGCTCAGTGAGGCCAAGATAACGCTGCTCGTAGTAGCGCTGTTTGGCATGACCGATCGCAGCCCCCTTCATGGGGCCTTCCATCGCACCAGGACCGCAGCCGGTACAGATGTTCATTTCACGCAGACCCAGCTCATTACCTACTTCGCGCGTGTATTGGTACTCCGTCGCATTGATAGAGTGACCGCCCCAACAGACGACTAAGTTAGGCTCAAGCCCAGGGATTAGGGCTCCGGCGTTACGCAAAATGCCAAACACCAAGTTGGTAATGTGGCTGGCATTGGTCAGGTTTAGACGTTGATTATCCGCTAAGTGCATGTTGACATAAACAATATCGCGCAGCACAGAGAAGAGATGCTCCTGAATACCTTTGATGATTTCCCCGTCAACAAAGGCGTGCTCTGGAGCATTAATGAGTTCGAGTTTGATGCCTCTCTCACGGCGTAATACATTGACATCAAAGGATTTGTATTTGTCGAGTAGCTCTTTTGAGTTGTCCGTGTGGCTGCCGGAGTTAAGCACCGCCAGTGTGCAGTTGCGATACAGTTGGTAGAGATCACTCGAGGCCGTTTTTTTAAGGCGCTCAACTTCAAGTTGAGACAGTAAGTCCATACTACCGGCTGGGCTGATATGTGTGATCATGAAGTCTCCTTAACCAGAATTGTTTCATGCGGTGATTTATTATTGTTAGTGCTCAGTGGAAAATGGAGAGGGAGTGAATAACTGAGTTACTACTAGCTTAGCATGCTTTAACAGATAATAAAGGCTAAGTATTTGATATGTTTATATCAAGCTGAGAAATGAGGGGGTGGGTTATTTCCAAACCAGTTGGCTTTTTCCGACGGATTTCGCTTCTTTCAGTGAAAGGTTTAGGCGTTCGAGTACTTCTTCTGGTGTATCGGACTCTTTGAAGGAGGTGCTGGCCGCCGACAAGGTGATAGAGAGGTTTTGGTCGCGGAATTTGAATGGCAGCTTCGAGACCTGAGACTGAACAGTTTGGATGAGCTTAAAGCTGGCGTTGTCATCGGATTCAGGCAGTAAAATGATGAACTCTTCGCCTGAGAAACGGGCGACAGTGTCTGTGCTATTCAACTGGCTCTTAATGGTGCGTGCAATGATCTTGAGTGCTTTGTCGCCCGCAGAATACCCAAAGCTGTCATTGATGACCTTAAAACCATCAATATCAAACATCACCACGCGAAGATTATGTTGCGCGCGAATCCAGCGGCGATATTCAAGCTCTAAACGATCGTTAAAGGCGGTGCGGTTGTAGACCTTGGTCAGCGGGTCAAGCAACATGCGCTGCGCTTGATCTTCAAGTCGACGACGGTAATCTTGCGTCACTTCGAACAGCGCTTCCAACTGATTATTGCCATATTCCATCCGCTCGATGAGGGCTTGCTCACGCTGCTCCGCTAAGTGTAACCGTTCGGTTAATGCATTGAGCTGACTCAACAGTGGATTGAGATCTTGCTTGAGATCATCGAGCGACTGCGCGTTGTTGACCTTAGATTGAGTACTGCCCAGTAACTCGGAGAGCTCGATGTTCATCTCTTTGCGCTGCTCAAAGTAGCTTTCCGACTGCTGCGTATTTTGCGCGCTACTTTTGAGTGTCGTCGCGAGAGAAGCGTTCACTTGCTCTAAAAACTGCTCAGAGGTCTTGCGCTCATACTTGGTGCCTTCGATGACCAGCTTGAGCGTTTGTAAGGTGAGCTCAAGCAATACATGTGAAGAGACGCCAATCAGCAGTTTGGCACGGATATCCGCTAAGAGATCCCCTGACTCACCTTCAAAATCCAATTCAGTGATGAGGTGTTGCAGCTCATCCGAAAGGCGCAAAAGCAGTTCGCGATCCGAGCTGTTGGCGATTTGATTGATGGAAGTGTCAGGGTTGGAAGTAATGATTTTGATGGAGCGTTCGTAGAGGCCAAGTAGAGTCAAAGCTTGTTCTGCTTTTGGCCGCTCAATGCCGTTGGAATAACTGAGTAAATCGCGTAGATCACGCTTAATCTTGGCAGGCAAACCTGTCAAGCGTAGCAGGGTCTCACCGCTTGCTTTGATTTTCGAGTCTAAATTGTCGCTCTGTTTGTCCATCGCTATGCTCTGCTGTTTAAGCAGGCGTTCAAGAACGGCGAGCTTCGGTATCATGGTAGTGACATCTTGCTGCTGTTCTAAGGCTCGACGCAGTTCTATCAAGCCATCTTGAAGCCTAGGGTTCTCATAAGTATAGGCGCTACTTAGGGACGCGACGATTCGCTTCAATACCTTTTGTTCTCGTTGAAACTTGAACGAGGTATCTCTGTGATTCAATCGGACTTGTTCCAATTGAGATTTCAGATTGTACAGCTGTGACTGAAGATCTTGCTCAAGAACGCCCATGAAAATCTAAACTTAAGACGGATAGGAAAAGCCTAACCTTAATAACGAATTTAACGATAATATCAAAATAAATCCGCCCGTCACGACATACCGACGTCGTTTGCCCAGGTTTTACTCATCTTTTAATAGTTTTTTGATACTGTCCTCATTCTTGAACGATGAATGGACCTTTATTAACCCTTGATTAATGGAATGTTTACACGCTTTACGTATGTTACCAGTTGCAAGGCTCGCTGCCGGAGCATTCTCAATCGCCTTGAGGTAAACCCACTGACTACTGTGTTCTTTCATACTTAAGGTACGCGCCGTGCTGGTGGACATCAACAACACATCAATCAACTCTTTATCATTCACGGCCGTATAAGCCCTTGGTAGGAAGGGGTAATCCGCCATACCAATTCGTACGATGCGGTTAAGCGAGCGTTGAGGCTCAAACTCACAGATCCACTGCTGAATGCGTTCAAACAGTCGTTCAGGATCTCGGTTCTCTTCGCTGGCTGGCTCAATGTAGAGGAGGTTGGCATCGGAAAAGTGATACATACGCGCCGGAGATTCAATTCGGCTGTGCAGATAGTCACCAAAGGCTTTTTCCAGTTTTAACCCCTCTGCGTAGCCGTGTTGCAAATACATGTTACGCAGGAAGGGGACGTCAATCATGACGAAGCGCAGGCGGTCATTGAGTGGTTCATGAATCAGCTCGCCAACATGCCATTTCTCAAATTTGTGGCTGCTCTCTTCCAATGACGCCGGTAGTTTCGCGTTCAACATGCGTAGGTTTTTCAAGCCAGAACGTGAATGGGTGTAGATCAGCTCGTTGAGCAGATCCAACTCCTCACGTTGAACATTGATGACATGCCCTCGACGTATTAAGAAGATAAAGAGCAGCGCGCACACCACAAACAGCGTCACTGTGATTTTCTGAAATTTGAGGTACTCGGCGTGGGTTTCAATCAGCTCTTCTTTTTGGCCCGCTAGATGAAGCGATTGCTCGACGAACTCTTTTTGTTGGCGAAACGCGTCTTCGCTTATGATGTCGAGTTGCTGCTGCTCAATAATGGATAGGGAGTTAAATTGTTTCATAAACTCTAACGCTTCTTTGTATTCCCCACTCAGTTCATAGCCGTAGTAGAGCAGTTGGAACGCGTGTTTACGAATGGTGATGTCATTGAGCGATTCACCGATAGAGAGCGCTTTGAAGGCGCGATCCAACACCACTTTTGCGAGCTTTTGATGACGTGCCAAACCGGATTCAAGCAACAGAGCGTGTGCCTTTAGACGTGGGGTATCTGTGTACTGCAACAGATCTTGCGCGCGCTCTAAATATTGCTCTGCCAGTGGGTAGTTGACCAAATTTAGATAAGTGGTCGCGAGCGAGAGACGAATGTCGATGACACTTTCGATATTGGTGCGCATCTTTTCATGGTCCATGGCGTTGAAGTAGTGCACCAACGCCAAGTTGTATTTCCCTTGCTGGTAGTAGATATCGCCCATACGTTTGAGCAAGGGGGCTAATCGAGGTGATGAGTCAAAGTTGTCATAAAAATCCGCTGCTTGGGAGAGGTGGTCCGCCGCTTTATCCAGCACTCGGCGCTCAAAAAAGAGTTGTCCCAGCACTTGGTTGACCTCTGCCAATTGTTGCCCTGAGTCCACTTCAATCGCTTTCCAATAACTGGCAAGAAGCTCGGAGAGCGCTTGGTTGTACTGTTTATGCGCGAGTAAGTGCTGGCCATAGGTGGTGTGAAAGCGGATAAACGTGCGGTCAGAATTGGAGTTGTCCACATACTCTTTACTTTGCAGGTAGAGTTGATTGGCGAGATCCAATTGCCCTTCCTGTGACGCTATCGCAGCGCGCAACATGGCAGTGCGGTATTGCAATCCGCGCGCAAATTGCTGTGGATTGGCGATTTGACTGATTTCTTGCTCGACCAGCTCGAGCCCTTCACGGGCGGCGGCGCCATCAGCGCTGATTTGCCAACGCAGTTGAATTTCATCAATACGCACGTCAAGCAGCAGATAGGGGAGCTGGTATTTCGCCGCTAATTCTTCCGCTTGTTCAAGGTGCAGGAGCGCGTTTCGTGGGTTGTGCAGATTGTATTCGGCTTTTGACAGAATACGCAGAGCGTCAATGGTGCTGCCTGGAGAGCGAGTGCGGCTCTCAGAATCGTCACGCGATAAAGCGTTCGGGCTTTGCTCCGTCTGACCAATTAAATCACGCTGCTCTAAGAAATTTTGCACCAACTGACGAGCTTGCGCTGGCACGACATCCACCACGCCGCTGGCCTCGTTCAACACGGCGGATGAATAGATCGTGTTGGCCCATAACGGGCGAGAAATCAGCAAAACAAACGCAAAGACAATCGAGCGCCAGCGAAGTGAAATCATGGTGGTAGCTATCCTTGTTGACCAAATTAAGAGGAACGAATGTTATTGGCGCGCCATGCGTTGGTTGTGCAACGGTTCTGGGTATTGATTTGAGCGATATGGGTTGATATCAAGACCACCACGGCGCGTGTAACGGGCATAAACCGTGAGCTTCTCTGGTTGGCAGTAGGTCATGATGTCGGTAAAGATTCGTTCCACACACTGCTCGTGAAACTCATTGTGCTCACGGAAAGAGACAAGGTAACGCAGCAGCGCTTCGCGATCGATTTGCTTGCCCTGGTACTGAATCTCGACGCTGCCCCAATCAGGTTGATTGGTGATCAAGCAGTTCGATTTCAATAGATGGCTGTGGAGGCTCTCTTCCACGTCTTCCGCGAGCGTGGCATTTTCCAGCAGGCTCGCATCAAAGTCGTAGTGGGTGATTTCGATGTCTTGGTGATCGATACACTCGCCATTCATGGTCACAATCACGCTGTCGGTATAGTCCTCAACGCTGTGCAGGGTGACGGATACGGTTTCACCTGCGCAGGCCGAAAGATCGCGGGTCAACGTGCGTTCGACTTCATCCCAACTGTCGAAGCGGGATTGGTTAAGACTGTTAAGGTAGAGCTTGAACGACTTCGACTCAATCAAGTTGGCGCTAGTGGCAGGGATGGCGACGTCACCAATCGCAACTTGAGGCAGCCCTTTACTGTTTAGCCATGAGAGCTCATACAAAGTCCAAAGATCGCAGCCCATAAATGGCAAGGTGTCACCCAGCTGAAGATCGTCGCGGTTGAGGCTGCGCGGGACCGGTTGAAGCAAGCTTGGGTCGTACTGGTTGGCGTAGTCGGTTTTTTGTCCAAGGGTTAGGCCAGCCAGCTCTTTGGCATCAGAATATTTGCTCATACTTTTGTTCATTTTCCATTAGAATGGCGAGAATTTTACGCAATCCCGCCCCTAAAAGCGAACATTGATGTTGGAGATTTGAATGCAAGATATCGCAGCTGAGGCGTTACTCTCGTTGAGTGACCGCTACCGCCAAGCCTACCTTGACCGTCAAGGTCATTTGCCGAAAAGCGCAGAGTTGGCGGACTTGGTCTCACCCTGTGTTGTACACAAGGATGAGGACACAGTCTGGTGGCAAGCTCAGCCGAGAGAGCGTCAAGCGGATTTTTCCAACGTTGAACAAGCGATTGAGCTGACCCTTCACGATGACATCAAAATCTTTTACGGTATTCAATACAGCGCCGATATGGACGTGACCTGGCAAGGCAATGACTTGACGCTCTTGCAAGTGTGGAGTGATGACGACTTTGAGCGCCTGCAAGAGAACATTCTGGGGCATTTGGTTACCCAGCGTCGTTTAAAACTCAAACCTACGGTGTTTATCGGAGCAACAGAGGCGGAGCTCGATGTGGTCTCGATCTGCAATTTGACGGGGAACGTGATTCTTGAGCGCCTCGGCACGGCAAAGCGAGACGTCCTCGCACCAAGTATTGATGAATTTCTTTCCCAGTTAGAGCCGGTGGTATCAAGCGATGTACGTAGTTGAGTTACAGTTTGAGTGTTTTGATAACACCACCATCAGTGCGGTCGACAAAGCCATTAACGGTCTGATGGATGCGCTACGTTACAACGGTCAGGTGCTCGGCAGAGAGTTCCCTATCGTGATGGGCGATGGCGAGTTTTTTGTCCGTGTCGTCTGCCCAGAGAAAGAGAGCTTACACCCAAGACACCACTCCGACTTTGTCAAAGTGTGTCTCAAGCGCCTAGCTGAGGCGGCGCTGCTGGCCCCAAAAATGCGTCTATTGGGCCGAGACATTAACTCGGAAGAGGCCGCCGATGACAGTGCGCCAAGCTGGCAGGTGCTCTACACCACGTATGTGCATACTTGCTCGCCGCTTCGTAGTGGCGATACCTTGCTGCCTATCCCTTTATACCGCAATGGCCCAACGCTCAATGGCGATCATAAAGCGGTGATCAAATGGCAGACGGAATGGCAAGCGTGCGATGAGCTGCAAATGGCCGGTGCGTGCCGCGCTGAACATGCGGCCTTGCATGAGATTGGTGACGTGGACAGCGTGCTATTTAAGCGTGGCTGGGATTTGCGCGGCCGGATTGAGTACATCACGCAAATCCCCACTTACTACTATCAGTATCGCGTCGGAGGCGAGAGCCTCGCGACTGAGCAGGCTAGGTTATGCCCCAAGTGTGGTGGCGACTGGCGCTTAGACGAGCCACTTCATGACGTGTTTCATTTTAAATGCGACGAGTGCCGATTGGTCTCAAACATGTCGTGGGATCATATCAAATAGATCGCCGGGCTAAACCGACTTGGCTGATACGCGGAGATGGCTCCGCGTAATGCTCTGAATCGGAGATGATCTGAATTGGAGATGTTCAGAATTAGGGAGGTAGCTTAGTCTTTGTTCTGCGGGTGAGTGGTGTTGCTAGTGGCACTATTATTGGTCATTGGGTCGCTGCCCTCTGGCGTGCTTTCCTCGCTTTCTTCGAGTAGCTCTTTGAGTAGCGCTTCATCGCTGCGTCGCTCTTGCTCTGCGTCTGTTGGCTGCGTTTTGCTAGTTGGTTTGAGTTTCAAGTAGGAGACATAGCGCAGTGCCGCGATGTTGCCGACCATAAAACAGACGACCAGAATGATGATAAACCAAGGGTTAGTGAACAGTTC
>NZ_JCBDGG010000020.1:0-85057 GCF_059833835.1 Vibrio sp. R15-SG3-ISO1B | reverse complement strand
GCGCATCAGCAGCCTTTAGATTACTGAGAATAAGACAAAAGCGCCGATACTCTCGGCGCTTTTTCCATTTATCTGTTTGAGAGAACGTTACGATTAACACGTCGCTCGATAAGAGTATGTCACTCAAAAATCAATCACAAAGAAAAATATTGGAAAATAGAGTCGCAACAAGCCGATTTTTGCGCCAACTTTAGAAGAGAGTTTCTGATAGAGAAAGAATGGAGGCGCGTCCCGGAGTCGAACCGAGGTCCACGGATTTGCAATCCGCTGCATAGCCACTCTGCCAACGCGCCTTTGTATCTACAACTTGATAAGCCTGCTCTACTTGAGTTAATGGTGCCCCGGGCCGGACTTGAACCGGCACAGCGCGAACGCCGAGGGATTTTAAATCCCTTGTGTCTACCAATTCCACCACCAGGGCAACGCAATAGATGCGAAGGTTACACCATTTCTCTTCGGCGATTGCCGTGAGAACGAGGTGTACTTTAACGAATTGAGAGAAGCGGTCAACAAAAAACTGTAACTCGCTGAACCGTTTAGATAAAAAGCCATCAATCCGTGCAAATATTCATCGTCACAACCCTTTTGCGTCTAGCACATATTCATGGTACTGATAGACGCTCTTATAATAAATCAGTGGCAAATCACTTCACTGCACACTGGGCTAGGAAAAGTCATGCTTACTCAAACTCAACAAGTGGACAGCACTGAGCTGCACCATTTTACTCGTCATGATGTTTGGAACGGTTTTCGAGAGCTGGTTCCGCTGTCATTCTTTGTGATTATCTTCGGTATTGCGTTTGGTGTCGCTGCGGTCCAAGTCGGCTTGGAACCGTTATCCATTATGCTGATGAGTGGATTAGTCTTCGCAGGGGCGTCACAGTTCGCGACGTTAGAGATGTGGGGACAAGAGGTCGCGTTGATTCCCGTTTTAGTGACCGTCTTTGCCATTAATGCGCGTCATTTGTTAATGGGGGCGACCCTTTACCCTTGGCTACGCCACCTTCCGGCCAGCAAACGCTATGGCGTTATGTTATTTGCCTCAGACGCCAACTGGGCTATGTCGATGAATGCGTTTGGCCGCCATCAGAGAGGACTCGGCCTTCTGCTCGGTGGCGGTGTGGCGTTGTGGTCTTTTTGGATGCTAGGCACCTGGCTTGGCTATGCGTTTGGCAACTTGATCAGTGACCCAATCAGTTTAGGCCTCGATATGGTCATGGGCTGCTTTTTACTCTCTATGGTAGCAATTGGACCTAAGAGCCTGCGTATGTTCGTTATTTGGGGCGTGGCCGCATGCGCATCCTTGCTGGCCTATTATTATTTGCCCGACAATAGCCATGTTGTGGTTGGCGCGCTCGCAGGAGGGTTGCTCGGCGCCTTTTGGACGGAGAAACAAGCATGATGATCTCAACCGATTGGCAAGGCACGTTAATCATTATTATCGCCATGGCACTGATCACCCTGCTCACACGCTGGGGTGGCGTGTTCGTCATGTCGTTTGTACCAATTAGCTACCGAGTGCAGCAATTTATCACCGCTATGTCGGGGTCGGTGTTAATCGCGCTGTTGGCCCCCTTAGCGGTGGAAGGTGACATAGGGGCTCGCGTTGCACTTTTGGTGACTGCCATCGTGAGCTTTACCACCAAAAAACCGTTGCCAGCAATCGCAGCAGGTATTGCCGCAGCAGCGATCACGCGTCTCATCTAAGCGGAGATTAAGGACAAATTTGTCCACTGTGAAAGGGCAAATTTGCCCTTTTAAACCTACGTACTCGACACCATGTGTTAGATAACATTCATCAACAGGCCATACTCATCTATGTCTTTCCCACGCTTATCCGTTCTTGATTTGGCGCCCGTTTCTGACGGCACAGACTTCTCTCAGACTTTTCAACGTTCAGTTGAATTGGCGCAAGCCGTCGAATCTTGGGGCTATCACCGTTTTTGGATGGCGGAACACCATAATATGCCTGATATTGCCAGTGCCGCCACCAGTGTGTTGCTCAGCCATATCGGCGCTCACACTCACTCGATCCGTTTAGGCTCCGGTGGCGTTATGTTGCCCAACCATGCGCCCCTTGTTATTGCAGAGCAATTTGGCACATTGGACGCGCTCTACCCAGGGCGGATCGATCTTGGGCTGGGACGAGCGCCTGGCACCGACTATCCGACAATGCATGCGCTAAGGCGCGATCCAGAGCGTATGGATCCCGACTTCGCTGAGCTGCTAGAAGAGTTGACATTTTTTCTCGGTCCCGTATCCCAAAACCAACCCGTTGCGGCTTATCCTGGTAACAACACGTCAATACCGATTTGGTTGCTGGGATCGAGTACGTACAGCGCTCGTTTGGCCGCGCAGAAAGGACTGCCCTTTGCGTTCGCCGCACACTTCGCACCAGACGCGATGTCTCGAGCGTTAGCTTATTATCGTGATGAGTTTGTTCCGTCGCAGCACTTAGCAAAACCTTACGTGATGATTGGTGCTAACGTCATTGTTGCAGAGAGCCAATCGCACGCAGAGTATTTGGCGACGACAGAAAAACAGAAGTTTTTGAAAATGGTACGCGGCCGTCGTGAAAAGCTGCCCGCTCCGGTACACAGCATGGCACCGCTTTGGTCGGCGCAAGAAAAACTGCACGTTGAAACCCAGTTGCGAGAGTCGATTCATGGTGACAAAGCTCATGTTAAACACGCTATTGAATCACTGGTTGAACGGACTGGTGCCGATGAGATTATGGTCAACGCAATGGTGTATGATCAGAGCGAAAAACTGCGTTCTTATCAGCTATTGTCTGAGTTGATGGAATAACAAGATAGAGAAAGAATGGAGGCGCGTCCCGGAGTCGAACCGAGGTCCACGGATTTGCAATCCGCTGCATAGCCACTCTGCCAACGCGCCTTTTTAGAACAGCACTGAGTCTCAGTGCTGTGTTCGGCGCTTACTTTACGTATTCAGCACGAGGAGTCAAACAAAAATCCCTATTTTAGGCGTGTTCGCTGACAAATGCGCCAATTAGAGCAGACATTGTTCGAAATGGTCATCCAATATAGTCGTCCACCTCTCGCCTGTCTTTGACGACGCTTACCCTTTATCTGCTAATGCTTGACCTTCAAAATTCACACCTTGCCAACCGGTTTGCATAAAATTGCGGATGTTCGCGTGATCATCCCCTGCCGGATGGTTGAGGACATCTTCACGATAATAACGCCCAAAGCAAGCGAGGGTTTGTGACTCTGACAGTTGATTCTTTTGGCCAAACGCAAAAATCTTGCAAGACCCATTGTTCTGATTCACCTCATTAAAGGTGTCACCATTGGTGAACGCGGTAGGCGTAAACGTGTAGTAACGCTCAATGATTGCCATGGTCTGATCAAACTCTATCGTCTCCGGAGAGTGTTCAAGGGTGTGGATGAAGGTGGTGAGTTCCATTTGGTTAAGCTCCTTATGTCATAAAGGGCCAAGTCTACGGGATCGTCCTCGATGGCAAAAGGAGAAGATGAACCAATCACTCAGTATTTCAAAATAGACACGATTCATGTGGCACATCAAACACACAAAAACCATAACCAACCAAACACTTATGCAAGTGTAATATGTGCGTAAAGTCTAATTTCTTTTACTGATAGAAAAAAATAACTCGAAAAATCAATAGCAAAAGGGTTTACTAACCCGCAGCAATTTTGAAGCAATGTCTCATTATTGACACCAATGCAAGCCGAGAGGGTTTGATTTTATGGCAACGACGACTGGGTCAACCATCATCTTATGAAGATTCTGGTTTGTGATGACTCTAAAATCGCGCGCAAAGCGATTTTATCGAACATTGATACACAGGCAATCACTCTTTACCAAGCAGAAAATGGAAAGAGCGCTTTAGAGCGCCTTGCATCTGAGCCTATCGACGTCCTGTTCCTCGATTTGACCATGCCTGTCGTGGATGGTTTCGAAGTGCTTGCCTCGCTACCTGTCCATGCGCACCCGACCCAGGTTATCGTGGTATCAGGGGATATTCAAAATCAGGCAAAACAGCGCTGCCGGGAGCTCGGCGCCCACGACTTCATTGAGAAGCCGTTCAGCGCGATGGATCTTCACGCGGTATTTGAACGCTATGGGATCCCACTGTGCCCTTCGGTGCACACACAGCCCACACGGCAGCTCTCCGCTCACGAGCTACTCAATAACATCAAAGAGATCAGCAATATCGCTCTCGGTGCCAGTGCCTCACTCATCGCAGAACAAACCGGGCGATTTATTGAAATGCCTTTGCCTAACGTTGCCTCCTTGCATCAATCGGAACTCAAAATGACGATTCAAGACATCGTCAACAATGCAGAATATCGCGCCGTGTCACAGCGCTTTGTTGGCAATGGCATCAATGGTGAGGCGCTCGTCTGCTTACACGGGCAAGGCATTGATCAATTTTCGGCTGTTACGGTTGACAACTTTCATGCCGAAACCAACGAAGCGATCCTGGATATTGCTAACTTATTAGTCTCCTCGTTTTTGGTGTCATTTAGCAAGCAGCTCGACATTGCTATCTCTTTACGCCAGCCCATCGTGCTGGAAAAAGAGCCGCTACAACGAGCGCTAAGCTGCTCTCAGTTTTTAAACGGCTACGAGCAAGAGATTTTTACCATTGAGTTTGTTTATCACGCCGAAAATCTCGATGTCGCCTGTGACGTGATTTTCCTTATGGACAATGACTCAATGAAGTCCATCGAATCCGTATTGGAGTGTGTAATGTGATCAAGCATGATATGGGGGATTTTCACTGGGCGATGCAGATCATTGGCGAGCTGGATGCAGGACTTATCGTCTTGGATAAGCACTACCGAGTCTTGGCGTGGAATTCGTTTATGCAGTCGTACAGTGGCATTCGCGCCGAAGCAATCATTGGCCAAGTGTTGTTTGACGTTATGCAAGACTTACCTGAAACTTGGCTGCGTAATAAAGTCGACACCTCGTTTCGTTTGAACAGCCGCGGATTCTCTTGCTGGGAAGACCGCCCTTACCTGTTCAAATTTAAAAACTTCAGCCCAATCTCCAACGGCTTACCTGAGATGCGCCAAAACATCACCTTCTCCCCTTTAACGTCAGTGAACGGCGAAGTCTCTCATGTCAGTCTTATCATCAATGACGTCACGGACGTCGCGAAAAACAAAACCCACCTCATCGATTCCAATCAAAAACTGTCGGATCTCAGTCGCACAGACGGCTTAACTCAACTCTACAATCGTGCCTACTGGGAAAGTTGTCTTCAGCAAGAGTTTGATCACGCTAAAGTGACCGGGAAACCAGCGTCACTGGTTATTTTCGATATTGATCACTTCAAGCGAGTTAATGATAACTATGGTCATACTGTCGGGGACATGGTGATCCGCCACACGGCAAAAGAGCTCATCAAAGCCTCTCGTGGCAGTGATATTTGTGGCCGCTACGGCGGTGAAGAGTTTACGGTTATCTTACCAGGTACGTGCTCTGAGCAAGCGCTCTATTTTACCGAGCGCCTTAGAAAACGTATCGAACAGTCGATTGTCGAGTGCGAAGGGTACGCTGTTCGCTACACCATCAGCCTCGGGGTGTGCGAGTTGACCGAACAACAACCCAACCACCTAACTTGGTTACAACATGCAGACAAAGCGCTCTACTATTCCAAAGAATCCGGACGAAACCGATCAACCGAGTTCGATATGTCGTTTGTGAAATAGCGCGACTCGCCATTCAGTGAACGCCGCTGTTATGTCGACTTTTGCTTACTGACAATACTGGTGATGACCTGCGATCTGGCCGCCTCACTGTGCTTTTTTTTATCACGATACATTTGTTGATCGGCGAGTCTCACCGCGTCTCGCATCGACACTGGGTGCTGCGCCGTTGATTCAGAGACACCAATACTGATCGAGACGTCATCGCGGATTTCCGCCAAACGTTCAATCAGACGTGGCACATAGGTCTTCTGAGCATCTTGCTTTTTACAGCTTGGCATCAACACCACGAACTCATCGCCGCCAAAGCGGAAACTTTTGTCAATGCCCCTAGAAATCCCTCGAATAGCATCCGCCACCGCGATCAAAACGTTATCCCCCTCCTCATGACCAAAGTTATCGTTAAACGCCTTAAAATTATCGATATCCATATAGAGCACGGTGATACCATCTCCGTGCTCATGACACTCTGTGAAGAACTTTTCTGCCACTTCTTCAAATGCGCGTTTATTGTATAAATTGGTGAGAGGATCTTGGCTTGCCATCAGTTCAATGTGCTTGGTCCTTTCCCTGACCATCTCCTCCAATTCATTGACGTATTGGTAGGATTTATTCCGCTCCATCTCGATTTCATTCATCATGCTTTTAATGTAAGTATCAAAGACATAAGAGACATCAAAATCCATCAAACGGCTTAAAATTTCGCATTGATAATTGGCTATGGTGGCATCAGAAATATTCGAGCGGATCGTCGATGAAAGCACTTCTTTGAGGTAACTGACGGCAGACAAGTAGAGTTTTGGATCAACGCCAATGCGTTTGTGTACCAACCCGATTCTCAATCTATGTTCAACGTAGTCGAGATCGACTTCTTTAGAGAACAAATCAATCACATACTGACGCAGAGCGCTCATCAAGCGTTGCAGAGTGCCGGCATCGCCAATTAAAGTCTCTACATCAGGTGTATTCGTCTGATGCTCATAAAAACCTGCAACGATTGAATCTAACTGGCGAACTATTACGCCTTTCAGTGAACGTAGCTCCACTAGCTCACTCGACGTTAGGCGAAATAACTGAAGCCGTTGTTTGAGCTCAGATTCTGAGATCTGTTGTTGCTCAACCAAGGATTTATCTGTAATTCTCATTGCTCTGCTTCCATAGCCAACTCATGCTTTAGTTTAGACTATAAAACCAAATGCATAGTAGTTTTTTCATTCGTTAATTCAATGAATTACATATCTATTAACCATCGAAAAATTATGGGTACAGGCCATTTAAGAAGTGAGGTGAACCGGTTTATCTACAAAACAACATAGCGCGTCAATCGAGATCGGCTTCGAGAACCAGTAACCTTGATAGTAACGACATCCCATGGCTCGAAGTTCAGTAAATTGTTTCTGTGTTTCAATACCTTCCGCAACAGCATCATATTTGAACGAGTCTGCTATCTTTATCATGGATTCGATAATGGCCTTACCTTGGACAGTGTCCATTTGATTGACAAAACTACGATCAATTTTAATTTCATCAACTGGGATATTAACCAGATGGTTGTAAGAGGTGTAACCGGTACCAAAATCATCCAGAGAAACATGGCAGCCAATTTCACGCAGAATCTCAATACTTTTGAGATGGAAATCTTTCATCTGAACAAAGAAGGTTTCCGTGATTTCTAAACAAACTAAACGCTCTGGTACACGATACTGGCGAAGTAGGCGTTTAAAATCGTTGATAAATTGTTTATCAAGAAGTTCTCGTGATGAAATGTTGATAGACAACCGAAAATCATCCGGCAATTTATCACGATAGGTTTGATATGTTTTAAAGCACGCTTCGACAACCCAAAGATCAATGTCACGAATCAATCCATATTGTTCTGCGACCGTAATATACACCTCAGGTGAGAGTTGACGTAAACTCTCCGAATGGCACCTCAACAGTGCTTCCGCGCCAACAATTTGCTCTTTCTCGGCATCGTATATCGGCATAAACAGCAAGTAGAACTGCTCACTCTGTAGCGCCATACGCACACTGTCTGCAATTTGATACTCTTCTTCATGAGCCATCATAGTATCGAAGTTGAATTCGGCGGATCGCTGCTCATTTCGCTTGGCAATATTGACAGCAAATCGCGCTCGCTCTAATGCTTTCACGCCCGTTTCAGGTAAAAAGTCACTGGATACGTAGCCAATGACGATTTCCAGCATTAGATGACCAATCCCATCAAGATTGACACCTAAATCATTCAAATCAAGTAAATACTGAGACTGCTGAGAAGTTAAATTCTCATCCACACACTCGATCAACAATTCATCTTCTGTCACCCGATAAATCGTCAGCTTATGATTAGATAATTCTCGCACCATTTTTTGCCACATTCGTTCCATAACTTTGATGACCGCAGGATTACCAAAATGGTGGTTTAAGGCGTGATAGTTGCTGATCTTGACCAAGTACAGTCTCACGGGTTCATTGTATTGGGCTAGAGCTGAATAATTTTTGACAAAGTGCTCTACCGTGTAAAAGCCTGTTTTCTTGTCTCTATAAACATTATCCTTGGCAAGGAGTAGGAGTGACTTAGTATAAAAAAGGTAATGTGCCAAACAGCCCACGAGAAGAAGCGGCCAATAAAAAAACATCACTTTAACAAACGTTGATTCATTGTGGATTTGCCAACTAAACGAGAGGCTTTTAATCGTCATCCCCCACTCTCCGTCCGCTTTTACAGGAACACCTCCAGTGTAGAACTCAAGTGCAACGAGTCGGCTAAAATCTAAATCGGCTTGCTCATAAGGGATATCAAACAGCTCCTCCCACCACGTTTCGACCCGAAATCGACTCAAAGGGATAGACTGGGTACTTTTAGGTTCAAACCGTACAGCTTGATATTTGGTATCTTTGACAGGTAATGCTCGGACTTCTCCTTAGTTAATAAGGATTTAGCAAAGATCGTGACCCCCGGCTGCTCTGTGCTACCCGACCAAAGCGACTCAACCTCCACATTCAGTGTTGCTTTTTTGCTGAGGGACAAAAAATGGCCATTTTGTACGTCATGAGGTAATGGGAATACGATGCCGCACATGTCAAGCTCTGCTTGAGGTGCATCACTACAACGTATCGACACACCTCGTTCAGAGACATTGAGTAACTTAGCACCCGCGTCATTGTTTCCTGCGGTAAGCGGCGCAATATTTGCGTGGCCTAGTACCTGGAAAGAGGCTTGATTTAGCGGTGAGCGAATGATGGCAAAAGTCACAAGCGCAAACGATAAACTGGCTAAAAAGAAGAACAGGTAATGTCTAACTACTTTTTTTTCTTTACTGTCTATGTGAAAAACCACGCAAGGAAAATACGTCAAACGTACTGAGTGGTCTCATTTCCCCTTGGTAGCATAAAAAGGCAAAAAAATGTGACATTCAGCGAATAATTATCTGATAAATATACAAACTTATCATTGCCTTGGCGAGAAGTAGTCCGCTAAATTGCACATAAATTGATTTATATCACAAATGGATCGCCGCGCGGAATTTTCCATACACATATAAATTAGCAAGTCATAAAACGACAATGCCCCGCGAAAGCGAGGCATTGTTCAATCAACTTGGATAATGATCTGGGGCAGACTATGGCGTTACCATTTCTTCATCAATCTACCGACTAGATTTGGATGGTAAGACCAACAATGATCAAACATGCTCATCAGCTCTGGGTTTCCATACTTTGACACGCTCAAGGCGTGGAAGCGGTTTTTGTTCTCTTTTAAGCCCGCGACCTTATCCAGTACCTCTTGTGACTGTTTCGGGGCAATAAAGTCCGAAATCACCACCATATCGGCGTTTTTGTACTTTTCACTGCTCATCAAATCAATCGATTTAAGAATCACAGGCTCGAGATCCGTGCCGCCGTGAAAGCTGTACGACAAGAAATCACTCGCTTCACGCAAACCATCTTGACGTGTCAGTTCGTAGGTAATCTGCTCCGTAGAAAACAGAATAACAAAGCAATCGCGATCATCCGCCAGCGCGATTTGCATTAAGGCGTAGGCCATCGCTTTGGCACATTGCTCTGGCGCCCCTTTCATAGAGCCAGAGGCATCCACACAGACGATAAAAGGTCCTTTTTCAATCTCAATACTTTTACTGTCAGGCTGTTGAGCCGTTACTTTACGCAACGTGCGATTTTTCCCTTGCACGCGATAATTCATCAAACGCTTATCCGCTAGGTGCTTGTAAAAAACCACCTCAAGCTCTGGGTATGCCAAAAACATCGTCTCGTTGGGCAGTAGCTTGTTGAGATCATCACTTTCGTGGATACCGACAATGTCATCTGTCGCTTCGTCGGTTTTCTCTTCCACGACTTCAATCGCTTCCACTGGCGCTTGGTTTAAATCAGGATCATTGACTTGCCCCGCCATACGACCGAGTTGCTCTGCAATTTTTTGTAGCCCGCTGTTCTTTTTCAAAAACTCCGCATATTTTTTCATGGTGCCGAGATCGGTTTTGCTCAGCTTCGCCGCAGCCATATCCCACAGACGCCCAATACTCGCTTCGTCTCCCTCTTTCGCAACGTTATCCATGTTTTTCATGGTTTCCATGCGTTGATAGAGATCTTTGAGGGCTTTTTCTTTACTCGCTTCTAGCTCACTTAACTGGGCAGTTTTTATCGCATCTACCAAGCTTTTGTACCATTGATCGCAGAAATAGTGGGCGAACATTGGGTTCTTAACCCCTTTATTCTTCTCTACAAGACGTCTCGCCTGCATGTAGAAGGCCGAGTGCCACTCCAACTTTTTAATGACCTCAGGCAATTGAGCGTGAAACTTGGCTTCGTCCCAATAAATGACTTCTTGGTACAGCGCGAGCTCTTGTTGAAAACGTTCCGTTTCACACACCTTAGTGATGCGCTTTTTGACACTGCCGCGCCATTTCAACAGATGATTTTTCACCGAGGATTTCATTCCTCGGTTCTCAGCCATGATCATCACTTGTGAGCGCGCAATAATATCGTTCATCGCGCTTTCAACGATGCCCGAATCGGCGATCATTAATGCTAAATTAAGTCCATCTGCACCCAGCACAACGTTTCCCCTTACTCAAAAACCGGTGGCAAAGTTTGCAATCGATAAAGCGCTTTTTCGCTCTCTGATTTGGCCGCTTCCAATGCCTGGGTTAAGCCTTGTAGCCCAGCTTCCATCTCACGAGGGATCGCCTCGTCGATAAAGTTGTGTGGCAGTGCGGCGTGGAAACTGGAGCGCGCTTTACGCAAGCGGTGCTCTGCTTCTTCTAACGATTTCAACGCCTGCTCTGAACGCGTTAACCAATTTTGGAAGCGGTCGTGGTCTAGCCCTTCACTCGTGACAGGGGTCAACAATACTGCGCGATTCGCAATGTCTTTAATGACTAAGTTATTGGCTGCATCCACATCAAAACGAAGACGACAAATCGCCGTAGATTGATTGACATAACCACTCACTTCGCCGTGGCCATCACGAACCAGTTTTTCGAGATCGGGTTTACTGACGAACACACAGCGACTGTCACCTTTTTCGGATTCAGACACCGACATATTGGCCTGAAGCAGGACCAACTTGATAAGACCCGGAGTCACACCCACTTTATACAAACGTGCATCGGAGAAATCGTACGACTGAACCTGCTTCTTCAGTAATCCCGTTGAAGATTCAAGAGAGAGCTGGATAGCAAACGTCTCTTCGAGTTCTTCTTGAACGTCTTGTAGCGTTTCACGGCAGAGGGTAATTTGTTGCTCTACCTCTTGCTGATCAAACGCGTAATTGAGCGCAAACTGACGAATGACGCGGCGCACCACATCACGAGATTCAGGGCTGTTCCATAAGCAATCTTGTAGCAGCAACAGATCCAATGCGTTGATCGCATCGCGGCCGTTAAAGTAGGCACTGGCTTTCAACAGCTTAACGGCTTTTTTCCAGCGTCGATCAGACACATACATGTCCTTATCCACACTCGAACCGGGCACTTCGCCAGTCTCTTTCTCAAGTAAGCTTTTGAGTTCAAACAGCTTTTCAAACACATCATCGCTCAGCTCAAGCGTATCAAGCTCTTGCTGCCAGAGGTGGTATTCTTCATCGGTAATCGCCAGGCCTTCTGGAATTTTGGCTTCTTGCGTCGTGCCAACGGTGAGCATGGATTTGAAGTTTTGCTTATTTTGAATTCGATTAACAAACAAACGCACCAGCATGCGGTCATAGAGTGCCTCGAGACCACTGTCTTCATCAGGCAATTCATTTGATGCCGACACTAAAAGACGCATGGGCACTTTCTCAATATCACTGCCATTTTTAAACGTTTTCTCGTTCACCACGGTCAAGAGTGTGTTGAGAATGGCGGGGCCGGCTTTCCATATCTCATCGAGAAAGACGACTTGCGCGGTAGGTAAATATCCATTAGTCAGACGCACGTAGCGGCCATTGTCTTTCAGCTCTTGTATGCTTAGCGGGCCAAACACCTCTTCTGGTGTAGAAAAACGTGTCATCAAATATTCAAAATAGGACGAGTTATCAAACGCTTGAATCAAGCGCTTAGCAATCAAACTTTTTGCTATGCCTGGAGGGCCCAGTAGAAAAACGCTTTCACCGGCCAGGGCCGCAAGTAAACACATTTTGATGGTATCTTCACGTTCGTAGACACCGTCAGATAGGGCGTGAGCCAACTTATTGATTCGTTCCGACAGTAACGCTTTTTGCGAGTGGGGGACTCTATTTTGACTGAACATTATTGGGCGATCCTCGGGGCGCTAAGCGAGCGTAATGTATAACGTGCTTTATACATTTGTTATTACTTTGTTACAAGTATAGTTTATTATAATCAGCCCTTTGTTATATCAGATTCGCTTTTTACTTAATTTTCTGTAATCAATGTTTGCATATTTGCGCGATTCATCACACCGAGTTATTAATCCATTCCAACGCATCGCTCTTCATTACTTTTCATCGGGTGCCGAAATGGGTAAGGTAGGGTCAACATGCTAGGGACACCACATACCCAATGGACAAACAAACCACGATTCACACCTGGAAACGGATTGCTCTTATTGAAGAACCCGTGACCTTACCCAATGGTCAACAGATTACCCATACCACGATATCTCACCCGGGCGCGGCGGTTATGCTGCCTATCGATGACAATGGTGATATCGTCATGCTGAACCAATATCGGCCGTCACTTAAAAAGTGGCTACTTGAACTCCCAGCAGGCACACTAGAAGCGAACGAAGCCATAGTCGACTGCGCTTCACGTGAATTGGAGGAAGAAACGGGCTATCGCGCCTCAGAGTGGATTTCTTTAGGGCAAGTCACACCGCTCGCAGGTTTTTGTGATGAGATTCAATACCTTTTTGTGGCCAAAGATCTCACGGCTTCTAAACGCTTAACGTGCGATGATGATGAAGTGATTGAAGTACTGACTTTATCGCTGCGCGACATCGAACAACGCATCATTTCAGGTGAGATCACCGACGCCAAAACCATCGCATGCATCAGCAAAGCGAAACTGTGCGGCTATCTCTCTTGAATTTCGTTTTCCCTCATTAACAAGGATAGGTTATGGATTTTCGCTCTGACACCGTGACTCGACCCACTCCAGCTATGCGTGAAGCGATGGCCCACGCCGCTGTTGGCGATGATGTATACGGCGATGACCCAACCGTCAACGAACTTGAGTCCTTCGCGGCCAAGCGTCATGGGTTTGAGGCGGCACTTTTTACCACATCTGGCACGCAAGCCAACCTACTGGCGTTGATGGCACACTGTGAACGTGGCGACGAGTACTTATGTGGACAACAAGCGCACAACTATCGCTTTGAGGCAGGTGGCGCTGCGGTGCTTGGCTCAATTCAGCCCCAGCCGATTGAAAACAACCCGGATGGCACTCTCGATTTCGACAAACTTCGAGCCGCCATCAAGCCCGATGATTGTCACTTTGCTAAAACCCGTTTACTGAGCTTGGAAAACACCATTAATGGTAAAGTTCTGCCACTCGATTACCTGGCACAAACGCGAGAATTTGTCGACCGACACGGCTTAAGCCTGCATTTAGACGGGGCTCGCGTATACAACGCCGCCGTCGCGTTGGATGTTGATGTCACTGAGATCGCACGTCACTTCGACTCCATGACCGTGTGTCTTTCTAAAGGTCTTGCAGCGCCTGTGGGCTCATTGCTGCTCGGCAGTCACGCCTACATTGCCAAAGCACGACGCATCCGAAAAATGCTCGGTGGCGGCATGCGTCAAGCCGGCATATTGGCCGCTGCCGGTAAATTAGCGCTGACTGAGCAGGTAGCTCAGCTTTCTATTGACCACGTTAACGCCAAACAGCTCGCGCATACCCTAAATACATTGCCCGGTTTTTCAGTCAATCCAGAATTCGTGCAAACCAATATCGTCTTTGCCAAACTAGAGAAACACCTTGATATAGATGCCATCGCAGAAGCGTTGGCCAAAGAGAATATTCTCATCACACCATCCAATCCCATCCGCTTTGTTACTCACAAAGATGTGACCCAAGACGACATTTCCACACTCTGCGCGCACATTCAACGTGTGCTTTGATCTCGCCCATTGAGCTTCCCCCTAGGGGAAGCTTTATTCTCAGTCCACACACACCGACATTGAGAGTACAAATGAATCGATGGATACGCCACGTATGCCTGCTGGCCACTAGCACCGCGTTAACACTCGCTAGCGGGGCACATGCGAAACCTTTCGGCGACGCGCAGCTTGGACAAGTCAAATCACCCAGTTGCGTTTTTTGTCACGGCAGCACCGGCCAAAGCGCCAATCCCAATTACCCTAATCTCAACGGTCAAGATGCCACTTACCTGTTCAACGCGATGCGTGCCTATCAACGAGATGAGCGAACTGGCCCACTCGCGCAGATGATGAAAGCGCAACTTTCCAAACTCAACGAACAAGACTTGCGCGATGTTGCTGCGTTTTACGCTGCCCAAGAAGATTGATTACACCTCAAATAAAAACCGCTTCTCAAGGGTTGTACATCGCTATTCAACACTGGCGTACGGCCCTATTCACAACCTATCAATCATCACAAAAAAAGCAAAAAAAACCGACATGTAGTGACAAAAAACTCATTAACAGACCGATTTGGTTATGTGATTTTTATCACCTCCGATTTGAAATTCCATTAAATATTGTTTAGTGTACTAACGTTTTTGAGCAAAAAAGGAAATCTTTGATGGATCCCATACTGGAAGTAAAGGGACTGTACAAAGTGTTTGGTGATGAACCCAATCACGCATTCGACCTGTTGGAAAAAGGGTTGGATAAAGACACTATCTTCGACAAAACTGGCCTCACTGTCGGGGTCAATGATGTCTCACTCTCGATCAATGAAGGCGAGATCTTCGTCATCATGGGTCTATCGGGCTCTGGCAAGTCCACCTTAGTGCGACTGCTCAATCGATTGATTGAGCCAACACGTGGCAGTGTTCTGTTTAAAGGCAATGACATCGCTTCGATTTCAGAGCAGGCACTGCGAGAAGTCCGTCGCCACAACATCTCCATGGTGTTTCAAAACTTCGCCCTAATGCCTCACATGACTGTGGTTGAGAACGCCGCTTTTGGCCTAGAACTCGCTGGTATTAGTTTGGAAGAGCGAAATCGCTGTGCTCTATCGGCACTAGAGCGCGTCGGCTTAGAAAGCTATGCGGATTCCTTCCCCGATGAGCTCTCTGGCGGTATGCAGCAGCGTGTCGGACTGGCTCGGGCGCTAGCCTGTGACCCTGATATTCTGTTGATGGACGAAGCCTTCTCCGCCCTTGACCCGCTGATCCGTAGCGAAATGCAAGACGAACTGATTCGTCTTCAAAACGATGATAAACGCACCATCGTATTTATATCGCACGATCTTGATGAAGCGATGCGAATTGGAGATCGCATTGCCATCATGCAAGACGGACAAGTGGTCCAAGTCGGCACACCAGATGATATTCTCAACAACCCTGCCAATGATTACGTTGAAGCCTTCTTCAAAGGCGTCAATGTGGCCAGCGTCCTCACAGCGAAAGACATCGCCCGAAAACAGCCGACCGCCGTGTTTAAAAAATCTGAGCACGATGGTCCCGGCTCAGCGCTGCAAATGCTGATGAATCACGACCGCGAATTTGGCATTGTGGTCGATCGTGCTAGCCGCTACTCCGGCATCGTCTCTCTCGACTCGCTGCGCCAAGCGCACAAAGAGAAGCGATCTTTAACCAGTGCTCAAATAGATGACGAGGTGACATTGTCACCCGAGCAATCCATCAATGACATTCTTGGTATCGTTGCCGATTCACCATATGCCGTACCGGTCATTGGAGAAGACGGCCACTACTATGGAGTCATCACCAAATCTCGCCTATTACAGACGCTAGATAAGGAGTAACGCGGTGTCAGAAGAAACTTCTCAAACGGACCCGTGGTCGCAAACCACGGCAGACAACACAACACCATCGGATCCTTGGGCAACGGCGACATCCGACGAGGGCGCAGACTGGCTTACATCCGAAGTGACGCAAACTCAAGCGCTCGATTTAATGCACCCCTTCAACGAGGCGCTCTTGCCCGTCGATGCGTGGGTTGAGACGGGCCTAAACTGGCTGGTCGAACACGGTCGCCCGCTTTTCCAAGCGATCCGCGTTCCCATCGACTTGATCCTGAGCTCATTCGAACTGGCGCTTGTCTCCACTCCTGCCCCATTCATGATACTCGCCTTGTTTCTTTTGGCATGGCAGTTTTCAAATTGGCGTCTGGGCGTAGCGACCTTGGTTTCGCTGCTCACTATCGGTCTGATTGGTGCGTGGAGCCAAGCGATGACCACCTTGGCCTTGGTACTCACTTCAGTCTTTTTCTGTTTGCTCATAGGGTTACCTTTAGGCATCGCATTGGCTCGTAACCCAACTGCCGCGAAAGTCGTCAGGCCACTGCTCGACGCGATGCAAACCACCCCAGCCTTTGTCTACTTGGTGCCGATTGTCATGCTCTTTGGTATAGGTAATGTGCCCGGCGTTGTGGTGACGATCATATTCGCGCTGCCACCTGTGGTCAGGCTCACCATACTCGGCATCGTTCAAGTGCCCAAAGACTTGATTGAAGCAGGGCACGCCTTTGGTGCCAACAAGAAGCAAATGCTGTATCGCATCCAACTGCCGCTAGCGCTGCCTACGATTATGGCCGGCGTAAACCAAACCTTAATGCTGTCACTTTCTATGGTGGTGATTGCATCGATGATCGCAGTCGGCGGTCTAGGTCAAATGGTGCTGCGCGGAATTGGTCGCTTAGATATGGGCTTAGCCGCCGTAGGCGGATTGGGCATCGTCATTCTTGCCATACTGCTTGATCGCATTACTCAAGCACTGGGCGAAAACGCAGGCAATACCAAGCGCCGTTGGTATCACACTGGTCCTGTTGGCGCAGTGTTCAAGCTTGCTCGAGGCAGTCACTCAGCCCACGCAGTCAAAAACAAGGAACTTCACTTAGGGAGAAACAATAATGAATAATCTATGGAAACAGACATTCAAACTGACATCGGCCTCGGCCTTGGTATTATCAGGTGCTGCTTTTGCTGCATCGCTACCGGGCGAAGGGATCGCGGTACAACCGGTGCAATCCACCGTCGCAGAAGAGACCTTTCAAACACTGGTTGTCAGCCGTGCCCTCGAAGAGCTTGGCTACGAAGTGGCTGAACCAAAAGAGGTGGATTACAACGTCGCTTACACCTCGGTAGCAAAAGGCGATGCCACATTTCTTGCCGTCGGTTGGTTCCCTCTACATGCCGATAAATACACCATGGCGGGCGGCGATGACGTGTTCTACCGTCAAGGCGAATACGTCAGTGGTGCGGCTCAAGGTTATTTGATTGATAAGAAGACCGCGGAACAGTTCAATATCTCCAACATCGGCCAGCTGCAAGATCCGAAAATTGCTAAGCTGTTTGATGCTAATGGTGACGGCAAGGCTGACCTTACTGGCTGTAACCCAGGCTGGGGCTGTGAAATGGTGGTCGAAGCGCAACTCGACGCCTATAAACTCCGTGATACGGTGACGCACAACCAAGGTAACTACGCTGCCATTATTGCCGACACCATCTCACGCTATAACAAAGGTGAGCCAATCCTATATTACACTTGGACACCGTATTGGGTAAGTGGCGTTCTGGTCCCAGGCAAAGATGTCGTTTGGCTGGAAGTCCCTTTCTCTGCCTTACCCGGCGAGCGCAAAGACGTCGACACCTCACTGCCGAATGGCAAAAACTACGGGTTCGAGATGAACTCGATGAAAATCGTCGCCAACAAGACGTTCGCCAATCAAAATCCTGCTGCGGCCAAGCTGTTTGAAATCATGAAACTCGATATCAATCATATCAGTGCACAAAATATGATGATGAGCAAAGGTAAAAACAGCTCAGCGGACATAGAGGCCCACGTTGAAGGTTGGATAAAAGCCAACCGCTCGCTGTTTGACTCTTGGGTTGAGCAAGCTAAAAAAGCCGCCAAATAACCGCTTCCGCCCCTTGCTTCGCAAGGGGCTTTTTGATTGGATCAAGTAAGCGCAACGATATGACCATCAAGCAAACCACTCGCTAATTAATCACTCAACACACATTCATTGCCGCTCACTCTTGTCTCTGGCGGCCGGGCGCGTCATCATAGTCCTTGGCCATCATTTTGTTTTCCGCCCACTTTTTACTCTTCATTTTATTTCGCGGATTTCTCTTGGGAGGCAGTTGTGAACATCGTGATATTACATGGACTCTATATGCATGGCCTGGCAATGCTGCCACTCAGTCAGCGGTTACGAGACCTTGGCTATGACACAAAGACGGTCAGCTACAACAGTGTGGCAATCAATGAGCAAGTTGTGTTTTCTGACATTAGTTCAGCGCTCAGCCGCCATCAACCAAATGTGTTGGTCGGTCACAGCTTAGGAGGATTGATTGTCAAACACTACCTAGAATCGACCCAACCGAGCACAGATGAGATCTCACACGTTGTCGCCATTGGCTCGCCGCTTCAAGGCGCCTCTATCGCAACGCGAATACAGAAGCTCGGTATCGGCGCGATTTTAGGCAACGCACCTGAATTTGGGCTCACTCAACATGAGGAGAGTGTCTGGCGAGTACCACAAAAACTAGGCAGCATCGCCGGTACCTTGCCCGTCGGCGCACGCCCCTTGTTGATGATGGACAATAGCGTCGCCTCCGATGGTACGGTGACGCTCGAAGAGACCAAAATCGATGGTATGACTGATCACATTGCCAAAGATTACAGTCACACCAGTTTAATATTCAGCCGCTTTGTGACCCAGCAAATCGATCATTTCATTCGCCATGACCATTTTGACCATACTGCTGTGCGCTAAAACATAACCAATAGAGATGTATTTCATAAATATCGCTGTGTATGTGAGGTGAAAACAATGTGTTATTCTGTGATATAGATTCAGAATATCCGTTATTCCGAATCGCACATAAGATTCTTGTATTATCGCTGATGGAATAATTACCAAGGCAATATAGCTCATGAATCCATCAAAAAGCGAAGCATCCAATCAAGGAGCGGGTGCAAAATTCATTAGGATCGTCAAGTACATAGCTTTGTTCATTATCAAAGCTGTGGTCGCCATTTCCGTCCTTGTTGGCTCCTCGCTTGCTCTCTCAAAGCTGGGTCGCATTCACGGTAAATCACTCCCTGAAGAGTACTTTTCTGGCGGTTATCCCACCATTTTGCGCCTACTCGATTCTGAAATCTTCATGGGCTTCGTTTTCTTTGTTACCGTCGCGTTGATCGTCTATGTCGCCTACCTACTTTGGCAACTTCACGAAGTCGCGGTTCACAAAGCGGCGGAGATGTCGAGCGCGCACACTCAAATCGTTTTTGCATTGTCTCTTTGTGGCCTGTTCATCGACAAAACATGGTGGGTTCTTGCCATCATCATCGCATTCGCTCGTTGGGACGTGTTAGCCAACGAAATCTCTAACATTATTCGCAATGGCCGCAAGCCTGAAAGCCAAGCACGCGTCGAGGACTAATCCATGAAAGAAATTATGCTACCTTACGTTCTGATCTGTTGGATCTTGGTGAAGGCGGGTGTGGTGCAATGGACACTACGCAACGCGGCTATCATGATCGGGACAGGCTTTTTCATCGCGATCGCGCTGTTTACCGCTCACCGCTTCTGGTCGCCTGCGGACCTGACTGACAGTACCACAGTTAAAGCGCCGCACGCGGTACTTAGCCCACTGCTTGGTCAAGAGATCGATCAAGTGTATGTCACGCACAACCAACACGTGAAAAAAGGCGACTTGATTTACACGCTGAGAACCGAAGATACCGTGTCTCAAATGAAAAGCCTAAACGCGCAAAAATCAGCGGCGGAAGCGGAAATTCTTGCACTGGTGCGCCAGATGGACAACGATCGTAAAACGCTCGACCGTCTCAATAAACTGAAAGATTTTGCTAACGAAGCGCAGCGCGACGACACCCGTACTCGCATTGAGACCACGGAAGCGAAGATCGCCTCGGTGAATGCGCAAATCCTTAATATTGAAGCACAGATCGCCACCGCTGATTGGCAAAACGATCGCCGTGAAATCCGCGCGCCGTTTGATGGTCAGCTAGGCATCACCAACATCGTTCAAGGTACACGCATTGGTAACATGCACCTGTACGATACCAGCAAAAAGTTTGTTGAAATGCGTATCGCCGATCAAACATACAGCGGCATCGAAATTGGTCAGTTTGCTGAGTTTTACGTCGATGCTTACCCAGGTGAAATCTTCCGTGGCCGCGTACACAGCATCACAACCGGTACCGGTGAAGCGCAAGTGTCTGTCTTCAACGGTTCCCAACATGTTCGTCAGCACGTCGGGAACAATATGGGCTCACACGGCCGTACCATTGTCATCGAATTTGTAGAACCAGAAGGTTACAACATCCCAATCGGTGCAACCGGTTCAGGTTGGGTATCGGCGAAAAAGCCGCACCAGATGCTCGGTTTCATGGACATCATTGGTGGTGCAACCGTACGTTTGAAAGCATACAAAGCTTACCTCTCTGCTTTGTAATGATTTCTTGACGTAAAAAAGCGCGCTGTGAATCACAGCGCGCTTTTTTTATTGCTTTCTATTTGATTGACACGTTACTGCTGCCAGTTCAACGCTTGATTAAGAATGATGGGCTCAATGATGTTCATCAACCATTTGGTTTTAGCCGAATTGCGACGTGATGATTTGGTGATCAACGCCGCTTCCAACGTCACTTTGGCGTGGCCGTCATCAGGTCTTACAGGTCGATAGCGAACCGTGTAACAACGATCCATCAATTGATTCATTAAATCATAGTTGTCGACAAAAATGCTCGCTTCGATGCTTGGGTCAAGGCGCTGAAAGTAGTTGTGGTAGTCGTTGATGCCAGAGACCAAAAACTTGACGTATTCGCCAGCGACATTGCCTGAAAATTCGCCCGTCACACTCTGAATACGCTTTTGATAGAACACTTGGGGTTTGTCATTGAGCATGTGCAGACCAATATCGACTTCACCCTCTTCGATCATGGATTCGCTGAGTTTATTCCAAACGCGTAATTCGATGATGGCGTCGGTTTGTTCTCGAATCGCCATAATGATCTCTTTGCCCGCTTGCACCACATATGGCTCCACCATATGGATCACGACTTTCTGGACGTTTTTAGGGTCAAACTCTTCTGGATTGAGCGCCTGCTTGACTTGCGCAAAGGCGTTGCGCAGTTTGGGCTCAATGCTCATCGCATAGGAAGTGGGGGTGAGGCCGTCTGCGCTGCGAATAAACAGAGGGTCATCGAGGTCTTCACGCAGCTGCGCCAACACTTTCGACACATAGGATTGAGAACGTCCAAGTTTACGCGCCGCCGATTGGGTGGAATGTGTCTGCATCAACACGAGAAAAACTTGGAGTGAGTTGTAGTCTCTCATTAAAAATGACCCATCTGGTTTTAACTGTAACGAAAGATAAACAGTATCCTAGCCTATGTCTAGTGTGCGCTTCGCATTATCGCCACATGTTTCTGTTGTTTATCAGCAAGTTGAAGAAAGTTATAAACAAATTGTAGCTCATATATGACTAAGCTAACACAAACCGCCTGATTGATTCAGTAAACCAAGGAAAGATTCTGCACGGCGACATGGCGCATAATCACTCAAGTTGAACGATCGTTACTCCCTTCGCTATACTAAAGCAAACTCGCATTCGTCAACATCAAGGATCCCTATGCCAAGCCGAGCCAAATTCAATCGTGATGATGTCATTGACAAAGCCAAAGACCTCTATTGGGAAAAGGGCTATCACGGCACCTCCATGCGTGCGCTGCAAGAGGCCATTGATATGCGCCCTGGAAGCATCTACGCCACATTTGGCAGCAAAGACAAGCTCTTTAGTGAAGCGTTGCACCGCTATGCAGAGTTGGGTCGTGAACGTCTACAGCGCTGCGTCGCGCAAAGCGATACTCCTCTTGCGGGGCTAAAACAATTTGTGCGCGCCCTAATCATTGATAGCCGAGACAGCGCGCCAAGCGCGATGTGTATGATCGTAAAATCTGTCGCTGAATTGACCGAGTCCGATAATCCTGAGCTGCTCGCTGAAGCGAAAACGCTGCTTCGACGGGTAGAAAGTGCGATTGAGCAGGTGCTCATTGACGCCAAAGCGCAAGGTGAACTGAGCGAGGCGCAAGATCCAGCGGAACTGGCTCGCTATTTACAAGTGCAAATCATTGGCCTGCGCACTTACGCGCGCGCCTGTGACGACCGCTTGTTGATAGAAAACATGATTAACTCGGTATTTAGCCAGTCACCGATACGAACGTAAGCCACCATTGATCCAAAACTAAAAAACACGGCGCTCGATGCCGTGTTTTTCATTACGCGCCTAAAACGAATTAATCCTCTTTAGGAAAGTTAGACGGAAATAGCGCTCGGCGCGCCACATCGTCCACCTCAGTTTTAAACTCACACGTTTTTGCTATCGCGCGTGCCTTCTCTACCGCCGGTCTGGCATTGATCGCGTTGAACCAGCGCTTCAGATTCGGGTATGAGTCTAAGGCAGCGTCGTCACCTAACACAATCGGCGCTTTATCAATCCAACCCCACGCCGCCATATCAACGATGGTGTAGCTATCGCCGACAATGAAATCACGCCCTTCAAGGTGTGAATCCAACACTTGATAATGACGCTGCGCTTCACGGTGATAACGGTTTGCTGAGTAATCGTTGCCTGCAGGTGCTGCGCGTTTAAAGTGCACCGACTGACCCGAGAACGGACCAAGACCAGAAGCGATAAACATCAGCCAAGAGAGCAGTTCCGCGCGATCGTTCGCTTCACCGCCAAATTGACCGGTTTTCTCCGACAGATAGAGCAAAATCGCGTTGGAATCAAACACACGTTGGCCATCGTCTTGCAACGCTGGGGTCTTGCCATTGGGGTTAATGAGACGAAACTCTGGAGTGTGTTGTTCGCCTTTGAGGGTATCAACGGGCGCCAGTTCAAAATCTAGCCCCGCTTCTTGCAGAAATAGCGCCACCTTCATCGGGTTTGGCGTGTGGTGAAAATAGAATGTCAGCATGACTCGCTCTCCTTGTTTGAACACTTATTCAAGCACAACAAGAACGATCGTTCAACTTAATCCATCAATTTGTTTTTTGACCCTTAAAGAGAGCAGTAAACCAATCATCTAACTGCTTCACCTCTGCCGGCTGTCCATTGATGACGACCCAACCCTGGGATTTGGCTTGCGGCCAATCGATCACGCCTGTTGCTAACGCATCCAGCACATCCAGCTCGGTCACCAACAAAAGGTCATCTTCGCTTGGTAGCGTATCACGGCCTTTCATTGACACTTTTTCGCCCAACACGACCTCACTGTAGTGGCCTTTGACCGCTTCAAAGAGGGAGAATGGGATCGGTGAATCCGCCGATTTCGATAACGCTTGAGTAAACGCAAACAGGTAAAACTGCTCCGGTTTCGCTTGATTGGCGAACTGGTTGGATTGGCGTGCGGTGATCACCTTATCAAACACTCCAAGCGAGCCTGGCTCTGAGACAAAGTTAAACCCCGCCGCTTGGTGCAAACCGCACGCCAGTAGCGTCGGTGACAGCATCAATAACACCAGACTAAAACCGCGTTTGGCGAGCGTGGCGCAGTAAAGCGTGAACGTCTTGGTACGCATAAGATTCCTCATTAAACCATTACTCTATTAACAAAAAGGGACCGTGAAGGTCCCTTTGTCGTCAATGATGTCCTTGAGTAGAGTGATGAATGAACTCTACGTTATGTACGACTTAGCGAACAATCAGCATCAAGTCTTGCGGCGCTGTTGGCTTATCAAAGTAGCTCATGAACTGACCAAACCCTTGAATATCACCCGCTGCGAAGGCAAATTTACCAGCTTGCAGATTTTTACCAATCGCTTGTTGTGCATTTGGTCCCGCAAGAAGAATCTCGTTCAATACGGCACGAGTGGTGTCAATCTGCACGTCCGCGGTATCAAGCGCTTTAGTGTGCAACTGAGCAATACCGTTGCGGATTTCGATGGTGAACGCTTCCTTGGTATCGCTAAAGCGGTACGTCATCGCCATATTCACATCAAGCGTGTTTTCCGCAATCAGTGTCGCCGTCATCATGTCAAAAATTTGCTTGCTTGGTAGCGCCGTCAATACGTCAACCGATGCGAAGCTGATCATGTTAGAGAAGTCACGCGTACCCTCAAGTTCAGCCGCCGCGTTTAGCGCCCAGTTACGCCAGTTGATGTTGACCTGCTCAGCAGCCCACGCTTTGTAAGCGTTCGCTTTTAGTTCACGCGCACCCATGTCGTCTTTGTTGACCGTGATTGGGTAAGACAAAATTTCTGCTGCGAAGGTGTGGTTACCTGCATCGATAGCCGCTTGCGCTGTGTGCATGATGTTGTCTCGGCCACCCATGATTTCAACAAACGCTTTCGCGCGTTGCTCGTACGCCATTGGCTCTAGCTGCCACGGGTCACCTTCGAAGAAACCGTTGTAACCCACGTAAATCTGACGAACTGAGTGTGCAACGGTACCGTAGTGCTCACCAAGCCAAGGGTGTCCAGCCAAGTGTGCTGGCAATTTCACTGCTTCAACAAGCTCATCAGGTGTTAGGCCTTTGTTCATGTTGCGAATGGTTTGGTCGTGCACGTATTGAATCGCATCGCGGTAAGCCGTCAAGACATTCGAAACCGCTTCTTTGCCTTCCACAGGACGACCGTGAGAGTTAATCATGACTTCAGTGTCGAACTGACGCATGATGTCGATGCCTTTGAACCATACCGATGGGTCACGGAATTTGGTACCACGAATCGTATGCAGGTTAGGGAAGTTTTCACCTTGCAATACTTCTGCTGCGTGCAGCACTTTTTGCTCTGGTAGGTAAACGACCAGCTCATCCGCCGTTTCAGATGGTACGTGAACGATTTCAAGCTTGACGCCCGCAATCGTGATGTCTAGACGATCTTTAAACTCAAGGTTTGGCTCGATGAATGAGATGTCGCCTTGCATAAAGCGTGGACCTAGGCCGTCATTAACAGTACCGAACTCACCTTCAGGCACGTGTTTTGCGCCAGTGTAAGATGTGCGGTGACCAAACAGTGGACCTAGGTTTGATGACCAGTTTGCCACTGCCGCAGTCAGGGTTTCTTGTGCGATGATTTTTACTTCACCAGACGCCACTTGCTCGTCGGTTACCCAAGCGCGAACGCCGGCAATATGGTCAATGTGGTTGTGTGTGTAGATGATCGCTTTCACTGGCTTATCTGTGATAGCTTCAAATTGCTCTTTCACTGATTGTGCCATTTGTACCGATTCGCCTGGATCGATCACGATGATGCCGTCATCACCTTCAATCATCACTGGTGTATCAAGACCAAAGCCGTAACCTAGGTAGATGTTGTGATCCACTTGGATAATGGCTTGGTCCATTTTCAGGCCGTGCTTGGTGAGGCTTGGGTGAACATGGTCAGACTCCTGGGTAAACGCCAAAGATTCACCCGTTTTTGACAACACTTGAATACGCTCACCTGGCCCCCAGAACATGTTCGACTCGTGTTCAAAAAGTACATCGCTGCTGTAGCGAGCCAGTAAGTCAATATTTTGGTATTGAGCCGCTTGAGAAGTGCGAAGCTCACTACCAACCGTTGACGTTGCTTCAACGGTTGGCGTGTTAGATTCCGTCGCACAGCCCGTTGCGAAGAGCGCACTTGCGATAGCCAGTGGGAGCGCGAGTTTTTTCAATGTCATTGCCATTTTCACGACCTTAATTTTGTCAGGAAACATTTAATCTTTCGCAGTGATTGTATGACTTGATACCCATCGCAAACACAGAGCAATACGATTTCAATCCATCGAAATTACGATATATAATTAAAAGTAGAATCGGCGGATACGATAGGTAAGTAAGCTCATGAAAAACAACGACATCCCTAATTTCAACCTGCTGGCTGTATTCGCCACCGTGATAGAGCATGGCTCACTGAGCCGAGCAGCGGATCATTTAAGCACCAACCAATCCACCATCAGTACGGCGATTGCAAGGCTTAAACAAGAACTCGGGCAAGAGCTGTTTATCCGTCAAGGTCGAGGGGTGGTACCGACCACTTATGCGTTAAGCCTCTACGAACAAGTACGAGACCCCATCCAGCAACTCGGTGGGGTGTTTAATGCGCTCGAACAGTTTAATCCACGCACCTCACAGCGTAAATTTGTCTTGGCCGCGCCAGAGCACTTGCAGTGGGTTTTGCTTGATGGTTTCTCTAAGTTGAGCGACACACAAGTGACCCTTGAGATCTACGATCAACCGGATAATGACGATAAGAGTTATGAAGGGTTAGTGACGCAAAAGTTTGATGCGATGATCGACATCTTAGTTTCTGAGTCACCCAGTATTGAAAGCGCCCACCTTTTCGATGGGCGCTTTGTGATTGTTTGCCGCGAGCAGCATCCGCGAATTCAAGGCAGCATGACTCAAGAGCAATATTTTGGAGAGAGCCATGCCGTCTTAGAGCGCACGCGTAATCAAACCTACAGCTTAGGCCACTACACCAACATAGACATTTCTCGACGTAAGGTGGTCTATCACGGTCGTTCGTTGTTTAACAATATGATGCTGTGCAGCCAGTCAGACATCATCACCATCGTCCCGCTGTCGGTCGCTTTGCAGTTTAAAGCGCGTTTGCAACTGCAAGTGATCAACCCGCCCTTCTCCCACACTCAGATGTCGAACTATCTGATATGGAATAAGAAGCACAGTAAAGACCCGGCGCATCAATGGTTTCGCCAACAAGTAATGCAAAGCTTAGACAACACCAAGCAGCTGATTAACCCGAATATGGGCTCGGGCGTTATTTAAACTCGTAAGTGTACGACGCGCCGAGTTTGTTGGTTTTACCAAAATCATCGTCTGCGATGATGCCGAAGAAGTTGAACGACTGCGCCTCAGAAATTTTGTAGCTCGCACCTGCACCGCCCCAATAGCCCGAGTAACTGTCCGAACCGCGTGATGCACCGCCAAACGTCATCATCGACCATTTCTGAGTCAACGGCTTGAGGGCAAACGCACCGATGTAGCCACCATGGCTCGAAGCTGGCATTAAGACGTAGTCGTTCTCAATGTCGCTCTCATCACGCACGGCAAATTCACCGTCGTTGTAGCTATAACCCGCCATTGGGAATATCTGCCAGCCCATTGGTTCGATATCAAAATAGCTCAAAGGAACAAACGTGCCGATACTGTAGTTGTTTTTGTACGCCTCATCATCAAATTCGGTACGGCTAAAGTTGAAGTTGAGAATACCCATCGGCAACAACCAAGAGCCCCCGACGCGCCACTCATCGCCATCCGCGTTGATACGCCCATTGATCATGCGCGCATCATCAAGGCCAATCGAACCAGAGAACTTCAGCCCTTCACTGTAGGCAAAACCAGCTTTGGTGACAATTTTGGTTGGATCTTCATGGTGCTTCTCTTGAGCAGAAAGCCCGGTCGAAAGAAGAACAGAAGCGAATAAAAACGAAAACTTGCGCATAAACATCTCATGTAAGTTGCTAGAACTGATAATGAGCAACTCAAAGTCCGTTTCATGCCAACACTCATTACAATATTTAGAAATTTAGACCATTTAGTCTAATTCTCATCTGAGCGTTAATGGGAATAACCGATATTCCTACCCCGGTCAATCAACTTGTTTACAAAGCGCTCGAAAGATCTCAGCTTACGGACAGCGGTGGTATGAAAATAGCGATTAATAAAGTATTAGGTGCGGTATAGAACCTTTACCACATGCCAACCAAACTTGGTTTTCACTAGGTGCGGGACCAGTGTCTCACCCTGAAAACAGACTTTGTCAAACTGAGGCACCATCTGACCGCGACGGAATTCACCGAGATCACCGCCGCGTTTGCCAGATGGACAGGTGGAGTATTTCTTTGCCAGAGTCTGGAATTTCGCGCCTTTTTTCAACTGTTTAATGATGTCTTCGGCTTGCTCTTTGTGCTTAACCAGAATATGGAGTGCGGCGGCAGTGTTGGCCATAGTACAAACCTCAATGTTAGGTAGATTTCAACGGAGCGTGATTGTAACCAAACAAAGTGAGATCTTCACCCCATGTTTGAAGCTTGAGTGTCATTAATGCTGCGAATGCCATTCAAGTAAGACTAAATTTGCCCGATATCATTGAACCTACCTCAAGATCCATTACCCTTTAATATAGATAGAGACCCAACGAGAGTATGAAGTAAATGGCGAAAACTCCGAGTAAAGCAAATCAGTCACAAGGCATGTTGATGTTCACGTTGACCAGCAACAAACAACTGTTTGCGATCGGCACACTGAAAGTACGCGAAATCGTACCTTTTCAGCCAACCACTCAAATACCCTACTCGCATCATCATGTGATTGGCACTGTGACCATTCGCGACAAGACCATACCTGTGATTAATATGCCGGCCGCGATTGGCTTTCGTCCTATTCAGCCGGAGGAATACAACGATTGCTACCTGATCGTGACCGATTGTCTGCGTACTGTCGTGGCGTTTATGGTGCGCTCGATTGAAAAAATTATCGAATGTGACTGGAAAGCGATCGAATCGGCACCCAAAAGTGCCGGCAACAATGTGTTCGTCACGGGGATCACACGCTATCAAGACAAAATTGTGCAGATGTTGGATGTTGAGCTGCTGCTCGCCAAGATTTACCCGCAGTACGAATCAACCAAAATTCCAATGCTCACAGACATTGAGCGCGAGCGCCTAAAAGCGCTCAATATTTTGTTGGTGGATGACTCTTCCATTGCACGTAAGCAACTGGGGGATGCGCTCGACAGCATAAATATCCCTTACAAGATTTGTAACAATGGACTCGATGCATTGCAGTTGATGCGTGAAGAGGCCGCGCGCGGCAAACCGATTGAACTCTTGGTGAGCGACATTGAAATGCCGGGCCTGGATGGCTACGAACTGGCGTTTGAAACTCAAAGCGAACAGCAGCTTAGCCGAGTGTATATCATTTTACATACCTCTTTATCGAGTGAAATTTGTGTCGACAGAGCACATCAAGTCGGCGCCCATGAAGCGTTAGAGAAGTTCAATGCCGCAGACCTGATTAAGGCGATGCTGCGCGGGGCGGCCAAACTGGAAGAAGGAAACGTGCGCAACGCCGATGCGGTCAGCATTTAGGCGCGGCCGGCATCTAGGCAAAGTGATGATTTAAACACCAAGCGCTCAATTCGGCTGATATTTTTACACGATATACATCACGCATTTGCATGAATGGCCTAAATAAAAACTCGTTAATTTTAATAAATTTAGGCATCATTCATCAATATCCACTAATCTTATTTTAAGACTCCTGTTACGGTTAAAACTATACAACAACGATGACAGACGAAGATTTCAAAAAGTCGACGGCGAATTTGAAAAAAGCGGTGCCCCTGATGATGAAACATCATGTTGCGGCCACACCCTCAAACTATGCGCTTTGGTACACTTATGTAGATAATGCGATTCCCAGATTGAATCGTGAACTCGATGCCGTGCTAGAAAACTATGGCATCTGCCCACCCGCTACCTGCGAGCAACTCTACAAAACCCATGTGGCAGGCCAAGTCGAAACCGATATGAGCAACCTGCGAGCCAACATCGAAATATTGGTCAATGAGGTAGCGAGCTCAGTTAGCGATACGCTCACTGACACCTCTCAATTCTCGCAAATGATAGACAAAAGCTTTGAGAGCTTAGAGCGAGTCGATGGTAACTCGATGACCATCGACGAAGTGATGAAAGTGGTGCGCCAATTGGTGTCGGACTCCCATGAAATTCGTCATTCAACCCGTTTTTTAAACAGCCAACTTGAGACAGCGACCGCTGAAATTAATTTGCTCAAAGCGCAACTGGCCGAAGTGCAGCAAGACGCGCTATTTGACTCGCTCACCAGCCTCTACAACCGCCGCGCATTTGACAATGATCTTCGCACCCTTATTCGCTCCGAGCAGAACATGTGTCTCATTCTGGCTGATATTGACCATTTTAAAGGCTATAACGACACCTACGGCCACTTGTTTGGGGACACGGTCATCAAAGGCATCGCAAAGCGCATCCAATTGAGCTGCCGCGAGGGGATCCATGCCTATCGCTTTGGCGGCGAAGAATTTGCCCTGATTGTCCCCAATAAGTCACTGAGGATCGCCAGACAGTTCGCCGATAGCCTACGCCGCGCGGTAGAAAAGCTCTCTATCCGTGACAAGCGCTCTAACAAACCGGTGGGCAACATTACCATGTCACTCGGCGTTGCAGAGTTTGAAGTGGGTGAAAGTGCTGAATCGCTAATTGGCCGAGCCGATGGGCTACTCTACGAAGCCAAACAGCTCGGACGCAACCGTGTGATGCCGCTTTAAGCGCTGGATGATGAGCAAGTGTGCACCTTGTCCTGAACACTGGTCATCTTTTTGGCAACGGATTCTCGATAACACGCACGCCTAATGACAAGCCCCGCTCAACTGAGCGGGGCTTGTATCATTTATCTATTGTGATCAACGTTTTAGCCTAACCGTCTGCGGTGATCGCCGCGATCAGTGCTTGTTCGACTTGGTCGGCTTTGTCGTTATCGATTTGGCAAGTCCCGGCCGCTTTATGACCACCACCGCCGTACTTCAGCATCAACTCACCAACGTTGGTTTTAGAGCTGCGATCAAAAATGGATTTTCCCGTCGCGAAGACGGTGTTTTGTTTTTTGAATCCCCACATCTTGTGAATCGAGATGTTGCATTGTGGGAATAGCGCATAAATCATAAAGCGGTTGCCCGCATAGATGGTCTCTTCATTGGTGAGGTCAAGCAGCACCAAGTTGTCGTACACCGTGGCGCAGCGCATGATCTGCTCTTTGAACAGGGCTTCGTGCTCGCGATACAAATCAATACGCTCTTTGACATCTGGCAGTGCCAGAATGTCTTCGATAGTGTGATTTTTACAGTATTCGATAAGATCCATCATCAGGTTGTAATTGGAAATACGAAACTCGCGGAAACGACCTAAGCCCGTGCGGGCATCCATGAGGAAGTTGAGCAAGTTCCATCCGGTCGAATCTAACACCTCATCTCGATTGAATTGAGCGGAATCACCCTTATCGACGGCTTCCATCATATCTGTCCAGTGTGATGGGAAGACCGCCTCCCCACCGTAGTAATCCCAAACCACACGCGCGGCAGAAGGCGCATTAGGGTCAATAATGTGATTGGGGCGCTCGCCCGCGTTGCGAATCGTCTCGGACAAGTGGTGGTCAAAAATCAAATGAGCGTCTGCCACATAGGGCAAGTTCGTCACAATATCGTTTGGAGTTATGTCAACAAGCCCATCTTGCATGTCTTTAGGGTGTACGAACTTGATATCATCAATCAAATTAAGCTGCTTCAATAACACCGCGCATACTAGACCATCAAAATCACTGCGAGTAACAAGTCGATATGTTTGTTCGGACATCTTGGTTTCCTTTGCCTACTGTCTAAATGGGAAGACCTTCCCTGCTGCTTCTTAAACTTTAGTACCAACAGAGCAAGGTTGAAAACCGTTAACTCAATAAAATTTGGAGTAAAACATACTTTTGGCAAAGTTAAGACACGTTTCTTTAGGTAATCTTCTATACTCGATATGCATCTAATTGAAATTTGGAGATATTACATGAGAAATGCCGCTTTGCTTTTGACATTGCTTGGCGCCGCTGTGCTCACCGGTTGCGCCAACGAACCCGACGAATATGAAGTGAAAGAGTACACATCCATCGCAAATCCAGCCGCTGTCTACTGTGTTCAGCAGCAAGGTGAACTAGATACCGTGAGCGAAAACGACAAACGCGTTACCTACTGTGTGTTGCCAGATGGCAGTCGACAAGAGCAATGGGAATACTATCGAGAGAGTCAGCAACAGCAAAGCCAGTAAACGCCTCCTTAGGAGAAGAGCGCTAGATTAGGCGCTCTTTTATTTTAATAGGGCAAGCTAGACTCAATCGCAATCGCATCATGACGCCAATACTCAATATCAGTGAAAACCGGCTCTCCTGCACTATTCAGATAAACCTTCTCTAACACCAACGCGGACGTACCAACCGTTGCGCGTAGGGCTTGAGCTATCTCACCATGCAACGCGCTCATACGAATGGCGTAGCTTTCTCTGCCTGCTGGACAATCGCCTGCTTAATGGTTGCGTACTGCACTTTCTCTCCCTTCTCCCTCTTCCTCTTCGTTTCGCTGTCAGTTTACGCGCCCTTGTCTGGGAAAGAAAGCTTGCCAAAGTCATGTGATTGTTCTGGATCCCAATGGCGATTGAGCGCTTTAAGGGACTGATCAAAGCAATTTAACGCACCATTAAGCTGTAAAATAGAGATCGCCTCTCTCGTGAAGCGCAGCGCCTCCTCTAACTGAGATAACAGCGCTGCCCCAACTCTGTCTCGCGTCAACGATTGGAGCTGTTCGAGCGCGTGATGCGCCTGATGCTCACAATATTGGCGCCTTGGAGATGGATGAAAATCAATCTTGCCTGCCACTACCCCTTCTAAGTAAACACGGTAGGTCGTCAACGCATCACAGAGCAAAAAACCGATCCCTTGTGTAGGGTATGGGTAAGGTGCCAAGACATGAGCGTCCGCTTGCGGGCAAATAGTGATGCTTAGTCCTTGCCGAGCACACTCTCGCGTCATCATGCCCAGCAAACCCTGCTCAGGGAGCCAGTGTTCAATCTCAAAAATACGCTTGAGGTGATAATCGGTGGAGACAAATAAAATGTTGAGAGGAGTACTTCCCCCTACTAATCCACTTTTCACCAAGGTGTTCGCGGCATTGGCAACATTTTCGATGGTATTGGTGGATGTATCCTCAACCAAGAGCCGATCTTTAGGCAGGCTGGCCCAAAACGAATCGGGCGCACGCTGCTCGAGTGCCTCGCACATCGCGCTCGCCTCTGAGACCGTTTGCCCTGACGTTCGACCGCCACAGAGCACCACGACACTCTGCGCAAGGTTCAATCGTTCTACCTGATGGATCAACGCATCGATTCTTGATTGCCCTTCGAGCGTCAACTGATTGTTGACCAAGCGTTTTCCCAACACAATGACGGCATGAGATATATTCATCAATCGTCAACTTCTCAACTTTTTATTCTAGATATTAATAATCTCTGTACAAAGTTTCGCTCATTACGTAGCGTAAAGCAGACTATTCTAAAAGTAGCTAGAATAAGTAAAGATCAGTGATACTCGTACAGCTTACTCACGGCGCACCGCTGGAGAACGTGGCACAACGAGTACAACAATAAGAGAGCCTGAAACCACAGGTCAATAGGAAGTGATGAACATGCTGTCAATTTTCGACATATTTAAAATCGGCGTGGGCCCATCGAGCTCACACACCAACGGACCCATGCTCGCGGGGTATCAATTTACCCAAGCGTTAAACGAGCAGCTCAACCACACCTCTCGGGTGCAAGTGGACTTATATGGCTCACTCTCATTGACGGGCAAAGGCCACCACACGGATAAGGCCGTCATTCTCGGCTTACTGGGTAACCGCCCCGACACCATAAAAATGACCAGCGCCAAAGCCTTATTGCAACAAGCGATGGACGAGCAACAGCTATTACTTGCGGGTCGCCAAACCATCGCGTTTCATTACCAAGGGGATATTCTGTTCCACGATGACAGCCTGCCTTTGCATGAAAATGGCATGACCATCTCTGCTTTCGATGAAACGGGCGCCATACTGCTTAAAGAGACCTACTACTCGATAGGCGGCGGCTTTATCGCAACGGAAGATGAACTGACCAACGGCAGCAAAATAACCCCCGTTACCGTGCCGTTTCCTTTTAAGAGCGCCGATCAAATGATCCAGATGGCGGAGCAACATGGATTGAGCCTTGGTGGAATGGTGCTGCAAAATGAATTGTGCTTCTTCTCTGGCCAAGAGATTGACGAAAAAGCCGAGCAAATTTGGAAAGTGATGACACTGTGCATGCAACGAGGCTTTGATACCGAAGGCATCCTTGAAGGTGGCCTGAACGTAACGCGACGCGCGCCAAACTTGCTTAAAAAGCTGGAAGCCAACGCCGCCGTTGAAAATGACCCAATGGAAATCATGGATTGGATCAACTTGTTTGCCTTCGCTGTCAGTGAAGAAAACGCCGCCGGTGGCCAAGTAGTGACATCGCCGACCAACGGCGCTGCAGGCGTCATTCCCGCCGTACTCATGTACTACCACCGCTTTATCAAGGAACTAAACCTCAAACAGATCAAAGACTTCTTGGCCGTGTCCGGCGCTATCGGCATTTTGTATAAAACCAATGCGTCCATTTCAGGTGCAGAAGTGGGCTGCCAAGGTGAAGTCGGCGTATCGTCGTCCATGGCGGCAGCGGGCTTGACCGCACTTCGAGGAGGCAGTAATGAACAGATTTGCATTGCGGCCGAAATAGCGATGGAACACTCCTTGGGTATGACCTGCGACCCGATTGGCGGTTTGGTGCAAGTCCCTTGTATCGAGCGCAACGCTATGGGCGCAATGAAGGCCATTAACGCCTCCAGAATGGCGCTCAAGCGAACCAGCAAATGCCTGATTTCTCTGGATAAGGTGATCGCAACCATGTATCAAACCGGCAAGGATATGAATCGTAAATATCGCGAAACCTCACTCGGTGGTTTGGCTGTGATTCACATGGCGCCGTGTGAATAGCCCTAAGGCTAAGTCTCCACTCTGAATACCCTATTACGCCAACAATATCGCTTTGAGATCAAACAGAGACTCTACGGTATAGTTTGGCGTAATGCCTTCTACGTTTGGCAAGCGATGTGTGTTGAGCCAGCAAGTCTCAATACCAAAATTGATTCCGCCCAAAATGTCTGAATGGGGGTTATCGCCCACCATAAGGACTTTACTTTTACACGGCTGCGCCATTTTTTCATGGGCGTGCGCAAAGATCGCCAGATCAGGTTTGGCTACACCGACTTCTTCCGAGATGATCACGTGTTCAAAGTATTCACTCATGCCAGTGCGCTCAAGTCGAATCGCTTGCAACTCGGTAAAACCGTTGGTGATGATGCCAAGCTTTGCGCGCCCATTCAGCGCTTCCATCAGCTCTTTTGCGCCGGGAAGTAATGTGCAGATATCTGCCATCGCTTCAAGAAACGCACGGTTAAGCTCTGCGGTAGTGGTGTTCAGTTTTTGCGCCCACTCAACAAATCGTGTGTGTTTCAGCTCATCAGCGTTAATTTGCCCCTCTTGGTACTTGACCCAAAGCGGCTTATTGATGGCTTGGTAATGGTCATAATCCTGCTCGGTAAACACCACACCCTTACGCGAAAACATCAACTGCATGCCTTTGAAGGCATCAAAGTGGAACAGGGTGTCATCGGCATCAAACAAGATCCAATCGTATTTCATTCTTCTCTCCTCTCTCGTTGGCCGCTAGTGTAGATTGTTTTGGCATAAATGCAGCAGCTAAATTGACTTCTATGACTTAGCTCAATACCCCGCCCTTCAGTGTGGTGAACACTCGACCTATCCTTGTATAACAATGAGCAGCTCTCTGACTTGGCGCGCTACTCACCAATCTGCCATTCAATCCCTGCGTCCGAAGCAAAATCGTCATCGTGAGTCACCAATAAAAATCCCCCGGGATACTCATTGAGTGCACGCGATAAATCTTGTTTCGAGTCGAGATCAAGATGGTTTTCAGGTTCATCAAGCAGAAGAAAGGGCTGATTGAGTTGGTGACTGACAATTAACATCGCCAGTTTCATTTTCTCGCCGCCGCTTAATACATCCGCCAACCGAAAGACAGTGTCACGCCGAAAACCTACACCAGCCAACAGAGTGCGCGCCTTCATTTCCGTCATACCCTGGCACTGGGTTAACAGGTTATCAAGCATAGAGCGATCGCCTTTTAACGCCGCAAAGTGCTGGTCTAGATAATAGAACTCAGTATTGATTCTAAGCTGCCCTTCACGCAGTGCGTACTCACCGAGTAGGGTTTTGAGCAAGGTTGATTTTCCGCTGCCATTGTCGCCAACTAGCCGTACCTTATCGTTAGCGGTTAAGCGCAGTGTCATCGGCTCTGAGCGACCATACGCTAAGACGCCATTTTCCATCATCACGACCGATTTATCGCGAACCTTTCTCTCGGTGAGATAAAATGTCTGCGCTCGGTTCTCCTCATACCTTGAAGTTAGCGCTCGCTGCGTCTTATTGAGATAGGTTTGTCGCTGCTGCTCATTTTTATTACGGTTTGAGGCACGAGCCGTCGCTTTGTCCTTTTTACCATCGAGCAAAATCTTAGGCTGACTGCCACCGCGGCGAAGTCGGTTGCCTTGTGCGGCTCTTTGCTCCGCTTTCTCCCGGTTACGTTGCGCCTCCTCCTCGAGCTGTTTTTGCTGCTTTTTGAGATGGGATAATTGCCGCTCAACCGCATTTTGTTCAACGCGTTGCTGCTCGGCATAGTGATCGTAATTACCACCATAGATATTCATCCCTAGGCTCGATAGCGCCCATATTTCATCCATCTCCCGCAATAACGAACGGTCATGACTGATGACTAACACCGCCCCTGAATACTGCCTGATTTGCGCAATTAGCCATCGCTTCGCCTTGATATCGAGGTGATTAGAGGGCTCATCGAGGATCAATAACTCCGCTTGTGATTCAAACCGTTGCCAAAGCTGAAGACGAGCCAATTGACCACCACTAAGCTGGGCACATAACATCTGTGGCAGAGGAGGCAAACCCAGCAGAACCAGTTGCTCAGATAGGCGCTGCGGCAAGTCCCACTCATCACCGACTTGTTCAAACCACTGCGTGTCGCACTCGCCATTTTCAATCCGCTCAAGCGCCTCGAAAATGGCGTGCTTACCCAAAAATTGGGCAATGGTAAGCTCCCCGCTCACTAGTCCGCCCGCGTGTTGGCGATAGATTGCTGTCTTTTGCGGAGACATCACATGGCCAGAGCTAGGCGCTACCTCACCTAACAAAATTGAGGCTAACATGGATTTTCCGACCCCATTACGCCCGACAAGACCAACGCGGGATTTGGTCATAGAAAAAGTTAAAGAATCAAACAGTTGTTCACCATTATCAAATTGGTAACTCACTGAACTTGCTTGTAAAAATGGCATAACAATGCCTCCTGTTGTAACAGGGGCCTTCGCCGCAGCAATAGATAACCGAATGTGTGCAATAAGCGAATTCGTTCTTTGAGTTTAGATATCCTAAACGACACGAATAGCAAATAGTTGATAGCGAGCTACGCCGACTAACCCTGTGAATCCAAAAAACCGATGTGATATGGAAGCAGGTTTAGTTGTTCATCGCGGCGCAATCTCCGATAGAAGTGATGTGGGAAGAGTAGCCCAATGACCAAAGTTGGGTCAAGCCTTGTGAATGAGCCAATGGAAGAGTCGTGAGCCACCACTGAGAATAAGCGAGTAGTAGGTTCGCTTTTCTCCATTCGATGAGCGGCATGCTTACAGCCGCTCATCGATTATTTGGCAACCACACCATAAGTATTACGCCCATATTGGCTCCCCCAACACAATATGGGCCAATTGCGCTCTGCCCCTATGATTCTTAGTTTAGGGCATGGATTAACAAGGTAGGTGTAGTCCGCATACTCACACAATGGCAAGTCATTTATGGAGTCTGTAAAAAAGTGAATCTCCGAATAAGACTGTTTCGTTTCCTTCACCCACTGCTCTAGTCGAGCGACCTTACCCTCGCGATACGTCGCTATGCCGTTTATTTGTGCACTGTAGCAAGCGTGCTGCTCTACCAAATCAATACCCAGAGCAGTTTTAATACCTAAGTAACGCGCTATAACTTCGACTAGAAAAGTGACACTAGCTGAAATAATGATCAACTCTGCGTGTTCGCGTACTAGTTTCTCAATTAGTACCTTAGATTGCGTAAACTGCTTGGGAAGAATATAGCGTTGTACACACTCTTCAACCCAATCACTAACTTGCGCTTTTGGAATAGCCGTAAGCGGTGCTAAAGAAAAATCTAAGTAACACTGCATATCTAACTCTCCTTTCGCATATAGATTCATTAAACGCTTGTCTTCGTCAATAAAGTTATGATCCGTTACAATACCTTTCTCGACTAAAAACTCGTTCCAAATCATAGAGCAGTCGGCATTGATGAGAGTTTCATCCAAATCAAATACATACAAAGGTTTAGACATTTCTTTCTCCAATTAGTCATTTCAGAGCATGAATCAAACCTGTTATCACTAGGACGATTCCTACAGAACGAGTTCGATACCACCTCTCTCCCAAGATATAGATCCCCATAAACAGTCCAAACACAATGCTGATTTGCCTCAGTGCCACCACTAAACTCACATTGTCTGTCATGGTCATCGCAAACAACACCAAGCCGTAGGTGGATGCCATCATTACCCCTGCCATGCTGGCTGTTTTTCGGATCTGCCACGCTGTCTTAATCTCATCTGGCTTGCCTGTAACCAAGCACCACACAAGGGCAGGAATACCTATCGCCCAAAACTGCACGCCTAAGTAAAAGATCGCACTGTACTGATCATTCAAAATCTCTGATGCTTGTTCTGTGAGTAAACTCAGCGCTTCTTTGTCGACCACCGAGTAACCCGTTGTGCCTATTGCGGCAATCAATGCCCAGAACACACCAACGTTCAAATAAGAGCCCAGCGTCATTTGGCGAAAGTTTGTCAGTGGTACCAGCATACAACCAAAGGTAATCAGCAAGAATCCGAGCCACTGCTGACTGGATAATTCATACCCCAATGCCACACTGATTGCGCCGACCATCATCACAGGCAGTGCCCGAGCAATCGGATAAACCACACCCACGTCTGCGTGCTGATAAGCGACAATCAAACCGACCAGATAGACCATTTGTGAAATGCCGCTAATGAACAGCAATCCCCAAAATTCACTCTGCAATGATGTCCAGCCAATGGTCGCCAAATACCAAATCAGATAAGGGGTAAGAATGGCACAGGCAGAAAAGCTGGCCGCCATCGTAAACGCAAGTCCAGAGCCTGAGTTACTTTTACCAAGGATATTCCAGCCCGCATGGAGAACAGCAGAAAAAACGACGAGACCAATCGCCAACAAATCCATTTCAATGTTCCTGTCTGAATAAAATAAAGGCCCCGAGATGGAGCCTTAGATAATGAGAAAATCCACTTAACGATGGAGTTCCGCCAGAGATTCAATGCTAATGGCATCGTGTCGCCAATATTCGATATCGCAATCAATCAACTCACCGTGTTGGTTATAGTTGATGCGCTCCACCACCATCGCTGGCGTACCGGCTGTCGCGCGCAGTGCCTGAGCCATTTCACCCAACAAAGTGCTGGTTGAAATGCGGTAGCGAATCTTTTGATACGTCACGCCATAATGCTCGCGGTAAATGTCCGTCAGTGAATTTGATAAATCGTAGTCCAACAGGTTCGGAAACAGCTCTGGGCGAATGTAGTTTGTTACGAATACCACAGGTCTGTCTTCAAGGTATCGCACACGGTCGACTCGATACACATCCGAGAAAGGTTGCAAGTCCAGCAAGCGCGCCGCTTGTTTGTTTGCCAAGGTTCCTTTTGCTGCGACCAACTCCGTTTTTGGCACGCGATTTTGCGCTTTCGCCATGTTCGGGAAATTTAGCGTTTGGGTTGGGTCGTAACGCAATGGCTCGGGTGAGATAAACCAACCTCGGCGATCTTCGCGATAGATTCGACCTTCTGCTTCTAGCAGTGATAACGCTTCACGCAAAGTAACGCGTGTAGTATCGAACGACTCCGCCAACTTACGCTCTGCTGGCAGTTTTTGACGCGGCGATAGCATGCCCGCTTCAATCTGTTCAACAATCGAATCTTTAATTTTTACGTATTGCACGAAGTGTCCTTATCTTTTGCGCCAAGCTTGTGTGCGATTCTCTAACAATTTACCCAAAGTCATCTGAACAATCTTCGCAATTGCGGCAGCCATCATGATCATCACAGCCATCGCTGCTGCAGCGCCAGTTTGACCTGCATCGTCCATATTCAGAATCGAGACCGAAGCCGGAATCGTATCGGTTGAGTAAAGGAATACTACCGCAGAAGTGGTGGTCAATGCATTAACAAACAAGTAAGTCGCAATGTCCAAAATCGCAGGTAAACACACAGGTAATGTCACTTTAAAGAACAACTTGTATTGAGGAAGCTTCACCGATGCCGCCGTGGCCTCAATCTCCGATGGCAACTGCTTTAGCGCTGTCAGTGCAGTCATGTGACCCACTGTGTAGTAATGCACTACCGTGTTAATCACCAAGAATGCCATGGTGCCATAAAGCACGTTCAAAGGATTGTTCGCGTCATTGAAGTAAAAGATGTAGCCCAAGCCAAGCACCATACCCGGAACTGCCATTGGCACCACGCTAAGCATTTGCATCACCTGACGAATTGGACCAAACGCACGCCCTTTCTCAATGCAGTATGCACCGACAAAGATGATAGCTGTGCCGATCACTGCCGTCCAACCTGCCAGCGTTAGCGAGTTGAAGAATGGGCTCCAACCGTAAGTGCTCATTTCAGCAAAGTTGTAGTTGTTTAGCGTCAGCGCTTTGTTCCAAGGCCAGAACGTAACTAACGAGCCATACACTGCCATGCCAAGCACAGCCAACACTGCGATAGAAATGATGCTGCAGTAAACCAAACAAATGCTGTCGCGCGCTTTGTTGGGTTCTGGCTGATAAGGCACCGAGCGAGTGTCAAATAAGCTCTTCTGTTTTTTCTGTACCCAACGGTCTGCACCGAACGCCATTACCGCTGGGAATAACAGCATAATGCTGGTCACCGCACCCATAGCAAAGTTTTGCTGTCCCACCACTTGCTTGAAGATGTCAGTCGCCAGAACGTTGTAGCTGCCCCCAATCACTTTCGGCACACCAAAGTCCGTGATAACCAGCGTAAAGACGACGATAAGCGTACTGATCAAACCGAATTTCGCCGCAGGTAACGTCACCATAAAGAAGGTTTTGATGGGTGAGGTTTTAAGTGCGCGGGCTGCTTCATACAAACGGGCATCTGAAGTGCGCAGCGAAGTGGTTAAGATCATCAATGCATGAGGGAAGGTCCAGAAAATCAAACCCATCGAGATACCAATCACGCCGTAAACTGAGTTTCCTAACAACATCTCTTTGGCAATGCCTTGATTACCGAAAAGGAAGATCAAACTGATCGCCGGTAACAACGAAGGCGCAAGGATTGGCGCAGTACCTAAGATTTGGAACAAACCTTTAAACGGCATGCATGAACGAGTCAGCGCGTAGGCATAACCAAACGCAAGTACACCCACCACCGAGGTTACAATCACGCCCAAAGTGAAGGTGTTTCCCACCGACACCCACAAGCTTGAAGAGGAAAAGTACGTCGCAAAGTTTGCCAATCCAACAAATTCGCCATTGGCATTTTGCACACTCTTGGTCAACATTGCCCAAAGCGGCATTAAGATGAACAGCACCATCATGGTCGACAAGCCAGCGAGCAAACCAAACAACACTAGGTTGTCGCGGCTGACACGTCCGAGTAGGGATTTTGCTTTGTCTTGAGTGGTCAGGCTATTCATCGTCATTGTCTTCGCATCCATGTTTACACCTACGCTGCTAGCGCTTTATCAACCGAGGGCACGGCGTAACCATGCAGTCCTTCTTCAGCAAACTGGATGTAACGTACATCGCCCGCCTTGATATTGAGTTTTTGAACCGTTTCTACAGGCACATCCACGACGATGGTTTTCGTTGAGCTGTCGTTTTGCAATACGCAATCAATGCGGAAAAACGCCCCTAGAAACTCGGTTGCCGTAACTCGCACAGGTAAAGAGTTGTTGTAGTTTTCAACGAACTTGATGCTTTCAGGACGCACCGCAAGGTCAAAGCGGTCACCACGTTGTATCTTACGATTGGTCAAGCTTGGCGCTGGCATTAGGGTTTCTGCAATTCGTACTTGGGAGTCCGTTGCTACTGAGGTTTCAATAAAGTTCATGCTGCCGACAAACTCAGCGACAAAGCGCGTGGCTGGTTGCTGGTAGATCTCTTGAGGCGTACCGACTTGCTCAATCACACCATGGTTCATTACCACAATACGATCCGCCATCGACAACGCTTCATCCTGATCGTGCGTAACCATGATGGTGGTGATGCCCAGCTTGCGTTGCAACTTACAAATCTCGTCACGTAAGTGAACACGTACTTTTGCATCCAGCGCTGACAGCGGCTCGTCAAGTAACAGTAGACCAGGTGACAGCGCCAACGCCCGAGCCAAAGCGACACGCTGCTGCTGACCACCAGAAAGTTGGTTAGGGAATTTCTCGCCAGAGGTTGGAAGACCAATGGTTTCTAACCAGTAATCCACCTTCTCTAACGCTTCTTTGGTCGACATGCCTTGGTTCTTCAAACCCACTGCAATGTTCTCTTGCACAGTTAGGTTCGGAAACAGCGCGTAAGATTGGAATACGATGCCGAAATCGCGCTTCTCTGGTGGTAGGAATGTGGTCTCTTGACCGTTTTGAAAGATTGCACCAGATGTTGGTAGGTCTAAGCCTGCAATGGCACGTAATAGAGTGGTTTTACCGCAGCCAGAAGGACCAAGAAAACAAACGAACTCGCCCTTTTCGATCGCTAGCGAGATTTTCTTTAATGCAGTGAACTGTCCGAACTGCTTCACTACATTTTCAATATTTAGGTAATGTTGGTTAGTTGACATAACACACGCTCCAAATGGTATATACCAACTTTAGTTTTGGAGTGTTACGTTCCAATGACAAATTTATAGCCAGAAGATGACAAATAGATGAAGGGCGATGAGGTTTGTTCAAGTGGTAATTAGAGATTCCCGACTCGCTCCTCCGTCGCTCTCGAGAATGACGTTATGAGTACGGATAGAAGATCCCAACTTTCTTAAGTCCGTCATTCCAGCAAACCTAGATGAGACTAGGAATCTACTTGCCGCAAACTCTAAAATAACAGGGAAAACAAAAAATCCACCTCAACCGAGGTGGACTTCAATATTCAACTCAAAGCAAATTCAATTAAGACTTTGGCTCTGATTTCGCGTCAAACTTCTCAGACCATGCAGCTAGGATTTCTGCACGCTTGCTGCCCATTTGCGCGAAGTCCATCTTCGCCATGTTCTCTTGAACATTAGGGAAGTTAGACACAGTCGCTTTAACTTCTTTATGTGCAACCACTGGGTACATTTCTACGTAAAGCTCGTTTGCTACTTTAGAGATTGACCAGTCGACAACGCGCTTCGCTGCATCAGACTCTTTTACTAGACCAACGGCTTCTGATTCCCAGCCGATGCCTTTTGGTGTGATAACCGCTAGTGGTGCGCCTTGTGTTTTTAGCTTCGCGCCGCGGCTCGCCATCGAAATACCGATAGCCACTTCACCCATACCCGCTTGAACACATGGCTTAGAGCCAGAGTGCGTGTAGTGTGCAATATTCTTGTCTAAGTCACGCATGTAGTTCCATGCCTGATCTTCACCCATGTTTTGTAGCCAAGCAGAAACCTGCATGTAGCCAGTGCCAGAAGAAGCTGGGTTCGGCATTGCAATGTGACCTTTGTAAACCGGCTTTGTTAGGTCTTCCCAAGACGTTGGCTTAGGCAGGTTAAGTTGTTTCGCTACCGCTTCATTGAAACAAACTGCGTTAAAGAACGCATCGTTACCAAACCAAGCTTGGTTTGATTGAGGGTCGTTTAGGTTCGCATGTAGCTCTTCCAAACCTTTTGGTGTGTAAGGCTTAAGAAGACCTTCATCTTTAAGAAGTGCCATTGACGAGCCAGCCAGACCCCAAACCACTTCCGCTTGAGGGTTGTTCTTTTCTGCCAGCAATTTCGCCGTCATGATACCGGTTGAATCGCGAACCCACTTAATCTTGATATCTGGGTTATCTTTCTCAAACGCAGACTTGTATTTAGCAAGAATGTCAGTTTCGAAAGCGGTGTAAACCGTGACTTCCTGTGCTGCCATTGCATTCGTAGCTAGCAGAGAGACAAGTGCAGCCAGCGATCCTTTCATCAAACGGTTTTTCATCATTTTCTCCAGTTAATTTGGCTAAGTTTTAATTTGGTCTGTACCAGTTGACGATAACCACCCTACTGAGCCTTTGTGACGAATTTATGACCATTAAATGGCAGTTTTGCGAAAATTTGCGCTGAATAATTGTTCAATTGTTCCGCCATTTCTGGATGTTAAAGTTTTATGAAATTGGAGATTCGCCTATTTACTGCCCTTTTCTTCCTCGCTAGAGTGAACTCGAAATTTGGTGTAGACCAATTAGCCTATTCTGATGGAAATCGAGATGAAAAACGAATACCTACTACTGACTCCAGGTCCTCTATCTACTTCTGAAACGGTACGTGAAGCCATGCTAAAAGACTGGTGTACTTGGGATGATGAATACAACAAAGACATTGTAGAAGTGATCCGCACTAAGCTTGTAAAACTGGCGACGGAGCAAGACGGCTACACCAGCGTACTAATGCAAGGTAGCGGCACCGCATCAGTCGAAGCAACGATTGGCAGTGCCATTGGCAAAGATGGAAAATTGTTGGTTGTCGACAACGGTGCTTACGGTGCGCGTATCGCTCAGATCGCTGATTACCTAAATATTCCATGCCATGTCGTTTCCCCAGGCGAAACATCACAGCCACACTTGAACGAGGTGGAAACTGCATTGGCATCGGATCCTGCGATCACACACGTGGCGATTGTTCACTGTGAGACAACCACTGGCATGCTGAATCCAATTGAGGCATTTGCTTCTGCGGCAAAAGCACACGGTAAAGTCGTGATTCTCGATGCCATGTCGAGCTTTGGTGGCATTCCTATCGATATCGCAGAGCTAGGCATCGATTTTATGATCAGCTCTGCAAACAAATGTATTCAAGGCGTACCGGGTTTTGGCTTTGTGATTGCAAAAAAAACTGAGCTCGAAAAGTGCCAAGGTCAGGCACGTTCTTTAAGCCTTGATCTTTACGACCAGTGGCACTGCATGGAAGTGAACCACGGCAAATGGCGTTTCACGTCTCCAACGCACACGGTTCGCGCTTTCTACCAAGCATTACTAGAGCTGGAACAAGAAGGCGGCATTGAGGCTCGTCATCACCGTTACCAAACTAACCAGAAAACACTGGTTGCAGGTATGCGTTCTCTGGGTTTCGAACCACTACTGAGTGATGATCTGCACTCGCCAATTATCACTTCTTTCTACTCTCCGACGCACAGTGATTACCAATTCAAAGCGTTCTACACGCGTTTGAAAGAGCAAGGTTTTGTGATTTATCCGGGTAAGGTATCGAACGCAGATTGCTTCCGTATCGGCAACATTGGCGAAGTTTACCCAGCAGATATCGAGCGCTTAATCGGTGCGATTGAAAAAGCAATGTACTGGCAAGTTGCGTAAAGCAGCCTTCTGATTGAGAGAGCGTTATGACTCAGAATATCAAATCGCCTCATTTTCGTAGTGAAGGCGATGTCAACACAACACCAGCGCGCCAAGCTTGGAATGCATCGATGGACGACGAACGCACGCAAGCATTATTGAAGCGTGATTCGGAAGTCTTTCTTCATCAAGCCATGTCAACGCCTTGCTTAGATACATTGGAAGCAGCAGAAGGCATCTACATCCAAGATGCTACCGGCAAAAAGTACATGGATTTCCATGGCAATAACGTCCATCAACTGGGCTACGGTCATCCGCATGTGATTAAACGCGTGCAAGAGCAAATTGCCAAACTGCCGTTTTCACCACGTCGTTTTACCAACGAGACCGCGATTGAATGTGCCGAAAAACTCACCCAAATCTGTGGCGGCACATTGAACCGCGTGTTGTTTGCTCCGGGTGGCACATCTGCGGTTGGCATGGCACTTAAACTAGCGCGCCACATCACGGGCAACTACAAGGTGGTCTCTCTGTGGGACTCCTTCCACGGCGCATCATTGGATGCCATCTCAGTAGGTGGCGAAGCGTGTTTCCGCCAAGGCATGGGTCCATTAATGGCAGGTGTTGAGCGCATTCCACCAGCGGTGTCATACCGTGGTGCTTTCCCAGCTGCGGACGGCAGCGACGTGCATTACGCCGACTACCTTGAATACGTGATTGAGAAAGAAGGCGGCGTGGGCGCGTTTATCGCAGAAGCGGTTCGAAACACGGATGTTCAAGTGCCAAGTAAAGCCTACTGGAAACGCATCCGTGAAATCTGTGACAAACACAATGTCATGCTGATCATCGACGACATCCCTAACGGCATGGGTCGCAGCGGTGAATGGTTTACCTACCAAGCCTACGACATCGAGCCAGATATGCTCTGCATCGGTAAAGGTTTAGGTGGTGGCTTATTGCCTATCGCAGCCATGGTCACCAAAGACAAGTACAACACCGCCGAGCAAATCTCCATGGGTCATTACACTCATGAGAAAAGCCCTATTGGTTGTGCTGCAGCACTGGCAACCATGGAAGCCATTGAGCAAGACGGCTTGCTAGATAAAGTCAAAGCCGACAGCCAGTTCATGCGTGAAAAGCTGCTAGAGATGAAAGCTAAGTACCCAGTGATTGGTGATGTGCGTGGCATCGGCATGTTGTGGGGCATTGAGCTGGTCACCGACCACGAAAGCAAAGCACGCGCGTATGACGAAGCGGAAGCTGTGCTTTACCAATGCCTCAACAATGGCGTGAGCTTCAAGGTATCGCAAGGCAATGTGATTCAACTCAGCCCACCGCTGATCATCACTCGCGAACAACTGACAGAAGCGTTGGCGATCTTCGAAGAAGCCATCGCCAAAGTGTGCAAAGACTTTAACTACTTCTAACCTCAAAACCAATTGATTCAGAGCGCAGTTCCGACGTGTAGGCAAGCGCTCTGGCAAGCAAAAAAAGGATTGAACATGAGCAACTCACCAATTCAAGCAGTGATCTTTGACTGGGCTGGCACTATCGTCGATTTCGGCTCTTTTGCGCCAACCAGCATCTTTGTGGAAGCATTCAAACAAGGCTTTGATTTTGAAATCGACCTTGAAGAAGCGCGCGAACCAATGGGTCTTGGTAAGTGGGATCACATCCAAGCTGTGGGTCGTATTCCTGCGGTTGATAAGCGTTGGAATGAGAAGTTTGGTCGCTCAATGACCAGCGAAGACATCGATGCTATCTACGCAGCATTTATGCCTCTGCAAAAAGCAAAAGTGGCCGACCATGCAGACCCAATCCTTAATGCGATTGAAGTTGTGAACGGTCTGAAAGACAAAGGCATCAAGATCGGTTCTTGTTCTGGTTACCCTCGCGAAGTGATGGACGTGCTGATTCCAGTGGCAGCGAATTACGGCTACAAGCCAGATTACGTAGTAGCAACGGATGACCTACCGCAAGGTGGTCGCCCTGCACCATTTATGGCACTGAAGAACGTGATTGAGCTGAATGTTACTGACGTTAATGCGTGTATCAAAGTGGATGACGCAGCACCGGGTATCGACGAAGGTCACAACGCCGGTATGTGGACCGTTGGCTTGCTGCTTTCTGGTAACGAAGCAGGTCTAACGTTCGAAGAATACCAAGCCGCGGACGAAGCAACGCTTAATGCTGCTCGTGAAAAAGCGCGAGCAAAATTGCTCAAGAGCTCGCCCCACTACCTCATCGATACGATCGCAGACCTCCCTAGTGTGATTAAAGATATCGAGAGACGTTTGTACGTTGGTGAACGCCCTTAGTGTGTATTGGTTCTGACTAGATCTGATACTTCAATTTCAAAAGAAGACAGTTACCCACTTTGACTGAAGGCGCTGCATCCGCAATCAAAGTGAGTAACTCTGATGCTTCATACTAATCACCAAACTACCACTATCTAAACTCAACCTTACTGCGATTCAACCACTGCCTGAAAATGAGCCAGCCGCTCCCATTAATCAGAATGATAAAATGCCCAATAGAGATACATGAAAAAGCCAACTGTAATCACAGTTGGCTCAGTATTCCCCCCTTGAACTTTTAAGCCTTATATTGACTAGAGCTGTTAGTTCGGAAAGTGTTTATTTAAGAAGTCCAAAACATGAGCAACGTGCTTCTCGGTATCAAAGACAGGTGCACTGTGTCCTACACCTTCTTCAATGAAAAGTTGGTTGGTAACTCCATACTCATCAAGCTTAGCCTTAAGTATCTCACTTTGAGATAGAGGCACTCGCTTATCCAAGGTGCCGTGTAACTGTATATATGGTGGAGTATTTTCATTCACATAACTCGTCGTTGATGCTTTCTTGGCAAGCTTTGGAATATTGTTTGGAATATCTCCTAAGAAACGAGATACAGACGATTTTTTGCTTGTTTTCTTGCCACCTTTATTACTTAACTCAAGTAAATCGGTAGGGCCAAAAAAGCTTACTACGGCTGAGACCTTGTACTTTGGTGGCTCATAGAAATCTACTTGGTTGTATGCCGAGTTAGTCGCACCAATAAAGCCAGCGAGGTGCCCGCCAGCAGAACGTCCCATGATCACAACATTGTCCGCTTTAATACCGAGCTTTTCAGCATTGTCGTACAAATAGTTCAGTGCATCATTAATGTCTTGTACTGGTTGAGGGAAGATCGCTTCTCCACTTAAGCGATAATCAACTGAAGCTAGCGCATAACCTTCATTCAACACAGACTGAAGTAATAATGGGTTCTTTTCTGGGATGGCGTCTTTGCTCCCACGTTTCCATGCACCACCATGTACCCAGACCAATAACGGGTACTGAGTATTTGATCCAACCGAAGGAGTATAAAGATCGAGTTTAATCTCTCTCTCACCTACAGTTTTGAACAAGATATCCTTCTCTACATTGAACTCCCCAGCCAAACAGACAAAGGGCATAAGTAGCAGAGAGGTCATCGCAGACTTAATTTTCGTATTCATTGTTTTATTATTCGCTTAAAAAAGTGAGTAGATTAGAAAGTCGCTTCAGCCGCTAACCAGTAGCGTCGGCCATCTTCAATGTAGCCAAACTCTTCCTCTGTGGTTTGCTCATCGAACAAGTTATAAACCGCTGCCATTAACTTCACATTCTTAGTTACACGCCAGTTCACACTGAGATCCACGTAAGTAATAGAAGGTGCCAACGTTCTTGTGCTATCACTAGTGATGTTGTTTTTCTCTTTGCCTTGATAGTTCATGCGGGCCCATGAAGCAACATCATCACGCACTGCCCAATCACCATTAAGTGAGAAGTGTAGTGGTCAACACCATCAAGCTTCCAGTAGGTGGTATAGTACATAAATCTCTAAAGTTTGTGGTAAGTGTTTTCGATACTACAAGGCACTATTGAAACACAAGTCTGGTAGCAGGACAGTTTCCGTGCTAACACGAAAAGGGGCAGAAACAAGTCAACACGAACCTTGCAGACTTAAGGGCACAAAATGAACTACAGAAGTCAATAGAGCGAGTAATGGAGGTACCGTCATGCGCTGCTTTGCGATGGTCTATCCAACATATAATAACAAAAAAAAGCGAGCACAAAGCTCGCTTCTATCCATCCGATTTTAAATGAAATTAAAGCAATTCAACCGACTGTTGGGCAATCAAAAATTCTTCATTGGTCGGGTTTCTATTAGTATCGCACCTACTAACAGGGATTTGGACAGAAATGTTTTATATGGTTTACTAAGGTATGGAAAAATTTATTGTGCAATATTGATAGTGCAGACGACTCGCTTTCTCAGCGTATTTCCATGAGTTAGCTCATGCCTATTTTCAACCGTCAACAAACTGTAATGAAAGCATGATAAATGTCGAATTTAGTAATCCTAAACATCTGCAGGGCAATTGATGAAAATATTATTTGTGTGCAAACATAATGCAAGCAGAAGCATTTTGGCTGAAGCAATTGCAAAAAAATACCTGCCTGAAAATTTCCAAATCGCAAGTGGCGGTAGCCATCCTAAGGGTCAGATCAATCCTCGTATTGCACAATACCTTGATATGCTTGGTTTTGATGCCTCTGAGTTTCACAGCACGTCATGGGAAGAAAGGCTGAGCTTCCATCCAGATCTAATAATTACTGTGTGTGACACAATGCACAATGAAACTTGCCCAAACTGGTTATCTGCTGGTATTCGTGTTGCTTGGGATCTTGAGCCATTGCCTAATTATGAAGCTTCAGTCTCCGAATTTAACAAGCAGTGCGATAAAGTATACTCCTCTCTAAAACGAAGAATTGAAGCTCTTGCAAACATCGATTTTCAAAATCTCGATTCTGAAGAAATAAAACAGCATGTGCTCGATCTGAAATCAATGTAGATAAGTGTATACGTAACGAACTGATACTACTTCATTAACGTTTTTTATAGCTCTCGCTTATTCGATGACTTGAGGCTAAAAAATAATGCCAGCAATCGTAGCTGGCATTGGTGAACAAATCTGCTTAGTTTTATTTATTGCTGAGCCAGTTTTTGATTTGTACCTATAGGCAGCCAAAACGAAATAATGGTCGTTAATGCTAAGAAGGCAAAGGATACCCATAGACAGGCTGAGAAGCCCCACATTTGGAACACCCATCCAGATAGAACCGTCCCTATCAAACGTCCCATTGCGTTTGCCATGTAGTAGAAACCGACATCCAGAGAAACACCATCGCCCTTGGCATAGCTGACTATTAGGTACGAGTGTAAAGATGAGTTAACCGCAAACACAGCGCCAAAGATCATCAGTCCAACGACAATCACCACTTCTGGGTGCCATTGTTGCTGAATACTATAAGCAATCACGCCAGTCACAATAGACAATATCAGCGCCCACACTATCGCGGCTTTACCATCAGGCGCATGCCCCGACTTACTGCCTGTGATCTTTGGTGCAATCCCTTGAATGATACCGTAACCGATAACCCAAATAGCCAAGAATCCACCTACGGCGCTATGATCCCATCCAAATACAGATCCCAAATAAATAGGCAGTGCAATCACAAACCAAACGTCACGCGCACCGAACAAAAACATACGAGCAGCAGATAGAATGTTCACGCTGCTCGATTTGGAAAAAATTTCAGAGAACTTAGGTTTATTTTTCGCTTTGCCAAGATCGGATTTAAGGCTAATCACACTTCCGATAAAGACCAGTAAAAGAACACCCGCCATCGAAGCTACCGCATATTGGAAGCCAATCATCGATAACAACGCACCACCTAAGAAAAATCCTGCACCTTTTAGCGCGTTTTTAGAGCCTGTAAGTATGGCAATCCACTTATACAATGCTCCTTGTGCATTCTCTGGCACCAAGGTTTTGATGGAGCTTTTCGCGCTCATCTTGTTTAGATCTTTGGCAATACCTGACAAGGCTTGTGCAGCCATGACCCATGGAATTGAGAGCCAACTTGCAGGAACGGCCAGCATTGAAAGAGCGATGATTTGCATTCCCAAGCCAATATTCATCGTTCGGTTCAAACCAAGACGAGCACCTAGCCAGCCACCGATGAGGTTCGTGACAACGCCAAAGAATTCATAAAAAAGAAACAGGGAGGCGATCTCTAAGGTTGAATACCCCAAGTCATAAAAATAGAGCACCACCAACATACGTAGTGCGCCATCGGTAACGGTGAAATTCCAATAGTTAAATGTGACCAACATGTACTGGCGGACATTTTGGTTGAGCTTCGACAACATATTTACTCTCTTTAAAAAAAGAGCCGCCTTAGGCAGCTCTTTAAGGCTTTTACTGATTAGCAAATTGGTGGATGTACTCAACTTGTACATCTTTGGTAAATGCGCCAGGTCTTAACGACTGGACATGGGTGATGATTTCTTGCAGATCCCAACCTTTCTCTAGCAAAAGATGGGCAGCAAGCAAACCTGTCCGTCCCGATCCCCCCATGCAATGCATCGCTATCTTTTCGCCATGTTCTATAGCTTTGTGTAGCGAAGGGGCTATATGTTTCCAGCGAGCCTGAAAATCTTCACCTGGAGCACAGTCATCTTCTATCGGTGTGTGAAACCATTGCAAACCTGCTTTTTCGACAATATTAGGCAGATCGCCAACGCCTTTTTCTTGCATTTCATGAGTGCTCAGTGCTGTAACAACGACAGTTACACCTTGAGATTTGAGTTGATCAATACTGTCACTTAACGACGCTTTTTTAGTGCCAGGGCAAGGAGTTAGTACTAACGCTGCGTTATTGTCTTCAACAGGCAGTTCCCACGTAGGATGTGTCATTTGTTTGCTTCCTTATGCTAGGCCGACTTTACGAACAAGTTCTGCGGTACGTGTTGCGTAACCCATTTCGTTGTCATACCACGCATAGATTTTAACCATACGCTTGCCAACCACCATAGTTGAAAGCGCATCGACAATCGTTGAACGTTGGTCCCCTTTGTAATCAATAGAGACAAGAGGGCGTTCTTCGAAACCAAGTATGCCTTTCAGTTCATTCTGCGACGCTTCTTTAAGTAAGTCGTTAACCTCTTCAGCCGTAGTGTCACGCTTAACATCAAAAATAATGTCGGTTAAAGAGGCGTTAGCTAACGGCACGCGCACTGCATGACCATCAATTTTTCCTTTAAGTTCAGGGAAAATTTCGATAATCGCTTTCGCAGAACCTGTAGTTGTTGGGATCAAACTCATACCACAAGCACGCGCACGGCGCAGGTCTTTATGCGGAGCATCGAGAATAGTTTGGGTGTTAGTGAGGTCGTGGATCGTTGTAAATGACGACTGCTCAATACCGAGCTTCTCATGAATCACTTTCACCACAGGTGCAATGCAGTTTGTGGTACAAGAGGCAGCGGTCACAATCTGGTGTTTTTCTGGGTCAAAAATGTGGTCGTTAACACCAACAACAATGTTAGCAATCCCATCCTCTTTTACTGGGGCGGAAACCACCACACGTTTAACACCTTGTGCCAGATACAGATTTAAGTACTCAGATTTACGGTGCTTACCCGTTGCTTCAATCACCACGTCACAACCTGACCAATCTACCGCATCGATGGCTTTCTCTTGTGAGGTAGCAATGCTTTTACCGTTGATGATGATGGCGTTACCTTCACTCGCCACTTCGTGGTGCCAGCGACCTTGCACTGAGTCAAACTCAAGCAGGTGAGCTAAGGTTGCCGCATCACCTGCCACATCGTTAATCTGAACGAACTCGATTTCAGGCCAATCAAACGACGCTCTCAGCGCTAAACGTCCAATACGACCGAATCCATTAATTCCTACTTTGATAGACATCTTATTTTCCTTTAAACACAACATTCTGGACGAGACTTCATCTCGGATAAGCGTTGAATATCTTGCTGGTATTCTGCTTTTAGGCAGTTAGAGTCAACTAGCCCTTGGATCTGTTTTCTCATCCAACCAGGAAGCTGGTCCGATAAGCGGTAAAAAACCCATTGCCCCTGACGGGTATCAACCACCACACCACTTGAACGTAGCAATGCAAGGTGGCGAGAAATTTTGGGCTGGCTTTCGTTAAGGGCTTCTGTCAGTTCCCCGACACAGACCTTTTCTTCACGGGCAATCATCAACAAGCAACGAACCCGCGTTTCATCTGAAATTAATTTAAAAAACTGGTGAGGTAACATGCTCAGTCCTGCGGTATATGTATATGCGTATATATTATTTTATATATAAGATCTGTCAACAAAAAATGCAGGAACGTTACAGGATGACATCGCAACGAGAGGAGAAATAGCTAATGTGATTCTGTAGTTCTTCCATTGCATTTTGATTACAAGTCACTTCCCAATAAAGGTTTTTTTGATATGCCTCTCTACGCCGTCCAACTCGATGCATCGCGTAGTTGATGTCAATGACATAGTCATAGCCAGGCTCTATCTCAGCCGAGGCATCTAAAAAGAGATAACCAAAATATCCAAAGCAATCCAGCGTATCGCCGCAGTCTTCTTCGTTGGGCAACCTTTCATAGCTGATGTGATATCGATCACTAGAACGACTAAAAAGAAGCTGCGCAGCAATACAAGCCAGATCGGAGGTTGGGTAGCTAATGAAATGTACAGTTCTCTTATCCATTCTGGCATTCTCATCAATAAGTAAGATTCCACAGTTGTAAAAACATACAGTATATTTTTAGGTTCGTACATATGGATACATGCATATTTAAATAAACAGACACAAAAGCGTCACAAATGAGTAGTAACGTAACCATCGAAGTTATCAATGACGCAAAACATGGAGATAAGTCATGAAACATACTTTGTCAGCAGCCTTAGTTGGCGCGACGTTACTCGCAGCTAGTCAAGGCGCATTCGCTCGTGATCTGGTTAAAATTGATGGCTCTAGTACAGTTTTCCCTATTACTGAGGCGATGGCTGAAGAGTTTCAGATTGCAGAGAAAGGTAAAACCATGGTCACCGTTGGTATTTCTGGTACTGGCGGTGGTTTTAAAAAGTTCTGTCGCGGTGAAACGGACATTTCGAATGCCTCTCGACCAATTAAGGATTCTGAGCGCAAGCTGTGTGCTGAAAACGGCATTGAGTTTATCGAACTACCAGCAGCACTTGATGCGCTGACTGTGGTTATCAACCCGAAAAATGATTGGGTTAAACACCTGAACGTCGAAGATCTGAAAAAGGCTTGGGAACCAGCGGCTCAAGGTAAGGTTATGACATGGAAGCAAATGAATCCTGCTTTCCCTAATCGACCACTTAAACTTTTTGGTCCTGGTACGGACTCTGGTACTTATGATTACTTCCTTGAAGCGATTGTTGAAGGCAAGTCTAGCCGTGGCGATTTCACCGCCAGCGAAGACGACAACATCATCGTACAAGGGGTCTCTAATGACGTTGATGCACTGGGTTTCTTTGGTTTGGCTTACTATGAAGAAAACAAAGACAAACTAAAAGCCGCACCAATTAGTTGGAAAGGGAGTCAACCTGTAGCGCCAAGTGTTGAAAATGCGAAGAATGCAACTTACCAACCACTCTCTCGTCCAATTTTCATCTACGTGAATAAAAAATCAGCCGATGAAAAAGCGCACGTTGAGCGTTTCGTAGACTTCTATATGGATACTTCACATGCTCCTGAGCTGGTAAAAGAAGTTGGCTATGTCCCACTACCTGACAAAGCCTACCAGTTAGCGCAACAAAACTTTAAGCAACGTCGTACGGGTTCTGTTTTCCACGGAGCCGAAGTCGGTGTCGGTATTGAAGAGCTGTTAGCTCGTACTCCTAAGTAAGTCATTATTGTATTGATTCATGGAGGGAAGCTTTGCTGCCCTCCTTGTTCTCTTTACGCAGGCAATGAATATGAATACTACTCAATCCAGTTCTTCAAGCCTCTTGGTCTCTGAAGCCTTTTTAAAGCGACGTGCATTTTGGAATGTGGTGAGCCGTTACCTTCTTCTGGCTGCGGCTCTGGCTTCCATTTTTGTTACAGTGGGTATTGTGTATGTGCTGGTTTCAGAATCATTACCCTTTTTTCAGCATGTATCGATTCTCGATTTTCTCACTGACACTCAGTGGACACCGATGTTTGCTAATGCGCACTTTGGTGTGATGACGTTAGTCTCAGCAACACTCACCGTGGCTGGTATCGCTCTTGGTGTCGCCATTCCTGCAGGGATTGGCCTTGCCATTTATCTGAGTGAGTACGCCAGCAACCGAGTACGAGAAGTGGTTAAACCTTTCTTGGAGCTTTTAGAAGGCGTACCAACGGTTGTTTATGGCTTCTTTGCGCTACTTTTTGTTACGCCGCTACTGCAAACTTTCATTCCAAGCCTGTCAGGTTTTAACTTGTTAGCGCCAGGTATTGTGATGGGGATAATGATCCTACCGTATACGGCCTCAGTGAGTGAGGATGCGATGCGCTCTGTGCCTATGCACTTAAGAGAGGCAGGCTATGCATTGGGCTATTCTCGCTTTCGTGTTGCAACACATATCGTGATACCTGCTGCCTTATCTGGCATTACTGCCGCTTGTATTCTAGGTATGTCACGTGCGGTTGGTGAAACTATGGTTGTAGCGATTGCAGCGGGTCAAAACCCACGATTTGGTTTTGACCCAACCGAAGGTGCTGCCACCATCACATCATTCATCGTACAGATGGCGATGGGAGATTTACCTCATGGCACGATTGCCTATCAGTCTGTCTTTGCCGCAGGCTTAGTACTTTTCATCATCACTCTGATTTTTAACATCCTCGGTTTCTACCTACGCCGTCGATTCAGAGAGGTTTACTAATGCAGAACACCACTTTAACTCTCGACCAAATCGTCCGTAAAAATAAACAAGCCGATCTCACCGTAGCAACGATTGGGATCATTATCCTACTTACTGCGATGTCACTGCTGGTCAGTGTTTTTGCCGAGCTGATTTATTCTGGTTTTCCTCGTCTTTTTGACGCTGACTTTTATACCAACTTCCCTTCACGACACCCAGAGCGTGCGGGTATTTTATCTGCATGGGTTGGCACCAGTCTTGTGATGTTGGTGACGGCTTGTATCGCCATCCCCTTTGGGGTCGCCGCAGGGTTGTATCTTGAAGAGTATGCGCCAAAGAACTGGCTGACTAATATCATTGAAATCAACGTCAGTAACTTAGCGGGCGTGCCTTCCATTATCTATGGCTTACTTGCTTTGGGCTTGTTTATTTATGGTTTTGGTTTAGGGGAAAGCATCATTACGGCGGGCTTAGTCCTCGCGCTACTGATCCTTCCTGTCATCATCGTATCGACACGAGAATCGATTCGCAGCATTCCTCAGGAGCTACGTGAAGCCGCTTATGGTCTGGGAGCTGACCAATGGCAAACTGTGCGCATGTACATATTGCCCGCTGCAAGACCTGGTATTTTAACTGGCACGATAGTTGGATTGGCTCGTGCTATTGGTGAAGCAGCACCTGTTATTACCATTGGTGCGCTAACCTTTATTGCCTTTTTGCCCAGTTCACCTTTCCAAAGTGAGTTCCCATTTATCAATTTTGAGTGGTTGTCCAGCCCGTTCACTTTGATGCCTATCCAGCTATTTAACTGGGTGTCCCGCCCCCAAGCGGAGTTCCACATTAACGCTGCTGCGACAGGTGTTGTGCTCATGGCGATGACAATATTGATGAATGGTATTGCCATTTATATCCGATACCGACTGCGTCGTAACCTGAAGTAAGAGAGAACCAAACAATGACGACACAAACCATTTCAACTTTCTCTAGCCAATCAGCGGCAACCGAGCAAGACAGCGTGAAACGCAGTTCAACGATATCGGCTGCTTCCTCAATGAAAGAGACGCTTCGTGCAGAAGTCAAAAACCTCAATTTCTGGTACGGCGGTAAGGTTCATGCTTTGCACAATGTCAATTTACCGATTGCGGATAAAAAGATCACCGCATTGATTGGCCCATCTGGCTGCGGCAAGAGTACACTGTTGCGCAGCTTTAACCGAATGCATGACCTCTATCCAGGCAATCGCTATGAAGGAGAAATCCTGTTGCATCCTGGTGCTCACAATCTGATTGATATGGATCCTGGCTTAGTCCGTTTAACGGTCGGCATGGTGTTCCAAAAGCCCAACCCTTTCCCGAAAAGCATTTATGAAAATGTGGTGGCTGGGCTGCGTATTCGCGGTGTCAGTAACAAAGCCGAGCTTGATGCTCGTGCAGAAGAGTCGCTACGAGGTGCAGCGATTTGGGATGAAGTCAAAGACAGACTTCACACCTCTGCCTATGGGTTATCTGGAGGGCAACAACAACGCCTTTGTATCGCGCGAGCATTAGCGCCAAAGCCAGATTTGTTGCTACTGGATGAGCCGACATCGGCATTAGATCCGATCGCAACAGCCAAGATTGAAGACCTACTGAGCGACTTGCACAAAGAGACTACGGTAGTCATGGTAACGCACAACATGCAACAAGCAGCGCGTATCTCTCACTATACCGCTTATATGCATATGGGCGAAATGGTCGAATTTGCGCCAACAGATACCTTGTTCACGTCACCAGCAAAAGAGAAGACTCGCGACTACATCACAGGCCGTTTTGGTTAGGAAGATAAAATGGAAAATCATACACTAAAGAAATTTGATCGTGACTTAGAACAGATAAAAACCGAACTCAATGAACTCGCCAGCATTGTGTTAAAAGAGTTCGAGCAAGCGATTGATGTCTTTGATAAACCTAATACTGAGCTAGCCGATAACATTGTTGCTCAAGACCTTATCGCCAACCAGTGCTTGAGTAACATCGAGCAACATGGGGCCAGAGTATTAGCTCGTCAACATGCCGTAGCCGATGACCTGCGCTTTATTCTCTCATCAATGCGCATCGCACCCAGGTTAGAACGTGTCGGTGATTATGCAAAATCGATGGCGGTAAAATCGAGTCAATTCAAGCAAGTTATTCCTGATGAACTTAATGAGATATTCCACCAGATGCATTTACACCTAGTGACAATGCTGCGTAGTGTCATTGAGGCATACAATACTAAAAATGCCACTCAGGCGAATGTTGTCTGGGAAGGCGATGATACGCTCGATGCCTATTATCGAGATGTATACACACTACTCATTCAGGGCTTTAACCAGCAAAACACTTCATCTCAACAACTGGTTGAACTGTTGTTCATTGCGAAAGGGCTAGAGCGAGCTGGCGATCATATCAGTGACATAGCCACAGATGTACAGTTTATGGTGAATGGCGCTTAAAAGCGCACTTTATGAGAGTCACGAAAGTTTAATGGTTCTATCAGTAGCTACCAATTATCTATCGCCTGTTTCTAAAGCCTTCCTTACGGAAGGCTTTTATCATTCATATTGTGTTAACGAGATAACCAATTAATCACGCTCTCGGAGCTTGGGATCCCACCTGCGTGAACCACTTCTTCATCCATGACAACGCCTGGTGTAGACATCACGCCATAATTCATGATCGTTTCAAGGTCGGTTACTTTTTCAACCGAAACATCAACGCCTTGCTCTGCCGCAACTTTCTCAATCAGTTTCGCGGTATTAACGCAGTTGGCACAACCTGACCCTAGTACTTTAAATGCTTTCATGTTTATCTCCTAAAATTGCCAGAACAGTAAGTTAAATATCCACCCCATAACAGTAAATGCTGTCAGCAGTAGACTAAAAAGAAGTCCCAGTAAGCGCCATTGCATCACTTGTTTTAGCATGACAAATTCAGGGACACTTGCAGCGACAGTGCTCATACAAAACGCTAATGTCGTACCAATGGGAAGACCATTTCTCAGTAAACTCTCCATGATAGGAATCACCCCCGTGGCATTGGAATACAAAGGGATACCAATTAAGACTGAAGCTGGAACCGACCACCACTGACCTGCGCCTAAGTGGGCTTCTATCCAGCCATCAGGTACAAAACCATGTAAGCCTGCACCTATACCCACGCCAATAAACACCCATTTCCAAACCCGACCGATGATTTCAACCATTTCTTGTTTGGCGAACTGATGTCGATACAAAAGCGTGATTGCAGACTCTTCGTTACTAACGTTCAGATTTCCCTGAGTATGCTGTTGGGCTTGGGCTTTCTGCATGGCTTTTGCTGCAAATGGCTGTAACCAACGCTCTGCTCCTATCAGATCCAGCAACCAGCCACTCAACATCCCGATAAGCATTCCAATCAGGACGTACATGATGGTGAATTTCCACCCAAGTAGGCTAAACAGAAGCAATACTGCGATTTCATTGATCAATGGCGAGGTAATCAAAAATGCCATGGTGATCCCAAGTGGGATACCTGCGGAGGTAAAGCCAAGAAAAACGGGAATGCTTGAACATGAGCAGAATGGGGTGATCGCCCCGAAAACACTCCCCGTCACATAGCCAAAAAGACGGCGCTTTCCCGCAAGATAGTGTCGTACTTTTTCAACATTTAAAGAAGCGCGGAACAAAGCAATGACATAAATCATGACGACCAGCAACGCCATGATTTTACTAGTGTCTTCTATAAAAAAATGAATAGTATCTGCCAGCTTAGTACCTTGCTGCATAGCAAATAACTGGTAGGTCATCCAATCAGCAAGATGGGTAAAGACTTCAAACATATCGGCTCCTTCAACCTCGTTATTTATTTCTTTTGTGACTAAGACGAAGTCGGTGCCGAAAGGATGCAAAGAATTTTATGAATATTTATTTTACAGGGGTGCTCTGATACTTAATTAGATTCAAGAAACGATCTATTCTCGAAAAAAGCAACAAACACGCTGTTGTTCGCCGAAACGTATATGACATTGCGTTTGCAAAACGTGTTTGAGTTTTTGTCTAGCACGCTGAATACGTGATTTGGTTGCCACTAAAGTGAGTCCATTTTGCTCGGAAAACTGCTCTTGAGTAAGACCTTGTAGGTCACACTGTTTGATAATTTCGCTTTCAGACGCAGTCAGTTTTGATAGCGCTTTAGGTAGACATTGCGCAAGGCTATCGACGGCGGGAAGTTCATGTTTTTCCCATATCGGCTCATTATCTCTCAGATCCTGAACTTGTTCTTGATTCGCCTTACGTTGCTTATCAATGAGCATATTCCGCGCTACCCGATATAGCCACGCTCTTTGGTTTTGAATATCGCAAAACGCTTGCTTCTGCTTTAACGCCTTCAAGAAGGTATCTTGTAGTAAATCAAAGCTCAGCTCAGGATCACCTGTTTGCTTAAGCAACCAGTAGTAAAGCTCGGACTCGGAAAGATGCCATGTCTCAATGAGACATGGCACTGCTGAAGTTTGTTTCGAAATACTGCTCTTAGGCATAATATTTACGCTTCATTCTCAAGGCGACGTTAACCAACGCGATTAAGACAGGCACCTCTACCAAAGGTCCAATCACACCCGCAAATGCTTGGTCAGAGTTTAATCCAAATACAGCGATTGATACGGCGATAGCTAGCTCGAAGTTGTTACCAGATGAAGTAAAGGCGATGGATGCATTTTGGTCGTAAGGAATACCCATACGCTTCCCAATGTAAAAGCTCACAAAAAACATCACCATAAAATAGATGATAAGTGGTACTGCAATACGGAATACATCCATCGGTAACTCAATGATCATTTCACCTTTCAGGCTAAACATCAAAACGATGGTTGCCAAAAGCGCAATCAGGGTAATTGGCGAAATACGAGGGATGAAGACTTCGTTATACCACTGTTCACCTTTTGCTGAGACCAATAGCTTACGGCTTAGGAACCCTGCTAAGAAAGGGATGCCTAAATAAATTAAGACGCTTTGTGCAATATCCCAGATAGTGATGTCAACAACGAAACTTTCAAGACCAAAGTAAGGGGGTAAAACAGTAATAAACAGCCATGCCATAAAACTGTACGTGACAATCTGAAACGCGCTATTTAAGGCAACTAAGGTTGCTCCGTACTCTTTGTTTCCGCCGCTGATGTCATTCCAAACCAACACCATTGCGATGCATCGAGCAAGGCCAATCAGAATAAGTCCCACCATATAGCCAGGTTGATCACGTAAGAAAATGATGGCCAAGATGAACATCAAAATCGGTCCCACGAGCCAGTTCATCACTAAAGAAAGCGTTATCGCGCGTTTATCACGAGTTACCTCACCTAAAAGGCTATAGTTCACTTTCGCCAATGGCGGGTACATCATTAAGATGAGGCCAATAGCAAGTGGGATATTGGTTGAACCAACAGATAGGCTTTCGTTCCACTGAGCGACTTGAGGAAATAACACGCCAATCCCGACACCAACTGCCATTGCAAGAAAAATCCATACGGTTAAGTATCGATCAAGAAAACTCATTTTTTCAGATGCGCTGGTTTCGACACAGCTTGAGACATTACTCATACAAACCTCTTTCATTTAAAATTGATAAACCAACGGAATAGAGCATTATTCGTTCACAACATTCGTACATGATTTGCCTTTGATGAACTGCAACTCTGACTCGATAAATGTCAAATTATGCTTAAGGGTGATCTCCAGCACTTGCTTGACCCAAGGAGCTAACACGGGGTTGATTTGGTAGTAAACCCACTTACCACGTCGCTCATCCAGAACAAGCTCGTGTTTTCGCAATTCGGCAAGATGCCGAGAGACTTTGGGTTGACTGAGATTTAGCGCTTCCATGAGATCACAGACACACAACTCGCCTTGCTTCTGCATCAACAGCAGAGACTTAAGCCGAGTTTCTTCAGAAAGTGCTTTGTAAAGAAGGATTGGATCAAACATAGGAACCATTCAATGCCATAAAACATATGAAATATCATATATCTTATCTTTCATATATGTCAATTTTCCAATTAAACAGTGCTTCTGAGAGATAAGTTAGATTAGGAAAAGTAAGTCGATAACTATGAGAAATTAGCGTCTTAATATTGAGACCAAATTGGAATGAGGCAAAACAAGTCAACACGAACCTTGCAGACTTAAGGACATAAAATGAACTACAGAAGTCAATAGAGCGAGTAATGGAGGTGCCGTCATGCGCTGCTTTGCGATGGTCTATCCAACATATGAGCACAAAAAAAGCGAGCACAAAGCCCGCTTCTATCTTTTTGATTTTAAATGTAATTAAAGCAATCCAACCGACTATTGGGCGATCACAAATTCTTCGTTGGTTGGGTTTCTATTAGTATCGCACCTACTAACAGGGATTTGGACATAAACGCGTTACGAACCATAACACACTCTAATTTTTTGGATTACCTCAAGTATTGCAACCATACACTCAGAATGACATGAAGGGGGCCAAATTCAATTGTCCAATACAGATAACTTTGGGGTAACAGCCTGTTGCGTTATGCTTATCCCAATCTTTATTGACTCGCGAATCCCCATGCCTAACGACGCATTCAACACTCAACTTGCAGAGACAATTTCTGCTCTTAACTCACCAAGCTTTACGCCTAAACTGATGCGCGTTATTGCTTCGTTATTGAGTTTTGATTGCGCGGTGATCCTCGGCTACCGCGAAGGCAAACACCCTATCTACTTGTATGATTCGATTGAAAATGAACGCGAGCTTTTGTTCCAGCGTTATCTCACCACCTCTTTTCAAAACGACCCGTTTTACCAGAAGCTTAACGCCAACAAAGAGCAAGGCATCTTCACGCTCAAAGATGTCGTAGGTAAAGACGTCGCGCGCAACGATCTCGATTACCAAGTCTACTGTGAGCAGTTTTACCATCAAACGGGCTGGAAGGATGAACTTAGTATGCTGATCGAAATCGAGCCGACACGTTGGGTGATGCTCTACTTCGGTTTTATGCAGGACGATAAGCGCTTCACCAAGGCTCAAGTCACCAAGCTCAAATCTTACTTCGCGATTATTCAGTCTTTGTGCCAACAGCACTGGAAACAAACCGAGTTTACACTCGCCGAACCAGTCTTCAGCCCTAACGTCTATTCAGGACAAATGCGTGCCGCGATTGAATCCGCACTGGCATCGTTTGGCCAAACCGTCCTCACTAATCGAGAACAAGAAATCGCGGCATTGATCGCGCAAGGCTATGACAGCAAAGAGATTGCAACGCAGCTAGATGTGGCTGAGGGCACCGTTAAGAACCACCGTAAACGCATCTACGCACAACTGAATGTGGCGTCGTTGAGCGAGTTCTTTCAGCTGTTTCTTAACCACCTGATCACTCAATCAAGATAACAAACTGTCCCTTTAGGGATATATCTCGATTCCGCATCGCCTTTTAATCTGAATACAACCAAACCAGATAAAGATAAGACGATGACACTGATTGAAGATTTACAAGCTCGCGGCTTGATTGCCCAAGCGAGCGATTTAGACCAAGTTCAACAACTGCTTTCTACGCCACAAACCTTGTACTGCGGTTTCGATCCAACCGCAGGTAGCCTGCACATTGGCCACCTTGTACCACTAATTATGCTCAAGCGCTTTCAAGACGCTGGACATCAAGCCATTGCTCTGATTGGTGGTGCAACGGGTATGATCGGTGACCCGAGCTTTAAAGCCACTGAGCGGAGCTTAAACTCAGAAGAAACCGTAACGGGCTGGGTACAAGATCTGTCGAATCAAATTCAACAGTTGATTAATAACCAAGTCAGCAAGCCAATGATCATGGTAAATAACGCAGATTGGGTGAAGAAGATTAACGTGATCGACTTCTTCCGCGACGTAGGTAAGCATTTTTCCGTAAATACCATGATCAGCCGAGAGTCGGTGAAGCTACGTTTACAACGTCCAGATCAAGGCATCTCATTTACCGAGTTCAGTTACGCACTGCTGCAATCTTACGACTTCGCAGAACTAAACCGTCAGTACGGCTGCCGCCTACAAATCGGTGGCAATGACCAATGGGGCAACATTGTTAGCGGCATTGACCTTACTCGCCGTCAAAATGGTGAGCAGGTCTTCGGTCTAACCTTACCTTTGATCACCAAATCTGACGGCACTAAATTTGGTAAAACCGAAGGTGGCGCAGTGTGGTTAGATCCAAGTAAGACCTCGCCTTACGCTTTCTACCAATTCTGGTTATCTGCGGAAGATGCCGATGTTTACCACTTCCTGCGCTACTATACCTTTTTGAGTTGCGATGAGATTGCTGCAATTGAAGCACAAGACAAAGAGAGCAAAGGCAAACCACAAGCACAGCGTATCCTAGCTGAGCAAATGACGCGTTTTGTCCACGGTGAAGAAGGCTTAGCAAGTGCAGAGCGAATCACTCAAGCGCTATTTAGCGGCAATGTACAGCAGCTAAGTTTGAGCGAGCTAAAACAGTTGGAACTCGATGGCTTGCCCAATATGCAAAGTGCTGAGCGAGACTTGTTAGAGCTTCTGGTTGAGTCAGGCTTAGCCAAATCAAAACGCATTGCCCGTGAACTGATTGGCAGCAACGCCATCAGTGTGAATGGCGAGAAAGTTGATGCAGAAAACCCAAACTTGAACTTCCCGCTGTTCGACCAGTACTGGTTACTTCAACGCGGTAAAAAGCACTTTTACTTGGTGAGACGTATAGTGGGTTAACACACTTCAGTTAGGGTCACACCGTACCTCAAATCATTATTTGCCATTGAACATTGCAATGGCAAAATGATGACGCTGATAATTTAGTGATATTTGCAGGTCTAATATTGCACAGCAGTTTATAGTGGATTAGCAAATTTAGTTGGAGATCTAGGCATAAGGAAGAGTATATCAAATTACGCTTTAGAGAACCGAGTAGCTAAACGCTCGCAACACAGATAGGGGCAAAAACAAGTCAACACGAACCTTGCAGACTTAAGGGCACAAAATGAACTACAGAAGTCAATAGAGCGAGTAATGGAGGTACCGTCATGCGCTGCTTTGCGATGGTCTATCCAACATATGATAACAAAAAAAGCGAGCACAAGGCTCGCTTCTATCTATTTGATTTTAAATCAAATTAAAGCAACTCAACCGACTGTTGGGCAATCACAAATTCTTCGTTAGTTGGAATCACTAGGGCGAGCGCGTTAAGCAGCTCAGACTTACCAATGATACCCGCGTTGCCAAAGCGTGCGTCTTCGTTACCCTTCACATCTTCGACAAAGCCAAGTAGACCTAGGTTGTTTAAGATCTCGCGGCGGATATCCAGCGCATTTTCACCGATACCACCGGTGAAAATGACCGCATCTAGGCGATCGAGTGGGATCAGGTATGAGCCAATGTATTTGGCGACGCGGTAAGTGAATACCTCGAATGCCAATTTCGCGCCTTCGTGGCCCTCTTCCATTGCTTGAAGAATACCGCGCGCGTCAGAAGTCACACCCGATACGCCCAAGAAACCTGATTTCTTGTTCAGCGTTTCAAAAACTTGCTCTTGGGTCCAACCTTTTTTCATCAAGAACTCGATGATACCTGGGTCTAGGTCACCGGAACGTGTACCCATCATAAGGCCCGCTAGCGGAGTGAAGCCCATTGAGGTATCGACTGATTGACCATCTTTGATGGCACACACAGACGCGCCGTTACCCAGGTGAACGGTGATGAAGCTGCACGACTCGACGGGTTTATCCAGCATTTTTGCCGCTTCACGGCTAACGAAGTAGTGACTCGTACCGTGGAAGCCGTAGCGACGAATACCGTATTGTTTGTACAGTTCGTTGGAAATTGCGCCTGTAAACGCTTTTTGTGGCATGGTTTGGTGGAAAGCAGTATCGAACACGGCAAACTGTGGCAGTGCCGGGAAAGCGTCCATCGCCGCTTTGATGCCTTTCGCGCCAGCAGGGTTGTGCAGTGGAGCAAGATCAGAAAGGTTTTCGATCTCTGCCAGCACGTTAGCATCGATACGAACCGTTGAGGTGAATTTCTCGCCACCATGAACAATGCGGTGACCCACAGCGACCAAATCCTTGTCCAGACCTAGCGACTCAATGAGTAATACAATACGTTTAATTGCATGCTGATGATGGTTGTCTGGCGCGTCAATCGCTTCTTCTATTTTCTCGCCATTAAACTTCCAACTGATGGTCGCTTCGGGCATTCCAAAGCATTCACCCAAACCGGAAACGATTGCGTCACCAGTGGCAGAATCAATCACTGCGAATTTTAGTGAAGAACTGCCAGAGTTAATCACTAGAACGTACGAATTAGACATGGGGGAGAGTTCCTGTTTCAACGTGAGTGGGGAAAGCCGTCTGCTTCATCTACTTAAAATCATTATTCAATATTTTTTTAATCTTTCAACTAATTTTATCAACATTAAACAAATCAGATAAAATTTATTGATCTGCCGCAAAGTCTGAATTTTTTCTTAGCTAAAAATTAATACAAATTGTCACCGACTTTAGGCTCTATAGAGTGTTCTTATCTGACAAAAGGCAAGCGTAAACCCTAAATGTTGCAAACGTCGGATGAGACGCCGTTTGGTATTCCCGCGAGAACATGCCTACACTTTAAAAAGCAGTGTTCAGTCAATTGCGTACCCGTGAAGCTGCCCTACTTTGCTGTTAATCCGCTGATGAGAGATAAATGTGTCAACCATTGCGATAAGCTTTATTGCCCTTGGCATTCTCCTACTCGCCGCTAGCCTTGCGACCGCGCGTGAGATCTGCAACAACACTCGCTACATTGGTTGGCGGTTGCTGACATTACTGATCTTTCTTTTTATCGCTGGCTACAGTGCCATTTTCCTTATTTTGCTTAATGACAGTGATGTCGGTCATGTGATGTTTGCACTCAGCAGCATTCTTTTTGCCGGTAGTGTGTTCGTCTTTATGGTGACGCGTTTTAGCTTAAGCAGTATTTCTCGCCTAAAGGATTTAGCCGAGCAAGAGAAATACAACTCACTGTATGACTCGCTCACCGGGTTGCCCAACCGCAAATACTGCATCGACGCCTTAGATGAGTACATTGTCAACGGGCGCACTTTTCAGTTTCTGCTGCTCGATATTGTCAACTTCAAACAAGTCAATGACGGCATGGGCCATTTTTGTGGTGATCAACTCTTGATTCAAATCGGTCACAGATTGAGTGCCTTGATGGGTCAAGATGCGATGTTGGCGCGTCTTGGTGGTGATGAATTTGCGGTGATTGCCAAGCTAGAGCATCGAACAGAAGGGCTTAAATTGGCCAAGAAGATCAACAAAGCGTTGAGCCAACCCTTTCTGCTCGAAGGGTTTGAGCTGACAAGCAGCGCGGCGATTGGCATTAGCCGCTTTCCCGATCATGGGCTGAGCGCCGAAGCGCTGATGAAATCCGCTGATATGGCGATGTATTGGGCGAAAAATAACGGCAGCCTCATTGCCCATTATGATGAGCGCATGTACCAAGGGGCGAAACAAAAGCTACAGATCTCACGTCAGATTGATGCGGCACTCGAAACCAACGAGTTCCAAATTTTCTATCAGCCGATCATCAATAGTAAAAAAGAGGCGGTGTGTGGTTATGAAGCCCTGATTCGCTGGATAAAAGATGACGGTACGGTGATTAGCCCCGTCGACTTTATCCCTATTGCCGAGCAGAGCCACAAAATCGTTTCAATCACCAATTGGGTGCTAAAACGAGTGACGCAGGATATTGCGCAATTTCAGCAAAGTGGCATTCATTATCCTATTCACATTAACCTGTCCGCCAAAGATTTGATGGGCCAAGGTTTGGTCAATCAACTGCGTGAATTGGTTGACGAACACCCAGCGATTACCGATTACATCGTACTGGAAATAACGGAAAGTACCGCCATCAACCGTTTGCACAGTCCAGAGAAACTGCTCTCTTCGATTCGGGCGTTAGGGTTCAAAATCAGCTTGGATGACTTTGGTACCGGCTACTCTTCTCTCTCTTTATTGCGTGATTTGCCCGTCGATCAAATCAAAATCGACCGCTCTTTTTTATATCAACTGGACACCAATGATCGCAACGACTCTATTGTCGCCAACGCCATCACTTTGGCGCACGGCTTAGGGTATACCGTGGTCGCTGAGGGTGTAGAAGATCAATCGGTGCTTCGCACACTGAAAGGCTATGGCTGCGACTATATCCAAGGTTATTACTACAGCCCAGCCATGGCGCTTGATCAAGCCATTCGTTGGACTCATGACCACACGACTCAGACAGCGGCCCCACTCACTCAATCCCATAGCCTCTAACAAGGGGCTCAAACCACCGTTCAAAAGGTTATGTTTGTAGAAATTGACAGGTACAACCAGTTAGCTAAAGGTAAAATTTCGCACCCACTCATTCATGACCCATATAGGAGCAAAAAAGCACAAAACCCACCATATTCACCTTCACCTAAAAACACTCTAAAAATAACCAATAAAAAATATAAAAACACAAAACATAATCAGTAACCTTATGTTTTTGTTTGTTATTTTAAATCTCTAACGTTTTATCATGTTTTTGAGAGCTTCATCGAACTTTCAAGATAAAGTGCATCCCACGTAATCAAACGTGATAACCCGCTCATTTCGTTACGTTTATCGAATGGGCTGATTCAATATGGACTTTATGATGAAAAAAACGATTCTTGCAGTAGCCATTGCCTCTCTTTCTTCAACAGCAATGGCGGTTGAGCTTTACAACAACGACGGCACGACTTTCGCCGTTGGCGGTCACGTATCAGTTAACCTAAACGGTTCTGAGCAAGGCGACACTGGCGTTGGCTCGAACTCTCCACGCATCAACTTCACCGCTACTCAAGACCTAGGCAACGGCTTCACAGCTGACGCTCGCGGCGAATGGCAACTGAACTACCTAGACGGCGGTGACAACACTTTCACAACTCGTCTTGGTTACGTTGGTCTCACTCATGAAGATTTCGGCCGTGCAGTAGCAGGTACTCAGTGGGCACCTTACTACGACGTAGCGGGCGTAGCAGATATGCCAATCGCGTTTGCTAACGACTTTATCTACGACAACCACGGTGCATTTGGTACAGGTCGTGGCGAAAACATGATCTCTTACCGCAACGGTGTTGAACTAGGTGATGCAGGCGCACTAGACTTCGGTTTCGCATGGCAAGGTCAACAAGCAAAAGATTTAGCTAACGTAGGTCCGGCTGGTTTAACTTTCGATCTAAAAGACCGCGTACAAGCTACAGTAGCATACTCGATCATGGGAGCTAAACTTGGCTACGCTTACAACACTGGCGAAATCAAGAACACAGCATCTGGCTTTGGTAAGGACGATGCTACATCTCACGTAGTATCTGCAGCTTACGGTTCATACGGTAAAGGCCTATACGTTGCTGGTGTTTACGCTTCAAATGAAAACATGAACAGTGTGGGTGGAAAAACTGGTTCTGTGAAATCTAGTCTTCTAATGGAAGAAAGCACGGCATACGAATTCCTAGCAGCATACGCACTTCCAAACAGCCTAAACTTCAGCATCAACTACGAAATGGTTGAAGGTAAGTTCCAGAAAGGTGATGCTAAAGAAACAACTCGTGAAGAGATGGCTCTACAAGTTGAATACAACTTCAAGCCAAACTTCGTAGGTTACACTGCTTACCAGTTCGACCTAAACGACAAGCCACAAAACGTGAAAGTTGATACTAACGACATGTGGGTTATCGGCGCACGTATCTACCTATAAGTTCTAGGTAAACGACTGTCCTTGCTGGCGAATATTGCTAGCTATGCTCACCCCTTTCGGGGTGAGCTTTTTCGTTTTGGGCCCAAGATATTTTGGGCACTAGATAAGTGCATCAGCGATCATTTCGTAGTACAACATAGCCAAACATAAGACGAAAGGAGAGCGCATGAACATTGGCAGCGTCGCAGAACTGACTGGCCTATCCAGCAAGTCTATCCGCCTGTATGAGGAAAAAGGCCTCATTACCCCGCCAAGTCGCAGTGATTCCGGCTATCGGGAGTATGGCGAGCAACAGGTTCAAGAGCTGAACTTAATCTCGAGAGCCAAAAACGCCGGTTTCTCTTTGCAAGAATGTAAGGAGTTCGTCCAACTGGCGCACAACCCGCAGCGTAAAAGCAGTGAAGTGAAAGCCAGAGCACAAGTCAAACTGGATGAAGTGCAAAACAAGCTTCGCCAGTTGCAAGAGATTGAAAAGCAGCTCAAAGAGTGGGTCGCCGCTTGCCCAGGCGATGCAAGTAGTGAGTGCCCGATCATTAAAGATTTAACGCAATAGATTGCATCTTTGGTCGATGCCAGTACACTGCGCGGCACGATTATAGTAATGCAAGAAACGTTTAGCATCAGGATTTGTGAGAACCCGTTATGTCTGAGTATGAGTCAGAAGAGATTGAAATTGAAGCGATCGGTATTGAAATCGACTCGCAACCTATTGAGCTTTATAAGATCTTTAAAATCGCCAATCTCGTCAGTGGTGGCGGTGAAGCCAAGCACATTATCTCTGAAGGCTATGTCGCGGTGAATGGTGAAATAGAAACGCGCAAACGCCGTAAGATCATGGACGGCGATTTGATTGAGTTCAACCAGCAGTACTACATCATCATTTGTGCCGATGGTGAAAGCAGCGGTGTCAACGACTACTACTACGCTGATGACACTGGCGAAGAGCACGACATCGAGAATCCGGTGGATGCCACGCAGCCAAGCGCACTGGAACTTGAGGAAGAGAAGTCCGTAGCCTCGACTCGGGCGCCTGAGCAGAGCCCTTCGCACAAGCCCGAACCAGCGAGCGCACAAACATCATCGACACCCGATAAGCCAACACCAAGCAAAAGTGGCGGACGTAAGTCGATCGACTTCTTCTAAGAGATTAATATGGTCGGCATGTTGACCCCGTTGACATGCCGCTGACTGACTTTCCGAAACGGAAATTCCTCTTTTCCACACCGTCTTTCAGATTTGGATTACATTAACGCCATCGATTAGTGCATGGATGCGTTTCACGTAAATCAATAAGAGAGATAAAAGAAAGATGAACGCACAGCTCAACACACCGTTTACCACACTCATCATCGACCGTCAGCCCATGTTTCAAGAAGCCCTTACTCAGGTCATTGAGACACTTTTTCCGAATGCGCAGGTGGAAGCGACCAGCTCATCACTCAGCGCACTGCAATATTTGCGTCAACACCCCTGTCATTTGGTGGTGCTTGATGTTGAACTCGACAACTCTGACGGTTTTGAATTTGTGCGCCGCGCCCGAGCTCGCGGTTACACAGGCAAAATTGTTTTTGTCTCAGGCCACCATCACCCACTCTATTCCGATACTGCGCATAAAATTGGCGCCAATGGGTTTGTGTTAAAAACAGAATCGACCACCACCATTGCCGAATCGATCAATAGCGTGGTGCGTGGCTACTTGGTTTTCAAGCAAGACGCTGAGCAAAGTGCAAAACATCCGGCGCTTTCAAGTCGAGAAACCATCGTTCTCAACTACTTGATTCAAGGCTACTCGAACAAGCGGATTTCTGAGCTGCTCTCTTTGAGCTCGAAAACCATCAGCACCTATAAGACCCGCATTCTCGATAAATACCAAGTTGAGTCCATCATCGAGTTGACTCGTCTGCAAAGTCAGCTCGCCGCCTAAGTACGATAGATTTAACCGGAGAACACGTGCTGCTTGAGTTTACTCACCAGCAGATCGTGTAATGGGCTCCCTCGATTCTTTAAGCGAGATATGCTGACAATCGGGGGCAGCGGCGTTCCCATTAGGCTATCAGGGAGCACTGTCACCGCCAGATTTGGCCGCTTGGTCAGCGCGGGAAGCTTAGGTAAGAAAGCGGCGCACTCGATCTCATCAAGTACCTCAAACAAACAGGTCATATTGTCTACGGTCGCGATGTCATTAATGGCAATGCCGCGCTCTGCCAATGCCACTTTGGTGGCGGCTTTCGAATGCTGCCACCCTTTCATTTCCATTAATACAAACGGCATCGCAAGCAAATCGTCTAGAGTTCGCCCAGCATAGCGCTTGGCGCAGATAATACTGGCATCACACTGCCCGAGCCTGTGCTGGTAGAGGTTCTTCGTCAAGTCACCGTTAAAGTATTGAACGCCAATATCGACTTTATCATCAAGAATGTGGCTGACCGAATAGTCATTCCAAGTGGTGATATCAATCGGCGCGCGTGGGAACGTGTCTAGCAAGTCAATCAGAAGATCTTTACCTACCAAATATTGCACCACGCTCGGCAAAGCGATTTTTATCGGCTTTTGATACAACTGAGGTTCAAAGGTTTTGTCTTGTACCGAATATTGGATAAGCTCCAATCCTTGCTCAACACCAGGCAAAAGCTTGAGCGTGAACTCAGTGGGCTCAAACTCGTGTGCTCCTCTGACAAATAAAGGGTCACCAAGCTGCTCTCGCAACTTAGCGAGATGCTTACTGACCGCACTTTCGGTTTTTCCCAACTCTTTTGCGACCGGTTTTAACTGCTTATGTTTCGCCAACAGCAGCAATACTTTAAGTAAATTGAGATCAAGCTGAGACTTCATAATAAGAGACGAGTTTGATAGTTTTGGATAATGCCACCGTAGCACAATCCACTATACTCGCCAATGCGCAGCGCCTTAGGTGATTCTCTTCACACATTCATCAATATTATTGAATGCTCACTCAATAATATTGTCTATTCACTGCATCTATATCAAAATTAATAGAGAATCGTTATCAGTTAACGCGCTTATTGTTGGCAGTAGCATCAAATGTATGAAACAATGTTCAAAATTTTTGCTTAACGCAGATAACCACAATAAAATCAATGATTAAGCAATCTATGGCTAGGTCTTTATTTCGATATGTCTAAGTACACCATCCACAGTCTGTTTGATACGCTCAAAGCTGCAGAAGAGGCTGAAAGCGGCGGTGCGGTAGAGTCGATTGACCATAACGCTGAGCATCCTCTCTCGGGCGCTCAGCTCGACGGCCTAATGGACAACCACTTTAAGCACATGTTTGATGTGTTTAATGACGGTATCTTTTACATGTCTGACAATGAACATGTCTGCTTTTATAGCCCCGCCTTTTATCGCCGATTTGGCATCAATACCGGCCATTCTTGTTTGAATGATTGGCTGAAACTGGTGCATCCATTGGACAGAGAAATGCTCGATGGTCGCGTCAATGAGCACATCGCGCAAGACAACCTCAAAATGACCACGCAATATCGTATTCGTGCCACCACCGGCGACTACGTTTGGCTAGAAGCGACGTCTATCACCAAAACCATCAACGGTAAGCGTTTTATGGTTGGGTGCCACAAAGACATCTCACAACAAAAAGATATGGAAGCGTTTTTACGTCACACGTCGCTGTTTGATATTCCGACAGGCCTTGCCAACGAGCAAAAATTGACCCTCGATCTCAACCAGCTGACCGCGCCGGTGGGCGAACAGTATCATCTACTGAATATCCATGTTAGCGATCTGCGTACCTACCTTAGCCTGTATGGCTCACAGAGTATGCGCGATGTGCTCAATCACCTGTTGATCAGCCTAAAAACACTGCCTGATGTGTTGGTGGATATTTACCGTATTCGCTCTGATGACTTTGTGATTCTATGTCAAGGTGACTACACCACCGCTGCACTGAACGATCTCGCCCAGCGCATTATTACGCAGTACCAAAATGCGCTCAACGAACAGGGCGTGTTGTACGGCCGTGATATGGTGATAGGCATCTACCCTAACTTCCCTACCGATGCCGCGCCTGAAGATACCCTTAAAATCGCTGCGCGTACCTGCCACTTTGCAGTGGAACAAGGTGACGGAATCATCAGCGTTTATGATGACAAAACCAAAGATAAGGTCGATCGCCACTTCTACATCGAACGTGAACTTGGTGAGGCAATTCAAGGTGAAACGCTGAACGTGAAGTTTCAGCCTATTATTTGTACCCAGCAAAACCGCGTGGCCAGCTTTGAAGCACTCGTACGCTGGAAAAGCCGCGAGATGGGAGAAATTTACCCCGACGAATTTATAGCGCTAGCGGAAAAGAAAGGCTTAGTGTCTGAATTGGGCTACTTTGTGTTTGCCAAAGCCTGCGAGTTCATCAAAGCCTACTCACAGCAACATCAATCGAGCGTTCGGGTGAATATCAACGTATCCGTATTGCAGTTGCTGCAACAGGATTTTCCGAAAAAAATTAAAACCATGGCAGACCACTACGGCGTGCCTACGAGCAGTATTGTGCTAGAGCTGACAGAAACCATCATCCTTGATGGCAATCAGAGTGCTTTTGACCAACTCTACCGCCTCAATGGTTATGGTTTCTTACTCTCGTTAGACGATTTCGGATCCGGCTACAGCTCTCTCAATAGTTTTTTTGACCTGCCGCTAAAACAGATCAAAGTCGACAAATCCATCGCGTGGCGCTCGCTGCAAAACCCCGCTACCTTCGAGTATCTCGCCTTCATCACTAAACTGTGCAAAAGCTACAGCGTCGATATTGTCATTGAGGGAATAGAGAGCGCCGAAATGCAGCGAATCTTCACAGATATGGGCGCGTCCTACTTGCAAGGCTATTGGTTTTCAAAACCGCTCTCTCTGGCAAGCGCCAGCCGCTACACCACCATTTAATCGCGACAAGGCGATACTACACCGTTTGGTTCGCCCACTGATACTGGCCCCAATAGCTTGCTATATAAAACACGCTGACTCGCTAAAACGACGACAGCGAGACCAGCTCCTGCGTATAAGGGTGAGCGGGAGAGGTAAACAGTTGCTGCGTCTCCCCTTGATCGACAATCTGCCCCTGTTTCATCACTATGGTGTAATGGCACAAGGATTTCACGACATTGAGATCGTGGCTAATGAACAAATAGCTAAGCTGATACTTCTCTTGCAGCGATTTGAGCAAATCGAGCACTTGAGCTTGCACGGTTCTATCGAGTGACGAGGTCGGCTCATCAAGCAAAATGAATTCTGGCTTGAGCACCAACGCTCGAGCGATGGCGATGCGCTGACGCTGCCCACCGGAAAACTCATTGGGATAACGGTGACGAGTGTTCGGATCCAAATCCACTTCTTTCATCACTGCGCAGATTTGTTCATCGATCTCTTCATCACTCCATTGCTTGTGCACGCGCAATCCTTCCCCAATCACTTCAGCCACCGACATTCTTGGGTTGAGCGCTGAGAACGGGTCTTGAAACACCACTTGCATTTTGCTGCGAAATGGCAGCATACCCGCGCGATCGAGCGTGTCCAGTGCGTGTCCTTGATACTCAATATGCCCTTGCGAGTGGACCAATTTGAGAATCGCCATACCTGTGGTCGATTTCCCCGAGCCACTCTCGCCAACCAATCCAATGGAGTGACCTTTGCGTAAAGTAAAGCTCATCTCTGTCACGGCTTTCACGTGATCCACTACCCGCTTAAACAGACCACCCGTGATGGGAAACCACACTTTCAACTGATCCACTGTCAACAAAGCGGGCGAGTCGGGTTCAACCGGAACAGGTAAGCCTCTCGGGTCTGAGTGAATCAGCTTTTGCGTGTAGGGGTGGGTCGGGTTTTGAAAGATCGCTTTGCACTCCCCTGTCTCGACTAAATGTCCGTGTTGCATGACGGCCACTCGGTCCGCAATACGGCGAACGATACTCAGATCATGGGTGATAAACAGCATCGCCATGCCCATCTCTTGTTGCAGCGCTTTGAGCAGATCCAGAATTTGCGCTTGGACAGAGACATCGAGCGCTGTCGTCGGCTCATCGGCAATCAGCAGCTCAGGCTCATTAATTAACGCCATCGCAATCATCACGCGCTGACGTTCTCCCCCCGACAACTCATGCGGATAGGCCTGTATTTTTTGCTCAGGGTGACGAATTCCGACTTTTCCTAGCCACTCAATCGCTCGCTGTTGCGCTTGAGTCGTACGCATGCCACGGTGAATCGCTAAGGTCTCAACCAGTTGTTTGCCCACCTTATGCAGCGGATTTAACGACACCATAGGCTCTTGGAAAATCATCCCAATTCGACCGCCGCGAATACCACGTAACTGACGCTCTGAACAACTGAGCATGTCAATGCCATCAAACTGAATGCTTCCTTCCAGATAATGGGCTGAACCTTTTGGCAACAACTTGAGAATCGAATTGGCTGTCACCGACTTACCTGAGCCGCTCTCGCCGACCAAGGCGAGCGTCTCCCCTTTGGCGACATTGAGTGACACTTGATGGGTGACCGTCAGAGGCGCATCACCGGCGCCAAAGCCCACCGATAAACCGTCTATGTGTAAAATAGGAGTACTCATGATTATCGTCCTTGGTGGTGGGGGTCAAACGCGTCACGTACCGCTTCGCCGACGAAAACGAGCAAGGTTAGCATGATAGAGAGAACAAAGAAGGCCGAAAAACCGAGCCACGGCGCCTGCAAATTGGCTTTACCTTGCGCCAGTAACTCACCCAGTGATGGCGAACCGGCCGGTAAACCAAAGCCAAGGAAGTCAAGCGAGGTTAATGTTGTGACCGAACCGGATAAGATAAACGGCATCATGGTCAGTGAGGCGACCATCGCATTGGGCAACATGTGGCGACGCATGATGCGCCCGTCGCTGACGCCCATCGCATGCGCGGCGCGGACATAATCAAAATTTCGGCAACGTAAGAATTCGGCGCGCACCACGCCGACTAAGCTCATCCAACTGAAGGCCACCATAATCCCCAGTAACCACCAGAAATTCGGCTCGACAAAGCTCGACAAAATGATCAGTAAAAATAGGGTCGGCATTCCGGACCAAATTTCGATAAAACGCTGACCCAACAGATCCAGCCAACCACCGTAGTAGCCTTGCGTCGCGCCGACGGCAACACCAATCACGCTGGAAATGATGGTCAACACAAAACCAAACAGCACCGAAATTCGAAAACCGTAAATAATTCGGGCCAGTACGTCGCGGCCTTTGTCATCCGTGCCGAGCCAATTGACGCTATCGGGCGCCGATGGCACGCTACCGGAAATATCAAAATTGATCGTATCGTAACTGAAACGGATCAGAGGCCAAATCAGATAGCCCTTCTCTTCGATAAGCTCGATCACATACGGATCGGTGTAATCGGCTTCGGTCTCAAACTCACCGCCAAACTCCGTTTCTGCGTATTGTTGAACGATAGGAAAATACCACTGCTGATCGTACTCCACCAGCAATGGCTTATCGTTGGCAATCAGCTCGGCAAACAAACTCACGGTAAATAAAACCAAGAAGATCCACAACGACCAAAATCCGCGCTTATTAGCCTTAAAGCGTTGCCAGCGAGCTTCGTTGAGCGGGTTACGTCTTTTCTTCGCTTGCATTAGCGCGCCTCAAAATCAATTCTTGGGTCAACCCAGGTATAGGTCAGATCGGAAATAATACTCAGCAACAGTCCGAGCAGCGTCATAATGTAGAGCGAGCTAAACACCACCGGATAATCCCGCTGTATGGTCGACTCGAAACCGAGTAGACCTATGCCCTCAAGAGAGAACATGACTTCAATCAGCATCGAACCAGTAAAAAAGATGCTGATAAATGCCGCAGGAAAACCCGCGATAATGATAAGCATGGCGTTACGAAATACGTGTTTGTACAAGATAGAGCGGTCGTCCAATCCTTTTGCCCGCGCCGTCACTACATACTGTTTGTTGATCTCATCCAGAAACGAGTTCTTGGTCAGCATGCTGAGCGTCGCAAAGCCGCCAATCACCATCGCACAAATCGGCAGCGCCAAATGCCAAAAATAGTCGAGGATTTGTTCATACCAACTCAGCTGCTCAAAATTGGCCGACACCAAGCCACGCAAGGGAAACCAGCTGAAGTAGTTGCCACTGGCAAACAAAATAATAAGGATGATGGCGAACAAGAAACCGGGAATGGCGTAACCGATGATCACCAGTGCACTGGACCAAATATCAAAGCGACTACCATGATGAATCGCTTTTAGAATCCCCAAAGGAATCGAGATCAGATAGATGATCAACGTACTCCAAAGCCCGAGGGAGATGGAGACGGGCAACCGCTCGACAATCAAATCGATGACGTTACCGCCTTTAAACAGACTTTCACCAAAATTAAAAGTCGCGTAGTTTTTGAGCATCTCGACATAGCGCTCAAGTAGCGGCTTATCAAAACCAAACTGGACTTTAATCGCCTCCACCACTTCGGGATCCAAACCGCGAGAGCCTTTATAACCACTCACGGCATTGTCATTGGAGACACTCAGGTCGACTTCGCTCCCACCGCCGGCAAAACGCTCCATAACACCAGAACCGAGCCCTTCCATCTGGGCTAACGCTTGCTCGACAGGGCCACCTGGCGCTATTTGAATAATAAAGAAATTGATGGTGATGATCGCCCACAAGGTGGGGATCACCAACAAAAGTCGTCGAAATATATACGCTGCCATGTTTCCCTCGAATTGGCCTTGGTCAATATCGCCTTACAGGTTTAGCGGCGCTTTTCTGGCAATTTGTCCGCTTTTTGTTTATCGACCCACCAAGTGTCAACGCCAAGGTCGTATTTGGGCGTCACAGATGGGCGTCCAAACTTATCCCACATCGCAACGCGGTACTCGCCAACATGCCACTGTGGAATCACATAAAAGTTCCATTGGAGTACGCGATCGAGCGCCTTACCCAGTGACAACAACGCCTGCGTATCTTGCTGACTGTTGGAAATCTCAAGCGTCAACGCATCCACGACGGGGTCCATCACACCGGCAGTGTTGTAGGTGGAGTCAATGTAGTTGGAGTTCCAAACGATCATTAAGTTCGGACTTGGATAAGGATTGGCGCTGTAAGACGATGACACCATGTCAAAATCTCGGTCACGCAAGCGTTTGATATATTGGGTGGTATCCACCGAGCGAATGTTCATCTCTACGCCCATGAGCTTGAGATTTTTTTGCAATGGAATCGCAATACGCTCCGTGGTTGGACTGTATATCAGCAGTTCAAAGGTGAGCGGTTGACCGGTCTCTTTGTTCGTCATCACTTTGTCTTTAAGTGCCCAACCCGCTTCATCGAGCAGTTTAAACGCCACTCTAAGCTGGGCGCGAATTCGACCACTGCCGTCGGTGACTGGCGGCTGATACTCCTGGGTAAACACTCGCGCTGGCACTTGAGATTTATAAGGTTCAAGCACCGCTAATTCGTCCTCATCAGGAAGCCCTTTAGCTTCATAGTCAGTATTTTGAAAGTAGCTGCGCGTGCGACTGTATTGACCATAGAACATGTTTTTGTTCATCCACTCAAAGTCCATCGCGTAAGAGAGTGCTTCTCGAACCTTTGGGTCGCTAAACAGATCACGCTGGGTGTTAAACACGAACCCTTGGGTGTTCTCTGGCTTCTCATGAGGGATCTCTTGTTTAACAATGTATCCCTTATCAAAGTTGATCCCGGTGTAAGAATTCGCCCAAAACTTGGCGGAATTCTCGAGACGAAAATCAAATTCGCCCGCTTTAAACGCCTCGAGCATCACGGTGTCATCGCGGTAATAGTCGTATTGAATCTGCGCAAAGTTATCGCGCCCCACATTGACGGGAAGATCGCGTGCCCAGTAATCCTCTACCAGTGAATAGGTGACGCTCTGGCCAGATTGATAATCGGTGACTTGATAGGCACCACTGCCGATAGGTGGCGTCGATAACGGTTCGGAGAGGTTTTTGTCCTGCCAAAAATGTTTGGGCAACACACGTGTGGACTGCGCAAAGCTAAACAACTTTTCTCGATTGGGCGTCGCCATCTCAATCCGCACCGTGAGATCATCTTTAGCGGTCACAGATTGAATGTCTTGATAATAGACGCGGTATTGCGGCACCCCCTCTTTCATAAACTTATCGAAGGTAAAGGCGACGTCATGTGCAGTAATAGGCTGACCGTCGTGAAAGCGTGCTTTCGGGTTGATGTCGAGCTCTAACCAGCGGTAGTCATCCGAGTATCGGACACGCTGTGCAATTAAGGGGTAATAAGCATCGATCTCATCGCTTGGAGAGAACATTAAGGGATCGTATAGCTCGCCACTGGCCGCCGCCGCAACCCCGCGAGAAGCGTAACGGTTAAAGTTGTCGAACGTGCCGACTTGTCCATACGTCACTTTGCCATATTTTGGGGCGTCTGGATTGACATAATCAAAGTGGGTGAAATCTTGCGGATATTTTGCGTCACCAAATCCCACCAGTGTCGTGGTTTCAATGACAGCCGCATATGACGTGGCCATGTGCATCGCAAACGCGACGGCAACTAGGGTGCGCGTGATCGTGCCCATCGTTCTCTCCCTTTATTATCCTTTCCTGTCAACGAGGCCAACTCGACCTCGTTGAGCCTACTATGTCCATTAAACTATGAGCACAAGACCGTACTCAGAGCACATAGTTTAGCAATTCAAATACTTGGATAAGTATATACGTAACTCCCGCCAAGATGTAAGCATCTGTGCGTCATGGTTTCGTCAATGTGTTTGGGGATCAGCGATAGAAGATTTCGCCCGTTTGCGCGTTGAGATAAATTTTGTTCGCCTGTTTCAAACCGCCGCAATAGACAAAGTAGATATCGTCGCTACTGAAGGTAACAGAACGCACCCAACCGCCCAACTCTTCAAAGTCTTCTGGCGAGCAAGTCCCCTCTTTGAGCAAACTGTCGGTGGACTGGATAAAGCGGTCAAAAAAGGTTTTAAAATCGTCGGAATTTTCGATGTAGCCACTGACCGTCTCAATACGCTCTTCACGAGTAATCGTGGGCGCAACCTCGAGCAGTGCCTCCATCGGCACCCATTCAGCGACTTCCGGCCCCCCTTCTTCATACACGTAATAGGGGGAAATGCGTCCCCAACCGTCTTTTTTTTCCAAAACATGCAGTTTATCGCCGCGATAAACAACACTCTCGATAAACGCCTGTTCATCGGGTTGCTCACGCACCCCAAGTTTGGCTGGGTTCACGTAATAATCTGTGATGGGCTCGGGTTCTGGCTCAGGTGGCGCTTTTTTTTCCACAGGCTTTGGTGCCTCGGGCTCCGACTCTTGTGCGGCGAGTGCCAACGCATCTTGTTGAGGCTTGTAATAAAAGATGTAATAACCGCCACCGGCACAAGCAATACCGACAAGCAGCAACAACACCATGATGATTTTTTTCATAGTTCCATACGCAAGCGTTTTGTCGTTACTGTAAAGAGTATAGCGACCATTATCAGTAACTCTTTAGCTTTGTACACAAGTTAAACAAAACTACGTTCAATTTTTTCGAACTAGTCCAACTAAAAACCATGATTTTTCGCGACCAAAATCACATTTAATATTCCTATCAAGCGCTGAGACAGACTCCAGCAAACTTAATTCCACCTACTTGTTGAGGAATACTCTATGAAAACTATCATCACCACTCTTGCACTCTCTTTGGTTACTGCAACATCAGCATTTGCTGCCGACAGCCACAACTACACCCTTGATGTAGCAACAGCAAATCACGGCGCAATCGTCACGGTACTTGACAACGGACAACCCGTCAGTGGTGTTGACGTCACAGTCCGTGGCAACGGTGTCAAACATTTCGTCAGTGGTTCAAAAGGAACATTCTACGCCGCTAACTTGTTTGATAACGGCCGCACTTTCACGTTCGAAATTATTGATGGCGATAAAACACTCGCCAAAGAGCAGCGTTACCTGACCGCAAACTAATACGCCGCACTGAGAAACGACGACGCCCCTCACAAGCCGAATGCTAGTGAGGGGCGTTATGCTATCCGTTAAAAGCGGTCACACTTGGCCGCGCAGATAAAGTCGTTTTGGTGCAAGCCTTTGATGGAATGGCTCCACCAGGTGACGGTGACCTTTCCCCACTCCAACAGTAGTGAGGGGTGGTGGAACTCCTCTTCAGCAAGCTGAGAGACTTTATTGGCGAAGGCCCACGCCAGTTGATAATTTTTAAAGCGATACTCTTTTTCCAATTGGGGTATGCCGTCTCGATCAACGATTTTCCATCCCTCCAACTCCGTTAATAGCAATCTTCGTTCCTCAGAGCCGAGGGGGGTGGCATCACTGTGGCACGCTTCACAACGCAATTCATTCAACATGGGAGATTTCCTTTGGTTCAAATAGTGGAGGGAGTAAGCCAGCTTGCATTGCCTGCTTGACGTGGGCCATTAAGTCCATGTTGCTCAGGGTATACAACTGCTTAAGATCCTCTAAAACAAAATATTGTGGCTGTATGATGTCAATTCGATAGGGCGTCCGCAGCACAGTATGGAGGTCAAAAGGGGTTCGTTTTACACTCGCGTCATCCAATGCATACACGGTTTCACCGGGCGAAGAGAGAATCCCCCCGCCGTAAATCTTGGTGGCCCCGGCTTCTTTCACCAAGCCGAACTCAACCGTAAACCAGTACAATCTTGCGAGATAGACACGCTCTTCTGGTGTTGCCGCTAACCCCATTTGGCCATAGGTGTGTGTGAAAGCGGCAAAATCGGGATGAGTAAGCATGGCGCAATGGCCGAATATTTCATGAAAAAAGTCTGGCTCTTGGAGGTAGTCGAACTCTTGTCGTGAGCGTAAAAACGTCGCGACAGGAAATTTCCGTTGCGCCAAGAGCGCAAAGAACTTATCAAAACTGATCAACGCTGCCACTGGCTCCACTTGCCAGCCAGTTTCTCTGGCGAGTACGCGGTTAATGTCGCGCAGTGCCGGGACCCGATCGCAGGGCAAATCCAGCAGCTTAAGGCCATCTAGGTAGGCTTGGCATGCGCGGTTTTGTACGACCGCCAACTGGCGCTCAACTAAGGCTTGCCAAATCTGATGTTCTTCTGCCGTCCAGGCGATCTGCCCTTGCGCATCGACAGGCTTAGAGTGATACGAGGTCATGATGTCAATCCATAACAATTTTGTTACATAAAGCGTATCCATACCGACATTGAGTGACAATCATGGCTTGTTCAATCAACACTCAACCTCATGTAACAAATATTTTACATTTTCCATTTTTTTACTTGTTTTTCATGGGTATGAAAAGAAGTGCAAGGTTTGACTTTGGCGATATTTGCACCAAAAATCAAAACAACGAAAACAATAAAAACACTGGATACGCCAATGACTGACTCTTCTGCTCTCTCCCCCGAACTGCTTTGGTCACCCACGACTGAGCGACAACGTAACGCCAACATTGCGCAATTCATTCAGCACATCAACATGCAAGGCCAAGCTATTGAGTCTTATCAGGATTTGCATACTTGGTCTGTTGAAAACCCCAACCAGTTTTGGCTCGAAATTTGGCAAGTCTGTGACGTGATTGGCTATCGCGGTGAGTGTATTAAGGGAGAAGGTCTAGCGAAACACGGTCAATTTAGTGCCAGTCGAGACACCATCTGGTTCCCTCAAGCACAGCTCAATTACGCAGAAAACTTACTCGCCTATGCGTATCAACGTCCAAATAATCCGGCGATTTGGTTTCACAATGAATCTGGCGTAGAAACGCAGCTGAGTTGGCAAGCCTTGTGCGATCAAGTCTCCATCGTACAGCAGTGGCTGCGTCACAATGGCGTCGAGCGAGGTGACGTGGTTGCTGGCTACCTACCACACTGCCCTCAAGCGGTGATTGCCATGTTGGCAACCACCAGCCTCGGCGCGGTGTGGACCTCTACCTCTCCTGATTTTGGCGTAGACAGTGTGGTCGAGCGCTTTGGTCAGGTACAACCTAAGATCTTGTTTTGCTGCAATGGCTATCAATTCAGTGGCAAAACCCATTCTATGGTGGAGAAAAATGGCCAGATCTGCGACGCCATTTCGAGCATTACCAACACCTGTCAGATTGAATACCTCGCGGATCACGCCTGTGATCTGTTTTTCAACGAGGGCTTTTCCGATTGGGAGTCGGTGCTGTCGAGTTGTTTACCGAGGGGCATTGAATTCGCACGGGTCGGCTTTAACGATCCACTTTTCATCCTCTACTCCTCAGGCACCACAGGCAAACCCAAATGCATCGTCCACAGTGTCGGGGGAACCACATTGAATCACCTCAAGGAGCATCAATTGCATTGCGACATCAAACCCAATGATTGTGTGTTTTATTACACCACGTGCGGTTGGATGATGTGGAACTGGCATGTCTCTGCCCTTGCCAGTGGCGCAACCTTAGTGATTTATGACGGTAGCCCCGTTTATCCAACGCCAGCGACACTCTGGTCACTGGCTGAACGCGCGCAAGTCAGCCTATTTGGCACGTCAGCCAAATATCTAGAAGCGATTGAGAAAGCTGGCTACACACCAAAAAATGACGTGAATCTGTCGTCACTAAAGACATTGTGTTCCACCGGTTCGGTGCTCTACCCCAACCAATATCACTATGTGTACGATAAGATTAAATCCGATCTCCATCTCGCATCGATTTCGGGAGGAACGGACATTTGCGGCTGCTTTGTCCTGGGTAACCCGTTGTCTCCCGTTTATGTAGGCGAGTGTCAAGGCCCCGGACTTGGGCTGGATATCGCAGTGTTTGATGAAGAGGGACAAGCCGTGACAGATCAACGCGGCGAGTTAATC